>CAYYJK010000199.1:3205-7097 GCA_964472185.1 uncultured Prosthecobacter sp.
GCGAAATGCCGGGTGTGAAACAGGTGCGTGTGGATGTCGAAAATCCGCTCGGGCACGAAGCCGTCCAGGGCCCGGGTGAGGAGCTTCGTGTCGGTGGCGTTCAACTGCTGGCAAAGCTGGAGGGACATGGTTAATCGGTGAGGTAAAGGGCGTAGACGCGGGCCTGACTGGCGGCGGGATAACGCACGCGCACGGCGAGTGAACGGGCAGCGGGCAGCGGCTTCGCCCAGGCGACCGCCACGCGCACCCCGGACTGGGCCACCACGGCGGCCGCGTCGCCGGCGAAGTCCGCCAGGGGCTGGTCGCGCTCGTCGAGCAGTTCCACACGCAGCGGCACCGCGGCCGAAACGCCGTCGACATTCAGATGCAGCTGCGTGGCCGGGCTGAAGGGGGCCGCCTGGGTGATGAACTGCGCCGCGTGATCCGGAAACTGCGGCGACAGATGGCCGAAGCCGTCGCGCCGCAGCGTCGCCAGCCCGATGTCCATGGTCTTGAGCTTGGCGCCGGTGTCCCAGTGCGAGTACCAGATCAGGGTGCGGTCGCCCTCATTGACGAAGGCATGCCCCTGCAGCAGGGCCACATCATCCCAGCTGCCCGGCGGGCCGCGTGCAATGACCTTGAAGCCCGGCACCGGCTCGCGGAAATGGATGCCGTCGTTGCTGAGCAGCAGGCCCAGATCGACCACGGTGCCGAGCAGATGCGGCTGCCCGGGCGGCGGTTTCCGGTCGGGATCCTGCCACTGGCCGTAGAGGCCGACCAGCACGTTGCCGCGGTTCCAGAGTCCGGCGCCCATGTGCGTCTGCTGCCCCGGCACCGGCGGACTGGCCAACTGCCCCGGACGGGCAAAGGCGAAGGCGCGCGCCGGCGACCAGCTGGCGAAATCGGGCGACCGGTAGGCAAGCATCACGCGGCCGGCGGCACTGCCGTCGGCCAGCCAGGACCAGGGTGAAATGAGCTGGCCCGTGACGTAGTAGAAATGGCCGAAGCGGTACAGGCCGCTGGCCTCAAAGCGTTCGGCGCCGGCGTTCGCCGGCCGGTCGCCGACCACCTGCCAATTCAGGCCGTCGGCACTGGTGGCACAGATCGTCGAGCAGACCCGTTTTTCGGACGGCCCGAGGCCGCTCATGCCGCCGCGAATCTCCTCGCTCGGCACGTGGGCGATGTAGGCGGCCTTGTAGCGCCGGGCCGGATCCGGATCGTCGGGATCGTGCAGGACCGAGAGGAAATCGTTGATCCGCGTCAGCGACTCCGGCGTGCCGGCAATCCGGCAGATGTTGTTGCGGCGGCTACCGTTGAACTCCACCAGCCCGAGCTCGGGTTTGGTCCAGCGGACGCCGTCCCGGCTCTCGGCATAGCACATCGGCCGCCACCAGCCCGGCGCCTGCCCCGCCCGAATCTCCGCTTCGGCCATGCCAAGGTACCACATGCGGAAGAGCCCGCCGATCTTCAGCACCGTGCCGTAGAGGATCGCATGGCCGTGATCCGGCGATCCGGCGGGCCCGCGCCGCAGCACGGGATTGTCCGGATGCTTTTCAGCCTGGACCAGCGTGGTCTTGAGGTTGTGCTGCCAAGGGATGCTGTGATCGTCAAAGGCGAACAGCACGCGCTCGGCGGCCTGCAGCGGCCACGCAGCGGCCAGGCACAGCGCAAGGTGGAGGCGGCGGATCTTCATGGCTTGGAGGTCTGCAGCCGGCGGCGCACGGCTTCGGGCGGACGCCAGCCGTAGCGGCGCTGCACCTCGGGACGGTAGGCGCAGGAGACGACGAACAGGTCGGCCGCGCGCGTCCGGGCCGGTGGCACGTTGATCTGGACATGGGTGAAGCCGTCGGCCAGCCAGGTCTGGTAGCCGTCGGTGGCGCTTTCCTGCAGCCGGTGGCCGTTGAGGCGAAGGTCGAGCAGTTCCGGCCGGGCGTAGGAAAGCCGCAGCACGAAGGCGAGCCCGTGCTGCAGGCCGCCGCCGCGCGCCGGCAGCGCGGGCTCGGTGTACAGCTTGACCTCGGGCCCGGCTTGGACAAACGCCGACAGCGCTTCGGCATTGAGCGCAGGCAGCTCCGCCAGATTGGCGAGAAAGTCGGCCACAGGCGGCATCGGCTGCCCAGGCGTGCGCGCCGTCAACGCCTTGCGGCCGGCGGGCGTCACCGCGCAGGCCATGAGCACCCGGCAGTCGCACTGCGGATAGAGCATGCCCAGGGTGAAGCTGCCCTGCCGGTTCCACAGCTCCACCCGGCTCTGCCGCCGTTCGGCAGCGGTCGTGCCGTAGGCGGCGAGGTAGTGCCCGCCCAGGCTCTTGACGCGATTGACCTCGTAGCCTGGCTGCGGCTGCAGCGCGGAAAACGCCTGACCCACCCGCAGCAGCCCCTTCAACCGCGCCACGCCACCCTCCTCCCAGCCGTTCTCGGTGAGCACCGGCAGGGTGTGGTACTTGAGGTAGGGATAGGTGCCGGGATAGAAAAACACCCGTCCCATCCAGAGCTTGGCGCTGTGCGCCTCCAGCTCCGGTCCCCAGAGCATGCGCTGGGCATCGGCCTCCCAACGGTCGCTCGGGTAGCCCTCGGCACGGGCCGCTGCCGCCATGGCCTCGGGCACGCGCGCATCCCAGGGCCGCAGCGCGTGGTTCGAACCGGCTGAACCGACCGACTCCGACACCAGCTGGCCGTTGAAGCTGAGCGTCACGCCGTGGATGTCGGCGTGCACCTCCGGCTGAAACTCGTCGACCACGCCGACAAAGGCGCTCAGTTCCGGCGTCCGCTCCGGCTCCTTGAGAGTCATGGCCGGGATGTCCCACAGGCGGCCGCGCTGGCCGTCGTAGACCGGCAGGCCGGCGGCGTTGCCGTTGCCCTCCTGCACGAAGAAGCCGTGCGGGTTGAGGATGGGCATGACCAGAATGCGCTGCCGTTTCAGGATGGCGCGCGCCTCCGGATCGCCGCCCAGCAGCCACTCCACAAAATGCAGGATCGTCGTGGCCCCGCTGCGCTCCGGGCCGCAGTGCAGCCCCGTGATCAGGACGCGCTGCTTGTCCGCATCCGGCACCGCGCGATCGGTCAGATCGAGCAGGTACAGGGCCTGACCGTCGCCGCTGCGGCCGCGCACCGACAGCGCCGCCACGTCGGCGTGCGTCTCCGCCCAGTAGCGCAGCGTTGCTTCGTACTCCTCCCAGCTGAACCGGTCGACCTTGGCCAGCCAGGGTTTGGGCATGCGCGCCAGGGCCGCATCTTGAACCGGGTCGGCCGCCAGCGAGCCGGCCAGCAGCAGAAGGCAGAGAGACAAACGCATCTTCATCGGGATTGCGGAGACTGGGCCGGCAGCTGACGCTCGTCGGCGCCGGCCTCGGGCAGCAGGCCCGCCGCCAGGGGCGCCCAGCGCGAGGTCAGGTCACCGCCGGTGAGTTTTTGAAAGTCAGCCAGGGTCGCCGCAGTGAAGCTCGCCGCGCCCAGGCGCAGGCTCTGCAGGTCGTAGTGGTTGCGCTCGCCGCGCCACAGGCTGTTGGCGGCCAGCACCGCAGCCGGCGCCGGGTCGCCGCCGATCACGCACTGCCGCGCCAGCACCTCGCCCCCGGCAGTCACGTTCAGGTTCAGTCCGAGCAGCGTGCAGCGTTCCAGTTCGAGCTTGCCGTGGCGGCTGACGCGCACCTCCCCGGGTTTGCCGGCCCGCCGGCGGATGTGCACGTTGCGCAGACGGACCAGGCTCGGGCCGTTTTGCGGCCGGTCCGTGTGCTGGGCAACCACCAGCGGATAGTGGGCGCTGCTTTCCACCCGCACGTTCTCCATGCTGTGCGGCGAGTCGCCGATGAAGAAGATGTCGTAGGCCAGGCAGCCGCGGATGTACACGTTGCGGTAGTGGGTGACGCTGGAGACGGTGTCGCACAGGCCGGTGGAATTGCCGATGCTGACAA
>CAYYJK010000200.1:0-7042 GCA_964472185.1 uncultured Prosthecobacter sp.
CGCGCGGATGCGCTGGTGCGGCTCGAGCTCGACCACGCGGTCGACCAGCAGGAACGGGTAGCGGTGGGGAAGCAGGTGCAGGATGCAGGCGACATCCACGGGCATCTTGATGGCGTCTTCGCTCATCCTGGGGGTCCTTGAACTTCAATCCTTGGGCAGGGGGCCCATTCTACGCGCCAGCTGGTCCAATTGCCGGAAACGGGCCGCGTTGCGGCGCCAGCTGCGGCTGTCCTGCACCGCCATGCCGGAGGAATACTCGCCCGGTTCGGTGATCGAGGCCGTCACCAGGCTCATGGCGGTGATGGTGACCTTGTCGCAGACCTCGAGGTGGCCGGTGATGCCGACGCCGCCCCCGACCAGGCAGTAGCGGCCGATCCGGGCCGAGCCGGCGACGGCCGCGCAGCCCGCCATGGCCGTGTGGGCACCGATGCGCACGTTGTGGCCGACCTGGATCTGGTTGTCGAGCCGCACGTCTTCCTCGAGCACGGTGTCCTCGAGGGCACCGCGGTCGATGGTGGTGTTGGCGCCGATCTCGCAGTCGTCGCCGACCACCACGCCGCCCAGCTGCGGCACCTTGATCCAGCGGCCGGCGTCCATGGCCAGGCCGAAACCCTCGGCGCCGAGAACGGCGCCCGGGTGGATGCGCACGCGCGCGCCCAGCCGCACCCGCGTCACCAGCGTGACGCGCGCTAGCAGCTGGCAGCCGGGGCCGACCACGTTGTCCTCGCCGAGGATGCAGCCGGGGCCGATGACGGCGCCGGCGCCGACCTGGCAGCGCGCGCCGATGACCGCCAGCGGGCCGATTTCGGCGCTGGGGTGCACCACGGCGTCGGGCGCCACCACGGCCGAGGGATGGATGCCGGGCGCGGGCGCCGGGCTGGATTCGAACAGCGCCGCGATCTTCGCGAAGGCCACATAGGGCGAGCGCGCCACCAGGCAGGGCACCGGGCAGTCCGCGGCGTCGTCCGCTGCGAGCACCACCGCGGCGGCGCCGGTGCTTGCCAGGTCGCGCCGGTAGCGCGGGTTGGCCAGGAAGGCCAGCTGGCCTTCGCCGGCGCCGGCAAGGGTCGCCACGCCGCGGATGCGGGTGGCGCCATCGCCGCGAAGCTCCAGGCCGAAGCGTTCCGCCAGTTCGGCCAGGGTCGGTGCCGGGGCCTGCGCCGACATCGCGGTGGCCTTAGAAGCTGCCGCCGAAGGTGAACTGCAGGCGTTCGATCTGGTCCGAGCGCTCGCGCTGGATCGGCAGGGCGTAGCTGATCTGGATCGGGCCCATCGGCGACTGCCACTGCAGCGCCACGCCCGTGGAGATGCGCAGCGTCTTGGCTTCCCAGTCGTCGAAGCCGTTGTACACGTTGCCGTAGTCGACGAAGGCCGACAGGCGCGTGCCCTTGCCGTCGAACAGGGTCGGGAAATAGAACTCGACGGTGCCGGCGGTCTTGAGCGAGCCGCCGATCGGCTGGCGGTAGCCGTCGGCGCTGAACTGGTAGGTCGGGCCGACGGTGTTCACTTCGAAGCCGCGGATCGAGTTCGGGCCGCCGGCGTAGTAGTTGCGGAAGAACGGCAGGCCGCAGTTGGTGCTGGTGGTGATGATGTCGCCTTCGGTGTCGAACGACGGGCAGGTGTTGCCGCCGGTGTCGCCGTAGCTGTCGCCGTAGCCGAGCTCGGCGCCGATCTTCATCACCATCCAGCGGGTGAGCGGGACATAGTGCTCGAAGTTGTAGCCCAGCTTGTAGTACTCGAGGTCGCTGCCCGGCAGCACGAACTCGCCGCTGATGCGGTGGTAGGTGCCTCGGGTCGGCAGCAGGTAGTCGTTGCGCGAATCACGCACCCAGCCGGTCTGCAGGCGCCAGGCGTTGATGTTCCACTTGCGCGAGCCGCCGAACAGCAGCGGGTCGGTGGTGGTCGGGTCGTCGTCGTCGTTCTCGATCGGGGTGTCGTCGTCGTCGTCGTCGTCGAGGTGGAATTGCGGGAAGCGCTGGCGGTCGCCCAGGGTGCTGACCAGGTACTGGATCAGCGGTTCCGGCGTGGAGCCGTCCTGGGTGGTGATCTGGTTGCGGTCGATGCCCAGCGAGAACTGGACCGAGTCGGTTTCCGTCAGCGGCAGGCCGACGAGGACTTCGGCCGCGGACACGGCGTTGTTGTACTGGGCCAGGTTGGCGTCCTGGCGCGAGTAGCTGTAGTCGCTGTGGCTGAGGTTGTAGCCGACGCTGACGCCGCTGTCGGTGAAGTAAGGGTCGGTGAAGCCGAGCGAGTACTGCTTGGAGTACGAGTTGTTCTGCACGGCCACCGAGACGCGGTTGCCGGTGCCCAGGAAGTTGTTCTGCACGAGCTGCAGGCTGGTGATCAGGCCGTAGGTCTGCTGGTAGCCCAGGCCGAAGGTGAACTGGCCCGAGTTGCGCTCCTTGACGTTGACCACCACGTCCACCTGGTCGGGCGCGCCGGCCACCTCGGGGGTCTCGATGTCGACTTCCTCGAAGAAGCCCAGGCGCTGCAGGCGGACCTTGGAACGGTCCACCGCCGCCTGCGAGAACCAGGCGCCCTCGAACTGGCGCATCTCGCGGCGCAGCACCTCGTCGGCGGTGCCGGTGTTGCCCTTGAAGACGATGCGGCGGACCTGCACGCGCGGGCCCGGCTCGACGAAGAAGTTCAGGCCGACCACGCGTTTCTCGCGGTCGATGTCCGGGATCGGGTTCACCTGCGCGAAGGCGTAGCCGATGTTGCCCAGCACCGCGATCATGGCGTCGGTGGTGAGCTCGATGCGGGCGCGCGAGAACGTGCCGCCCTCGGCCACCATCAGCAGCTTCTCGAGCTCCTCGACCGGCAGGATGGTGTCGCCGCTGACCTTGACGTCGCCGATGGTGTAGACCTCGCCCTCGGCGATGTTGGCGGTGACGAAGATGTCGCGCTTGTTCGGGCTGATCGCGACCTGGGTGGATTCGACGTTGAAGTCGACGTAGCCGCGGTCGAGGTAGTAGTTGTTGAGCTTCTCGAGGTCGCCCGAGAGCTTCTCGCGCGAGTACTGGTCGTCGCGGCGGTACCAGGACAGCCAGTTGCTGGTGTTCGATTCCCAGCCGGCGCGCAGGTCTTCCTCGACGTAGGTCTCGTTGCCGACGATGTTGATGTCGCGGATGCGGGCAGCCTTGCCCTCGGCGATGATGATGTTGACGTCGACGCGGTTGCGGTCGAGGTTCGAGATCGTCGGCTGGATCGAGACGTTGTACTTGCCGCGGTTGTTGTACTGGCGGATCAGTTCCTGGGTGACGCGGTCGAGGTTGAGCGGGTTGAAGGTCTCGCCCTCGGACAGGCCGATGCTGCGCAGGCCGCCCAGCAGGTCCTCGGACTTGATGTCCTTGTTGCCGGTGAGCGTGATGGTGTTGATGGCGGGGCGCTCGGCCACCACCACCACCAGGATGTCGCCCTGGCGCTCGAGCTTGACGTCGCTGAAGAAGCCGGTGCGGAACAGCGCGCGGATGGCTTCGCTGGAGCGGCTGCGGTCGAGCAGGTCGCCGCGCTCCACCGGGAGGTAGGTGAATACCGTGCCGGCCGAGATGCGCTGCAGGCCCTCGACGCGGATGTCGGCGACCTGGAATGCCTCGAAGTTCTGGGCGTGGGCGGGGCCGGCGAGGGCGGCGGCGAGCGCGATGCTCAGGAGGCAGCGGCGGACAGTGGGTCGCGTCATCATCAATCCGTGGAAGGCGGGCGGGGAACGGCCGCGCAAAGGGTGGAGGTCAGGAGCCGAGGCGGAGAATGTCGTTGTAGAAGGCCAGTCCCATCAGGCCGGCCAGCAGGGCCAGGCCGATGTACTGGCCCGCCGCGAGACCACGTTCGCCGACCGGGCTGCCCTTGACCAATTCGATAAGGTAATACAGCAGGTGCCCCCCATCCAAGACAGGGATGGGCAGCAGGTTCATGATGAAAAGGCTCAGCGAGAGCACGGCGAGGAAGTTGAGGAACCACGCCGGGCCCAGGCTGGCGCTGCCGTTGGCGACGCGGGCGATGGTGATCGGGCCCGAGATGTTCTTCAGCGAGGCCTGGCCGGTGACCATGCGCCAGAGCATGCCGACCACGTCGGAGGTCATCTGGCGGGTTTCGGCCAGGGCCGCCGGGACCGCCTGCAGCGGGCCGAAGCGCAGCATCGCGTCTTCCACCGGCGCCGCCGCCAGGATGCCCAGCTGCCACACCGCCTGGCCGTCGCGCTCGGCCTGGCGCGGGGCCACGGCCACGGTGGTTTCGCCGCCGGCGCGTTCGACGCGGATCGCCAGTTCGCCGTCCGGGCGGGCCAGACGCTGCAGCAGCGGGTCGATCTCGTCGTAGTTGCGCACCGGTTCGCCGTTGATCGACAGCAGGCGGTCGCCGGCCTGCAGCCGGCCTTCGACGGCGGAGCCGGGGGCCACGCTGCCCACCACCGGCGGCCAGGACGGGCGCAGGCCCAGGTCGGTGAAGGGGCGCTCCTCGCTCACCTGCAGGCCGGGGCGGTCCAGGGGCAGGATGCGCACGCGCTCCTCGCCTTCGGCCGTGCGCACCCGCACCGGGGTGGATTCGCGGTCGATGGCGGCGGTGGCCAGGGCGATGCCGGCTTCGGTCCAGGTGCGGGTGGGGCGGCCGGCCACGTCGAGCAGGCGGTCGCCCGGCTGGAAACCGGCCTCGGCGGCAATGCCCTCGGCGCGGCCGATGTCGGGCTGGAAGTCGGGCTTGCCGATCACGAACATCAGCCAGAGCAGGCCGATGCACAGCAGCAGGTTGGCCAGCGGCCCGGCGGCCACGATGGCAATACGCTGCCAGACGGTCTTGGCGTTGAAGCTCTCGTGGCGCTCGTGCGGGGCGACTTCGACCTCGCGCTCATCGAGCATCTTCACGTAGCCGCCCAGCGGCAGCATGGCCACCACGTATTCGGTGCCGTCCTTGCCCACGCGCTTCCACAGCGGCCGGCCGAAGCCGACCGAGAAGCGCAGCACGCGCACGCCGCAGCGCCGGGCCACCCAGTAGTGGCCGAACTCATGGAAGGTGACCAGGATGCCCAGGCTCACGATGAGCCACCACACCGAGCCGAAGAATTCCGTCATGGGCGCCGCATCCTCGCGATCAGGTCACCGGCCAGGCGCCGGGCCTCGGCGTCGGTTTCCAACAGCTGCTCCAGGGAATCGGCCGGTCCGCCCGGGTGGGCGTCGAGGCAGGCCTGGATCAGGTCCGGAATGCCAAGGAAGCCCAGTTTGCCCTGAAGGAAGGCTGAAACGGCCACTTCGTTGGCGGCGTTGAGCACGGCGGGCGCGGCGCCGCCGGCCTCGAGCACGCGGTAGGCCAGGCCCAGACAGGGGAAGGCCCCCAGGTCGGGTTTTTCGAAATCGAAGCGGGCGAGGGCGGCCAGGTCGAGCGGCGCCACGCCCGAATCGATGCGCTCGGGCCAGGCCAGGCCGTAGGCCAGGGCAGTGCGCATGTCGGGGTTGCCCAGCTGGGCCAGCACCGAGCCGTCCACGTAGTCCACCAGCGAGTGGATGACGCTCTGCGGGTGCACCACCACCTCGATCCGGCTCGCCGGCAGGCCGAACAGGTGCCTGGCCTCGATGACTTCCAGGCCCTTGTTCATCAGGGTGGCGGAATCGACCGAGATCTTGCGGCCCATGACCCAGTTCGGGTGGGCGCAGGCCTGCTCGGGGGTGGCGTCGGCCAGGTCGGCCCGGCGGCGGCCACGGAAAGGGCCGCACGAGGCGGTGAGCAGCAGGCGGCGCACGCCCTGGCGGCTGCCGTCGGCCGGCAGGCACTGGTAGATGGCGTTGTGTTCGCTGTCCACCGGCAGGATGGTGGCGCCGCCGGCGCGGGCGGCCTGCAGCAGAAGGTCGCCGGCCAGCACCACCGATTCCTTGTTCGCCAGCAGCAGGCGCTTGCCGGCGCGGGCGGCGGCCAGGGTGGAGGACATGCCGGCGGCGCCGACGATGGCGGCCACCACAATGTCGTTGGCCGGGTCGGCGGCCACTTCGTCCAGCGCCGCCGCGCCGGCCAGGGCGCGGGTGGGCAGGCCCAGGGCCGCCAGGCCGTCGCGCAGGGCGGGCCAGGCGGTTTCGTCGGCCACCACGGCGGCGTCGGGGCGGAAGCGGGCGCAGAGCCTGAGCAGCTCGTCGACGCGGCCGTTGGCGCTGAGCGCACCGATGCGGAAGCGGTCCGGGTGCCGGGCGACCACGTCGAGGGTGGAGCCGCCGATCGAACCGGTGGCCCCCAGCAGCGCGATGGTTTTCAGAGGCCCAGCCATGCCTTGGCCACCACGAATACCGGCAGCGCGGCCAGGATGCTGTCGAGCCGGTCCATCAGGCCGCCGTGGCCCGGGAACAGGGCGCCGGAATCCTTCACGCCCGAATGCCGCTTCATCAGGCTTTCGAACAGGTCGCCCACCACCGAGATGCCGGCGACCAGCAAGGTGGCCACGAGCAGCGCCGGCAGCTGGGTCCAGCCCAGGCCCAGCAGCGGGAAGCCGACCATGGCCAGCAGCGCGGTGGCCGCCAGGCCGCCGTACACGCCTTCCCAGGTCTTGCCGGGGCTGATGGACGGCGCCAGCTTGCGCCTGCCGAACTTCGAACCGGCGAAATAGGCGCCGCTGTCGGCGATCCAGACCACCAGAAGGGCGTAGAGCGTCCAGCGCGGGCCCAGCGGGTCTTCGGCGTGCAGCCAGCCCAGCGCGCACCATGCCGGCACGACGCCCAGGGTGCCGGCCATCAGCTTCAGGGCCCGGTTGGCGGGCAGGTCGGCGCTGGCGAAGGCCGGACGCGCGAGCCAGAGCGGCACCGCGGCCACCCACCAGAGCACGCCCACCAGGCTCAGCAGCTTGAGCGTGAATAGGCTCGGGCCGCCGCCCCAGATGAGCGCGGCCATCAGCAGCGCGTTGGCGGTGAGGAAGGCGGCGCGCGGCAGGCGGTCGTGGATGCCGGCGAAGGCGGTCCATTCCCACAGCCCGGCCAGGAGTACCAGGGCCAGGGCCGCGGCCAGCCAGGGCGTGGGCAGGAACAGCACCGCCAGCACCGGCAGCGGCGCCAGGAACAGGGCGGTGGTGATG
>CAYYJK010000201.1:0-7040 GCA_964472185.1 uncultured Prosthecobacter sp.
GACGAGGCGGCGATTTCGCCGTTCGATCACGGACTGCTGGTCGGCGACGGCATTTTCGAAACCCTGGTCGCCCGCGGTGGCCGGCCCTTCGCCGCGGCGGCGCACTACGAGCGCCTGCGCCATTCCTGCGCCAGCCTGGGCCTGACGCCGCTGCCGGAGGCCGAGTATCACGCCGCCATGGCCGCCGTTCTGGAAGCCAACGGCCTGCAGGAGGCGCGGGTGCGCGTCACCCTGACCAGCGGCGACGGCCCGCTCGGCTCCGACCGCGGCGACGCCCGGCGTACGGCGATCGTCATCGCGACGCCGCTGAACGCCTGGGGCCCGGCCGAACGCGTCTGCCTGGTGCCCTGGCCGCGCAACGAGCGCGGCGCCCTGGCCGGCGTCAAAAGCGTCTCCTACGGCGAGAACGTCATCGCCCTCGCCCACGCCAAGCAGCGCGGCTGCGGCGAAGCCCTGCTGGCCAACACGCGCCAGGAACTCTGCGAAGGCACCGGTTCGAACGTCTTTGTGGTCGTCGGCGGCCGCCTGCAGACCCCGCCGCTCGACTCCGGCTGCCTCGCCGGCATCACCCGCCACCTCGTTCTGAAAGCCTGCGCCGAGGCCGGCATCGACTGCGCGGAGACGGCCCTGCCGGTGGCGGTGCTGGCCGACTGCGAGGAGGCCTTTCTGACCTCGTCGACCCGCGACGTTCATCCGATCGAAGCCATCGACGGCCGGCCTCTGGCGGTGCCGGGGCCGCTGACGCGCCAGGTGCAGGCGGCCTTCGCCGCGCTTGGCCACGTCTGAGCCGGCGTCAGGGCTGCAGGCGCTCCTGGATCGCCGAGCCGTCGGTGACGCTGTCCGGCGGATGCAGCAGCACGCGCTCGCCGTCCTGCAGGCCGCCCAGCACCTGCGTCAGCTTGCCGTCGCTGCGGCCGGCCTCGATCGTCGCGCGCCGGGCGACGCCGTCGCGCAGCACGAAGGTCTTCCAGACGCCGCCTTCGCGGAACAGCGCGCCGCTCGGCACGCGCAGGACGTCGTCCGCGTGCCAGACGGCGACGCGCACCTCGACGCGGTAGCGGTCGCCGAGCGCCCGGACCGCCGCCGGCGGCGCTTCCAGATCGCTGAGCACGATGACGCGCTGCTCCTCGACGCCGAGGGCGGACACCTTGGTGAAGGCGGCCGGTTCAACCCGGCGGACGCGCGCGCGCAGCGGCGTTTCGCCGCCCCACTGCTCGACGCTGACCTCGGCGCCGGGCGGGATGCCGACGGCGTCGCGCGACAGGATCTCCGCCTCGATCTCCAGATCGGCGGGGTCGCCGACTTCGACCAGGGCGGTGCCGGCGGCCACCGGCGCCGCGCTTTCCTGCATAACGCGCAGCAGCAGGCCGCTGACCGGCGCGCGCACCTCGATGCGGCCGCCGCTGCCGGCGGCGCTGAACGACTGCAGCGCGGCCTCGGCCTGGGCGATCTCGAACTCGGCGACCTTCAGCGCGAACTCGGCCGCGCGCACCTCGCGCTCGCGGATCTGCGCCTCGCGCTCGATGGTGTCGCGGTCGGTGGCGGAGATGCTGCCCTCGCTGGCCTTCGCCTTCACCCGCTGCCAGTTGGTCTCGGCGAAACGGGCGGAAGTGCGCGCCATCTCGAGCGCCTGCTCGGCCTGCTGGCGGGCGGCCCGGGTGGCGGCGAGCCGGGCTTCCGCCTGGGTCTTGGCGCGCGCGTCGAGCAGCGGTGCCAGGCCGGGCTCGATCACCGTCAGCACCGTCTTGCCGGCCGTGACCGGATCGCCGGGTTTCAGGTCGATGCGCTGCATCTGGCCGCTCACCGGCGCGGCCACCACGTAGCGGTTGCGGATCCGCGTCTTGCCCTCCTCGGTCACGTGCACCGTCAGCGGCCCGCGGCCGACCGTGGCGATCTCGACCTCGATGGGCTTCGGCCGCAGGCCGTACAGCACCAGGGCCAGCACGCCGCCGATCAGCAGCCAGACCACCAGCTTGCGGGCCAGGCCGCGCTTCGACGGGAGTTTTTTCGCCTCCCAAGGGGGCGTGCCGGTGGAGCCTGCCTGCTGCGCGTTTGCCATGTCGTGCCGCACCTTAGCCGCAGTGCGCGCTCTGGCAGGCGATTTTTCGCTTTGCATTTTGCGACTCGGCGCGGCTCGCCGCTTGCCAGGCGCGGGCTTGCCACTAGGCTCGCCGCCCGATCATGAAACCGCTGCTCGCCCTCTGCCTCCTCGCCGCCGCCAGCCTGTCCGCGGCCGAACCCGTGTCCCTGTTCGACGGCCGCTCCCTGGCCGGCTGGGTTCCCGCCGCCGCCAAAACGCCCGGCTCCGGCTGGAAGGTGGTCGACGGCACCCTGCACCTCGACGGCACCAAGGGCGGCAACCTGCTGTCCGAGAAGGAGTACGCCAACTTCGAGCTGAGCTGGGAGTGGAAGATCGAGGAGGGCGGCAACAACGGCGTCAAGTACTGGGTCGCCAAGATCGGCGGCAAGGAGTGGCTTGGCGTCGAGTACCAGATGATCGACGACAGCAAGCATCCCGACGGCCTCAAGGGCGGCAGCCACACCACGGCCTCGATCTACGACATCAAGGCGCCGGAGGCCGGCAAGCCGCTGCGCGCGCCCGGCGAGTGGAACGCCAGCCGGGTCGTCGTGCGCGACGGCAAGATCGAGCACTGGCTCAACGGCCAACTCGTCTGCGCGGCCGACACCGCCTCGGCGGACTGGCAGGCGCGCATCGCCCAGAGCAAGTTCAAGAACAAGCCCGGCTTCGCTCCGGGCAAGGGGCGCATCATGCTGACCGACCACGGCGACAAGGTCTGGTTCCGCAACCTGACCGTGCGCGAGTTTTGACCGGCGGGCGCCGTTCCAGGCGGCGCCACGCTTGCTTTCCCGCGTATCTGGTCTTGCATCCTCACCCCCCGCCATGACCGATACCCCCCTGATTCCCGCGCAGCCTCCGGAAAAGCTCACCGGCATTGAGGTGGGCCGGAGCAAGACGGCCGCCGCCGGCGTGCCCGCGGTCGCCAACTCGCTCAAGCACGTCTACGGCAGCAGCGGCCTGGTGCGCGGCACCGCCGCCATGCTGCAGTTGAACCAGTGGGAGGGCTTCGACTGCCCGAGCTGCGCCTGGCCGGATCCCGAGGATCACCGCAGCGCCTTCGAGTTCTGCGAGAACGGCGCCAAGGCCATCGCCTCCGAAACCACGCGCAAGCGCGTCACGCCCGAGTTCTTCGCCGAGCACAGCCTCGCCGAACTCGCGGAGTGGAGCGACTACGAGATGGACCAGGCCGGCCGCATCACCCAGCCGGTCGTGCTGCGCCCGGGCCGCAGCCACTACGAGGCCATCTCCTGGGACGACGCCTTCGCCCTGATCGCCGAGGAGCTGAACGCGCTCGCTTCGCCCGACGAGGCGGTGTTCTACACCTCCGGCCGCGCCACCAACGAAGCCGCCTTCCTCTACCAGCTCTTTGTCCGCCAGTTCGGCACCAATAACCTGCCGGACTGCTCGAACATGTGCCACGAGTCGAGCGGCGCGGCGCTCAACCAGAGCGTCGGCGTCGGCAAGGGCACCGTCACCCTGCACGACCTCGAGACCGCCGAGACGATCCTGATCATCGGCCAGAACCCGGGTACCAACCACCCGCGCATGCTCAGCAGCCTGCAGCGCGCGGTCGAGAACGGCGCCACCATCGTCGCCGTCAATCCGATGAAGGAGGCCGGCCTCACCGGCTTCATGCACCCGCAGCAGGTCAAGGGCGTGCTCGGCAAGCCGACGCCGCTGGCCAAGCACTTCCTCCAGGTCCGCCTCAACGGCGACCAGGCCCTGCTCAAGGGGCTCGCCAAGACGATCGTCGAGGACGGCAGCCTTGACCACGCCTTCCTGGCCGAGCACACGACCGGCTTCGAGGCCTACCAGCAGCACCTGCGCAGCCTCGACTGGGCCGAGCTGGAGCGCCTGTCCGGCATCGACCGCGCGGTCATGCAGCAGGTGGCGCGCCAGTGCGCCTCCGGCGACCGCAAGCTGGTCACCTGCTGGGCCATGGGCCTGACCCAGCACAAGAACGCCGTCGCCACCATCCAGGAGGTGGTCAACCTGCACCTGCTGCTCGGCGCCATCGGCCGCGAAGGCGCCGGCCTCTGCCCGGTGCGCGGGCACAGCAACGTCCAGGGCGACCGCACCATGGGCATCTTCGAAAAGATGCCGGACGCCTTCCTCGACAGCCTCGAGCGCGAATTCCAGTTCCAGGCCCCGCGCCGCCACGGCTGGGACACCGTTGCCGCCATCCGCGCCATGCACGAAGGCCGCGGCAAGGTCTTCTACGCCCTCGGCGGCAACTTCCTCCAGGCCACCCCGGACACCGAGTACACCGCCGAAGCCCTGCGCCGCTGCCGGCTCACCGTCCACGTCTGCACCAAGCTCAACCGCAGCCACCTGATCACCGGCCGCACCGGCCTGATCCTGCCCTGCTACGGCCGCAGCGAGCGCGAGCTGCGCGGCGACCGCGAGCAGTTCCTCACCGTCGAAAACAGCATGAGCGTCGTGCACGCCTCGCACGGCCGCCTCGACCCCGCCTCGCCGCACCTGCTCAGCGAGCCGGTCATCGTCGCCCGCACCGCCGCCGCCACGCTCGGCGCGCGCAGCCGGGTCGACTGGGCCGGCCTGGTGCAGGACTATGACCGCATCCGCGACTGCATCGAGCGCGTTGTGCCGGGTTTTGACCGCTTCAACGCCCGCGTGCGCCAGCCGGGCGGCTTTTACCTGCCCAACAGCGCCCGCGAGCGCCGCTGGCAGACCGCCAGCGGCCGCGCCGAGTTCCACACCCACCCGCTGCAGGTCCTGCAGCCCGCGGCCGGCCGCCTGCTGCTGCAGACCTTCCGCAGCCACGACCAGTTCAACACCACCGTCTACGGCCTCAACGACCGCTACCGCGGCATCGGCAACGAGCGCCGCATCGTCTTCATGAACCCCGGCGACATGAAGGCGCGCGGCATCGCTCCGCTGCAGCCGGTCGACCTCACCAGCCATTTTCAGGGCGAAACCCGCCACGCCCGGCGCTTCCTCGCCGTGCCCTACGACACCCCGGCCGGCTGCTGCGCCGCCTACTTCCCGGAAGCCAACGTCCTGGTGCCGATCGGCAGCCACGCCGACGTCAGCCTCACCCCCACCTCGAAGAGTGTGGAGGTCAGCATCGAGCCTTCGCCCAGCCTCGATTAAAGCATCCCAGCCTTGCCCGCCACCCGCCTTTCCGTCATGCTCACTTCCATGAAACGCTCCCTGATCGCCCTGCTGTCCCTGGCCGCCTCGCTGGCCGGCGCGGCCCTTGTCGAGAAACCCGTCGAGTACTCGGCCGGCGCGGTCGCCTGCGAGGGCTGGCAGGCCTGGGACGACGCCACCCTCGGCAAACGCCCCGCCATCCTCATCGTCCACCAGTGGACCGGCGTCAGCGAGAACGAGAAGATGCGCGCCCGCATGCTCGCCGGGCTCGGCTACAACGTCCTGGTCGCCGACGTCTACGGCAAGGGCATCCGCCCGGTGCCGCCTGCGGCGGGGCAGGAGGCCGGCAAGTACAAAAGCAACCGCCCGCTGCTGCGCGAGCGCGTCAACGCCGCCCTCGCCGTCCTGCTCAAGGACGCCCGCACCGACTCCGCCAAGGTCGCCTGCATCGGCTACTGCTTCGGCGGCACCGCCGCCCTCGAGCTCGCGCGCAGCGGCGCGCCGGTCAAGGGCGTCGTCAGCTTCCACGGCGGCCTCGATTCGCCGACGCCCGCCGACGCCCGCAACATCCGCGGCAAGGTCCTCGCCCTGCACGGCGCCGACGACCCCTTCGTGCCCGCCGCCGAACTCGCCGCCTTCGAGAAGGAGATGAACGGCCACGGCGTCGACTACAAGCTCGTCCAATACCCGGGCGCCGTGCACAGCTTCACCCAGAAGGCCGCCGGCAACGACAACAGCAAGGGCGCCGCCTACAACGAGGCCGCCGACAAGGCTTCCTGGGAGGAGATGAAGGCCTTTTTTGCCCGCATCTTCGCCGACTGACCTCACGGCCATGAACGCGCTGCGGCCGCTGCTCGGGTGCCTGCTGGCGATCCTGCCGGCCGCCGCCG
The DNA here is from genome assembly GCA_964472185.1 of uncultured Prosthecobacter sp. Taxonomy (GTDB): domain Bacteria; phylum Verrucomicrobiota; class Verrucomicrobiia; order Verrucomicrobiales; family Verrucomicrobiaceae; genus Prosthecobacter. The sequence goes on from CAYYJK010000201.1 coordinate 6,085, forward strand.
AGCCGGCCACCGACTTCATCCGCTTCGTCGAGACCCCCGCCGGCGCCGCGCTGCAGACCGCCGTCGCCCGCTATGCGACGGACTCCGGCGCCACCGTCGACCTGGTCGGCGCCGTGCACATGGCCGACCGCGCCTACTTCGACACGCTCAACCGGCGCTTCCTCGGCTACGACGCCGTCCTGTACGAGCTGGTCGGCCGGCCGGTCGAGGCGCGCGAGACCCTGCAGCCGGGCGACGGCGCCGCGCGCCTGCGCTGGCTCGGTCAGGCGCAGGAGACGATGCGCCGCGCGCTGGCGCTGGAAAGCCAGCTCCAGGGCATCGACTACCGCGCCGGCAACTTCGTCCATGCCGACCTCAGCGTCGCCGGCTTCTTCGCCGCCCAGCAGCAGAAGCAGGAGAGCTTTTTCAGCCTCTGGCTGCGCGCCGTGCAGGCGCAGCAGGCGCTGCCGGAATCGCGACCGCTGCCCGGCTTGGTGCAGATCCTCGAGATCCTCACCCGCAAGGACAGCGCCACGGAGCTGAAGCGGCTCCTCGGCCGCGAGTTCGACCGCGTCGAGCAGCTCATCACCGGCCTCGAAGCCGGCGGCGGCACCGCCATCATCGGCGAGCGCAACCGCCACGCGCTGGGCGTGCTCGAGCGCGAGCTGGCGCGCGGCCACCGCCGCCTGGCGATCTTCTACGGCGCCGCGCACCTGCCCGATTTCGAGCGGCGGCTGGCCGCGCTCGGCTTCCGCCGCCAGGGCCTCGACTGGCTGACGGCCTGGGACCTGCCGCCGCCGGCGCCGTGAGCCGCGGAAATCTGTGCGAAAATGCAAATCCGCAGTTGCATCCGCGCCATTCGGGCTATACTTCGCGCCCTGCTTCCAACCCTGCTCGGGTGGCGGAATTGGTATACGCGCAAGACTAAGGATCTTGTGCCGAAAGGCTTAAGGGTTCGAGTCCCTTCCCGAGCACCA
>CAYYJK010000202.1:0-7021 GCA_964472185.1 uncultured Prosthecobacter sp.
ACGTTCTCCAGCGCGGTCAGCTCGGGCAGCAGGAAGTAGTGCTGGAAGACGAAGCCCATGGTGCGGTTGCGCATCTCCGCCCGGGCCTTGGCCGGGCCGTGGTAGAGCGACCGGCCGTGCACCAGGACGTCGCCGCGGGTCGGTTGCTCCAGGCCGCCGAGCACGTACAGCAGAGTGGTCTTGCCCGCGCCGGACTGGCCGCAGAGGAAGACCTTCTCCCCGGCCGCGACCTCCAGATGGACGCCGCGCAGCACGGGCAGGTCATGATGGCCCAGGTGGTAGGTCCGGTGGACGTCCTGGGCGATGAGGGGGGCGGCGCGGGTCGTGTCGGGCATGCGTGGAGACGCCTGCACAGGGACACTCAAAGCCCGGTTTGTCATTCGGATTCTGCGCCCGCGCCGCCGGCGCCGCGCCTCACAGGGTGAAGGCGGGCAGCTTGACGATCTTGCCGCCGGCGAGGGCGGATTCGTGGGCGCACAGGCCGACGCAGGTCCAGTTGGCCGACTGCCGGGCGTTGGGGAAGGGCTCGCGGCCTTCGACCAGCGCCGAGGCGAACTCGTGGGCGAGGTGCGGGTGGCTGCCGCCGTGGCCGGAGCCCTGGACAAAGCTGAGGTGGGTCTTCTTGCCGAGGTCGTAGACGCCCTGGGTGGTGAAGTTGCGGATGCTGCGCGGCAGGCGCTTGGCGTAATCCGGAGCGCGGACCAGCTTGGGGATCTTCGGTTCCGGGCGTTTGGCGGTGTGCATCACCAGCGGCTCGTGCTCGATCAGCGGCCACTCGATCGAGGCCTTGTCGCCGTAGACGTCGATGCTTTCGCGGTACTGGCGGGCGGTGTCGAACAGGCTGCGGATGACGCGCGCGCTGAGGTCGCTGCCCTTGAACTTGATGTGCGCCGTCTCGACCGCGAACGGCGACTGGTAGTGCTTGACCAGTTCCGGGCGGATGCTGCCGGAGCCGAAGCAGCTGACATATTCGGCGGGCGCGCCGGCGAGCGCGGCGACCGGGCCGACGCAGTGGGTGGCGTACCACATCGGCGGCAGGCCGGGCCAGTAGTTGGGCCAGCCGTCCATGTCCTGCTGGTGGCTGGACTGCAGGAACTGCAGCCTGCCGAGCCGGCCCTTTTCGCACTGCTCCTTCATGAACAGGAATTCGCGGGCGTAGACCACGGTCTCCATCATCATGTAGCTGAGTCCGGTTTTCTTCACCAGATCGCAGATGGTCCGGCACTCGGCGACGCTGGTGGCCATCGGCACCGTGCAGGCGACGTGCTTGCCGGCCTTGAGCGCCTCGATCGACATCCAGCCGTGGTCGGGGATCGGCGAGTTGATGTGCACGGCGTCGACGTTCGGATCCTTGAGCAGCTCGCGGTAGTCCGTGTGGCGCACCCCGATGCCGAAGGCGTCGCCGATGGCCTGCAGCTTCTTGGGGTCGCGCTGGCAGATGGCGTAGCAGGTCGTGTTCGGGTGACGCTGCCAGATGGGGATGAACTCGGCTCCGAATCCGAGGCCGACGACGGCGATGTTGAGCTTTTGGCGGGGCATGGCGTCCCGTGTATAGCGAAAGGGCCGCCGGCGCGGAAAGACAATTTTTGGGCGCAATCGGACGCGCTCAGGGCTGCGTGCCCATGAGGTGGCGGAGCAGGTCCTCCTCGTGGGCGAGGCCGGCCGGCTGGCGCTGCTCGTCGAGGACGAGGGCGAGGCTGCGGCCGCGCTTGCGCATGCGCTGCAGGGTGAGCAGGGCGCCGTCGTGCCGCTGCACGGTGTCGAGGGTGCGCATGTGCTGGCGCACCAGCCGGTCGGGCGGCAGGGCGGGCGGCAGGCCGGCGATGTCGATGACGCCGATGAACTGGCCCTGGTCGCCGAGCACGGGCAGGGTGCTGCTGCCGGTTTCGCGGGCGAGGATCAGGGCGGCGCTGACCGGCAGGTCGCCGGCCGCGGCGAGGCTGCGGGCCAGCGGTTTCATCACCGCCTCGACGCGCAGGCGCCGGTAGTCGAGGGCGCGGCGGATGAGGCGGGCGGCGGCGGCGCTGAGCTGGCCCTGGCGCTGCAGGGCTTCGGCTTGGAGGCCGAGGTCGTCCCGCCCGGCGGACTGCTCGGGCACCAGGGTTTCGGCGAGGCTGCCGGCGGCCAGGCGGCGAAACAGCGGCCGGGCGATGCCGACGAGCAGCACCAGCGGCGTGAGCAAGCGCAGGCTGCGGAAGGGGTAGCGGCGGAAGAGTTTTTTGGGAAGCACCTCCAGGCCGACCAGGAAGACGGGCAGGGCGATGAGGAAGGCGAGGCCATGACCCCAGGGACCGGGAAGATGAATGAGTTTCCAGTCCAGGATGATGAAGGCGGCGAGGTTGGTGATGTGGTTGGCGACGGTGATGGCGCCGAGCAGGGCGTCGCGATCCTCGATCAGCGGCAGCAACAGGGCCGCCCGGCGGTCGCCGGCGCCGGCGGCATGGCGCACGCGCACGCGGCTGATCGCCAGCACCGCGCTTTCCAGGCCGGACAGCGCGAACGACAGCGACAGGAACAGGAGCAATGGCAGGATCCAGATCATGGGGTCAGGCGGTCTCCGCCTCCGCCGGTTTCAGGCGCAGCTCCACCTGCTGCACGCGGGCGCGCACCACGCGCCGCACCTTGAGTTCGAGGTGGTCGAACTGGACGCGCTCGCCCGCCTTGGGCAGGTGGCCGAGCTGGTTGAAAACCAGGCCGCCGATGGTGTCCAGGCCGCCGGCGGCGGGCAGGGTGATGCCGAGCGCTTCAGCGACGTCGTCGAGGCGCGTGCCGCCGTCGAGCAGGTAGCGGTCGGGGCCGAGCTCGCGGATCTCCGCCTCCTCGCCCATCCACGGAGCGGCCTCGTAGAGCAGCCAGTCGGCGATCTCATCGCGGCCGAGCATGCCTTCCAGGCCGCCGTACTCGTCGACGATGAGCACCGGCTGCGGGCTGGCCTGCAGGTGGCGGTCGAGGGCGTCGAGCACGGGCATGGTTTCGGGCACGAAGGCCACGGGACTCAGCACCTCGCGCCAGTCCGGCCGGCCGAGCAGGCGCCAGGCCTGGGTGTCGATCACGCCTTCGACCGCATCGGGCGTCTCGCCGTAGACGACGACAAAGCGTCCGGCCGAACTCTCGAGGGTGGCCGCCGCCCTGGCCGGCTTGGCCTGGGCGCTCAGCAGGCTGAGGTCCACCCGCGGCACCATGCAGTCGCGCACGGTCAGGCCCTCGATCTCCAGCGCCTCGCGGATCATCGCCGATTCGGCGGCGTCGAGCTGGCCCTGCTCCTCGCGCATTTCCACGAGGGTCTCGAACTCGTCGCGGGTGATCGGCAGGCGCATCTTCACCCGGCTCGGCACCATGCGCCGGATCAGGGCGTCGGTGCTGCGATCGGCGAGGCTGGCGAGGGGGTCGAGCACGCTGCGCAGCGGGTTGAGCAGGCGCAGGCTGCCGATCAGGACGGCCGAGGGCGAGCGGGCGGCGAGGAACTTCGGCAGCACGTCGCCGACCAGCACGGTGGCGACAAACAGGACGCCGGCGCTGAGCCAGGGGTTCCAGCCGAGGCCGCGCAGCGGTCCCGAAACCAGGTGCAGGCCGAGCGCGGCGAGCGCGAGGTTGAGCGTGGCGGAGAGCAGCAGCGTGCGGTGCAACTGGTCGAAGGGGTTGGCGACGATGCGGCGCAGCTTCCGTGCCACGCCGCCTTGGGCGATCTCAAACTGCGGCTCCAGGTCGCGCGCCATGTGAATGGCCGTCTCCGTGGCGGAGATGACCGCGAGCAGCAGCAGCAGCGCGAGGTAGAGCAGGGCGGGGAGGAGCAGCACGGCCGGAAGTGTCGAAAGGCGGCACGGAATGGTCAAGGATCAATGCCGGCACGGTCCGGCGCGGATCTCAGGACTGCCGGCTGCGGATTTCCAGCAGGCGCTTCATCACGTGCGCGAGGTTGCCCTGCCAGGCGGCGGTGCCGAAGGCGTCGTGCAGCGTGCGGTAGAGCTCGTACAGCTCCGCGTACACCGCCTGGTTTTCGGGGATTGGCAGGTAGACGCGGTCGCGGGTCGCGGTGACCCGGGTCTGCAGCTCGCCGATGCCGGCGACGCCGGCCGCCACGGCGCCGAAGATGGCGGCGCCGAGCGCGCAGGTCTGTTCGCTGCGGCTGACCTTCATGGGCTTGCCGATGATGTCGGCGTAGCACTGCATGAGGGTGGCGTTCTTGATCGACAGGCCGCCGGTGTTGATGATCTCGCGCACTTCGACGCCGTACTCCTCGACGCGGCGAATGATGGTCAGCGCGCCGAAGGCGGTCGCTTCGATGTAGGCGCGGTAGATTTCGTGGGCTTCGGTGTGCAGGGTCTGGCCGAGCAGCAAGCCGGTCAAGCGGACGTCGACAAGGACGGTGCGGTTGCCGTTGTTCCAGTCGAGGGCGAGCAGGCCGCTGGCGCCGGGCTTCTGCGCCGCCATGGCCCTCTCCATGTTCACGAACTTCTCACCGACGCTGCCGCCGTAGCTCTCCGGCACCAGGTGGTTGACCAGCCAGAGGAAGAGGTCGCCGACGGCGCTCTGCCCGGCTTCGATGCCGTGGTAGCCGGGCAGCACCGAACCGTTGACGATGCCGCAGACGCCCGGGATGTCGGCCAGCGGCTGGTCCGCCGGCGCGATCATGAGGTCGCAGGTGCTGGTGCCGAGGATCTTCACCAGGGCGCCCTCGCGGATGCCGGCGCCGACGGCGCCCATGTGGGCGTCAAAGGCGCCGACGGCGATGGCGATGCCGGCGGGCAGGCCGAGCTTTTCCGCCCATTCGGGGCAGAGGTCGCCGGCGCGGGTGTCCGAAGTGTGCGCTTCGTCGTAGAGGCGGTCGCGCAGGTCGGCGAGCGCGGGGTCAAGGCGCGCCAGGAACTCCTTGTCGGGCAGGCCGCCCCATTCGCGGCTGAACAGGGCCTTGTGGCCGGCGGCGCAGACACTCCGTTTGAGCGTTTGCGGATCGGTGTCGCCCGTCAGCACGGCCGGCAGCCAGTCGCAGTGCTCGACGAAGCTGAAGGCGGCGTCGAACACGTGCGGGTCGGTCCGGCGCAGGTGCAGGATCTTGCTCCAGAACCACTCGCTCGAGTAGATGCCGCCGCACTTGGCGATGAGCTGAGGGCGCAGTTCGCGGGCGAGTGCGGTGATCTCGGCCGCTTCGGCGTAGCTGGTGTGGTCCTTCCACAGCCAGACCATGGCGTTGAGGTTGTCCCGGAATTCCGGCAGGAGGCCGAGCGGGGTGCCGTCGCGGTTCACGGGAATCGGCGTGCTGCCGGTGGTGTCGATGCCCAGGCCGACCACCTGGGCGGGATCGAAGCCGGGCTGTCCGGCGGCGGCTTCGGCCAGCGCGCCGCGGGTCACGGCGACCAGGCCGTCGAGGTAGTCCTGCGGATTCTGGCGGGCGACGTGCGGGTCGCGCGGATCGAGCAGCACGCCCATCTCGCCGGAGGGGTAGTTGAAAACGGCTGAGCCGACCTCGGCGCCGTTGTCGAGGTCGATGAGCAGGGAGCGGCAGGAGTTGGTGCCGTAGTCGATGCCGAGGGCGTAGCGTTTCATGCAGTGGCGGAAAAAGGCGGACTTTGGCAGCAGTCCTTCCGCAGGGCGAGCGAAAACCCGGCCGGTCCGGCGGTCGCCGGCTTGCGCTTGCGCAGGCGGCCGCCCGCGCTTTGCCTGAGGCATGGGTCATCCGATTCGCAATCTTTTCGCGCCGGCGGCAGGCGCCGGCGAAATCTTCGAACCGCTGCTGGCAGGGACGGCGTTCCGGCTCGAGCGCATCGTTTCGCAGGCGCAACCGAGCCCGCCAGGCTTCTGGTACGAGCAGGCCGGGGACGAGTGGGTGGCTCTGCTGCGCGGCGAGGCCGTGCTGGTGTTTGCGGACGGCGAAACCCTGGCCCTGCAGGCGGGTGACGCGCTGTGCATCGAGGCCGGCTGCCGCCACCGGGTCGAGTCCTGCAGCCGCGATGCGGTCTGGCTCGCGCTGCATCACGCGCGGGCGCCGTCCGCCAGCGCTTAGCCGCGCGGGGCGGGGCCGAGCGTGTGGCCCGGCAAAAATTCCGGAATCAGCCGCTGTTCGCGCTGGCGCACCTCGCCGCCGGCGCCGAGGGCGGTGACCAGCCGGGAGAGCTTCTGGGCGTAGGCTTCGGGACTGCGCCGGTAGCGCGCCGGTTCGGGGTGGAGATGGCCGAGGAAGGGTTCGTCGTCGCGCACAAGCAGCGACATCTGGCGCGGCACAGCGACGCCCTGCCGCAGCAGCCAGGTGAGGGCCGTGGCGGCGTGTTCCGCCCGCAGCACGAACAGGGCGGTCGGCGGCTGCGGACGCGCCAGACGGCGCTGCAGCGCGGCGACGACCTCGTCCGGGGCGTCGCCATGGCTGACGAGGTCGAGGTTCGCCGTGCCGGCGCCTTCGCGGAAGCCGGCGAGACTTTCGGAATCGCCCGCCAGCATCTCGCGGCTTTGCAGGATCGCCAGGCGCCGGTGGCCGAGGGTGAGCAGGCGGCCGGCGGCGTGCCTGGACGCGGCGCGGTAGTCCGTGTCGACCAGCGGCAGCGAAATGCCGGCATGGCGCGAGCCGGCCAGCACCGCCAGCAGGCCGCGCCGTTCGAACCATTCCTGCATGGCGGCCGTGGACCGGTGCAGGATCCACACCGCCTGCGGATGCTCGGCAGCAAGCGCTTCGAGCGGGCGGTTCGGGGCACGCCGGTAAACCGCGGGCTCCACCCGCACCTCCAGCGCCCAGCCGCGGGCCTCGAGCCGGCTGCGCAGGGCGTCCATCCACAGCAGCGTTGAGGCGGGCAGGCTGGCCTGCGGCCTGGCCAGCAGCAGGACGGCCGACTGCACCAGAGCCGGCGCCGGTCCGGCGGGTGCAAGCAGTTGCCGGCGGCAGCCCATGCGGTTCACCAGCAGTCCCTCGGCCTCCAGGATGGCCAGGGCGGCGCGCACCGTGTTGCGGCCGACCTGCAGCTGCCGCGCCAGGCTCTGTTCGCCCGGGAGATCGGTTTTCCAGACGCCGGCTGCAGGCCGGCGTCTGGAAAAC
>CAYYJK010000203.1:0-4236 GCA_964472185.1 uncultured Prosthecobacter sp.
ACCATGACCACCGCGCCGTCGATGATCAGGCCGAAGTCGACGGCGCCCAGCGACATCAGGTTGCCCGAGACGCCGCCGAAGGTCATGCCGATGAGCGCGAACAGGAAGGACAGCGGGATGGCCAGGGCGACGATGAGCGCCGCGCGCCAGTTGCCGAGCAGGAACAGCAGCACCGCCACCACCAGGATGGCGCCTTCAAACAGGTTGTGCTTCACCGTGTCGACGGTGCGGTCGACGACCTCGCTGCGGGCGTACTGGATGCGCAGTTCCAGGCCTTCAGGCAGCTTTTTCTGCAGCTCGGCCAGCTTCTCCTCGACGCGCTTGCTGATGATGCGGCTGTTTTCGCCGACAAGCATCATCACCGTGCCGAGCACGGCCTCCTCGCCGTTCTCCACCGCGCAGCCGGTGCGCACGTTGCTGCCGATGCCGACCTCCGCCAGGTCCTTCACCCGCAGGGGCTCGACACCGGCGGCGAACTTCACCGGCAGGTTGGCGATGTCGTCGGCGCCGGCCACCTTGGTGACCCCGCGGATGAGCACGCGGTCGTCGCCGCGCTCGATGACGCCGCCGCCGGCGTTGTCGACGTTGCGGCCGACGATCTCCGCCAGTTCGGCAAAGGTCAGGCCGGCGTCCGTGAGCGCCTGCGGCCGGGGCTGGATGACCAGCTGGCGCTCGTAGCCGCCGCTGCTGTTGATCTCGGCGACGCCCGGCACCGTGCGCAGGAAGGGTTTGACGATGTAGTCGTGGGCCTCGCGCAATTCCATGAGCTGGCGTTCGCGCGGCTGGCGCCGCAGCGGCGCGGCCTTGGCGTAGTCGAGCGTGTAGTACAGGATCTCGCCGAGGCCGGTGCTGATCGGCGACATCTGCGGGCTCAGCCCCGGCGGCAGCTCCACCTGAACCAGGCGCTCGCTGACCAGCTGGCGCGCGCGGAACAGGTCGGTGCCGTCGCGGAAGACGAGCGTGACCTGGGACAGGCCGGACTTGGTCAGGGAGCGGAACTCCTCGACGCCCTGGATGCCGGCCAAGGCCAGCTCGAGGGGGTAGGTGACCAGCTTTTCCGTCTCCTCCGGCGCCAAGCCGGGCACGGCGGTGTTGACCTGCACCTGGGTGTTGGTGATGTCGGGCACGGCGTCGACCGGCAGGTGCAGGGCGGAGAACAGCCCCGCCGCCAGCAGCAGCAGCGCTCCCATCAGGACGAGGAAGCGGTTGCGCAGGGAGAATTCGAGGATCGCGGAGATCATGGGGATGCAGCAGACAGGGTTGGCGGAACGGCGGCCTCAGCGGGCGCGACTGGCGGTGGTGGTGGCGTTGAGCGGCGCACCGGTGAGGCGCTCCAGTTCCATGCGGTGCTTCCAAGCCAGCCGCCGCGATTCGATCAGGGCGTCCATGGCGTCGAGGTAGCCGCGCTGCATTTCCACGTAGGTGGCGGCCGGCACGGCGCCGAGCCGGTAGTGGCGGTCAGCCTCGGCCGCCGCCGCCGCGAACTCGGTCTCGCTCTCGCTGCGCCAGCGGGCGAGTGCGGCCAACTCGGCCAGGTAGGCGGCGCGCTCGACGGCCAGATCGTGCTCCAGATCGCGCAGGGTGGCGGCGAGCAGGGCTTCCGCCTGCTGCCGGCGCGCCTGTTCGGCGGCGATATTGCCCTTGTTCTTGTTCCACAGGGGCAGGGGGATGGAGAAGGCGAACCCGCCCTCGATCTGCGTGCCGCCGGCATGCTGGCCCGCCATGTAGGGGCCGAAGCTGATGTTGCCCCAGCGCTCGGACTTGCTCAGGTCGATCTTCAAGCCCTGGCGCGCCACCTGCAGCCGCTTCTGCTGCAGGTCGAAATTGCTGCGCGCTGCCTGCTGCTTCAACGCTTCCAGGCTCGGCGCCTCCGGGAAGGACGGCGCGGACGCCTCCGGAACCAGCAGGGTTTCCGGCGGACGGCCGCAGAGCACCGCCAGCGCCGCCGCCGCCGCCTGCGCCTCCTTGGCGGCATCGGTCAGCACGCGGTCGCTGGCGAGCAGGCTGGCTTCGAGAATGCGCCGCTCAAGCAGGGCGCTGACGGCGCCGGTGTCGCGCTGCAGCAGCACATCGATCAGCGCCTCAAGGCGCTCGCGCACCGAGCGCGCGGCCGCCTCCTTGCGGCGCAGCAGGGCGGCGTCGCCCGCCCGGGCGCGCACCTCGTTGGCCAGCTGGGCCTTGAACTGGCTCAAGCCCAGTTCCGCGAGCTGCAGGTCGCGGTCGGCGATGGCCTTGCGCAGGGCCATGCGGCCGGGAAAGTCGAAGACCTGGGCGATTTGCGCGCGCCAGACCAGACCGTCCTTCTGGCTGGCCAGGCTCATGCCGCCGACCTCCGTGCTGAGCTCGGGGTTGGGTCGCTCACCGGCGGTCTGCCGGCCGCCGCGCGCCACGGCGATCTCGGCTTCATAGAAGCGGACCTCCGGATTGCGGTGCAGGGCTTCGGCGACGAGGGTTTCCGCGGTGGGCGCAGTGGCGGCGCGGACGGCGGAGGGGGAGCCGAGGGCCAGCAGCCCAAAGGCAAGGGTGGAAAGAAAGGTTTTCATGGAATGTCAGGGCATGGATTGAGTGAGGCAGCCGCCGGGCGGGCTGCGGGCGTGGAGGACCGCACAAGAATCCCGACAGGGGATGGCGGTGGACCCGGCTTGGATCAGGGCGCAGGGACGTCCGCAGTTCGGAGGCTCAGCTCCGCCCGGGCGTCATGGCCTCACTCAAATCTGCAGCTGCACCGTGGCCGGCACCGGCCGCCAGACGGGCGCCGACGGCGTCATGGCCAGTCGGCGGTCGAACGGCGCTTCGCGCACCGGCGGCAGCAGCAACCGCAGCACGGTCGTGGCCGCCGCATTGAACAGCGGCGCGGACTTCAGCCCTGCATGAAGCGCTTCACGCTCCAGGCTGGTGCTGGCATGCACGCGCCGGGTCACCAGTTGATGGTCGCCCGCCGGGTCGCGTTCGCAGAAGCGCACCAGCACCTGCGCCAGCGGCTGGCAGTGGTCCGCCACTTCCGGCGTGTACTCACCCGAGCGATGCTGCAGCCGCAGCGAGACGCCCTGCGCCGACTGGCCGACCTGCACCGCATGGCTGTCGTCCAGACTGGCCAGCAGGGCCAAGGACGCCGGCAGCACGGCCGTCCCGGTCATGGCATAAGCCACCAGCAGGATCAGACTGAGCAGACGTTGCGACAGGCTCATGGGGGAAGACCAACCAATTCTCTGTCCATAAACGCCGCAGGGCAAGGACATCCTGCAAAAGTCCGCCGGTGGGCAGCATTTGTTGTTGATTCTCATTCGCGGCAGACCCGCTGATGAAATCTCCCGGCCCGGCGCGTTGTTCGTCCATGCTCCGCCGCTTCCTCGCTTCCGCCGCCCTGCTCGGCCTGTCCCAGTCCGTCGCCACACCGCCGCCCGGCTGGCCCGCCGCGGTCGCCGAGATCCGCATCCGCAGCAGCGCCGATCGCAGCGAGCAGCCAGCCCTGCAGTGGTCACCCGCCGGCGACGAGCCGCGGCCGCTGCTTGTCGGCCTGCACACCTGGAGCGGCGACTACCGCCAGGCGGCGAACGGGGCGGTCTATGCACGCTGGTGCATGGACCAGGGCTGGCACTTTGTGTACCCTGACTTCCGCGGGCCGAACCGCACCCCCGAAGCCCTGGGCAGCGATCTGGCCGTGCAGGACATCGTCGATGCGGTGGCGCACGTGCAGCGGACCCGCAAGGTGGACGCCCAGCGCATCTACCTGATCGGCGTCAGCGGCGGCGGCCACATGGCGATGCTCATGGCCGGGCGCCATCCCGAAATCTGGGCGGGCGTTTCCGCGTGGTGCGGCATCGCCGATGTCGCGCAGTGGCATGCCGAACACTCGCGCGATGGCCAACCGGACAACTACGGCCGCCACATCGAGGCCGCCCTGGGCGGTCCGCCCGACACCGCCGCCCGGCGCGCGGACGCCCGGCACCGCTCACCGCTGACCTGGCTGCCCCGGGCGAAGGACGTGGCGCTCGACCTCTGCCACGGCATTCACGACGGCCGCACCGGCAGCGTGCCGTTCCGCCACAGCCTGCTCGCCTACGCCGCCGCTTCGGGAGCGCCGCTGGCCGCGGCGGACATCACCCGCTACTACGACACCCAGCAGCGCCCGGCGACCTGGGCGGCGCCGGCGACCGATGCGCTGTACGGCGCCGCCAAGCCGGTGCGCTTCCGTCACCAGCAGGGGCAGACGCGCGTCACCCTGTTCGAAGGCGG
>CAYYJK010000203.1:4336-7010 GCA_964472185.1 uncultured Prosthecobacter sp.
TTCGACCTCGACGGCACGCTCATCGACTCGCTCGCCGACCTCGCCGCGGCGGTGAACCGCATGCTCGCCGAACACGGCCATCCGCAGCGCGAGCTGGCGCTGTTTCCGCAATACATCGGCGACGGCATGCGCCAGCTGGTGACGCGCGCCCTGCCGGAAGGTGCGCGCAGCGAGGCGGTCATCGGCGCCTGCCTGCGCGACTACCAGAAGCACTACGAGGCCGGCTGGCACGACCAGACCCGCGTCTATGCCGGCATGGCGGAGACGCTGGCGGCCCTGCAGGCGCGCGGCCTGCGCCTGGGCTGCATCTCCAACAAGCCGCATCACTTCACCCGACTCTGCTGCGCCCACTTTTTTCCGGCGGGCACCTTTGACGTCGTGCTCGGCCAGCGCGACGCCGTGCCGCGCAAGCCCGACGCGGCCGGCGCCCTGGAGGCGGCCGCCCTGCTGGGGCTGACTCCCGCGGAACTGGCCTATGTCGGCGACTCCGGGATCGACATGCAATTTGCCCGCAATGCCGGCATGCTCGGCATCGGCGTCACCTGGGGATTCCGCTCCGTGGCCGAGCTGCGCGAGGCGGGCGCCCGGCACCTGGTCGAGACCCCGGCGGCGCTGCTGGAAATTGCCGACGCCGCAGGCCTTGCTTGAGCAGTGGCCGCGGATGGCTTAAGTTCGACTCACCATGCGTTCCCCACGCCTTCTGCGTCTGGCCAGTGCGGCCGGACTGCTTGTCGCCTCCGGCTGGCTTTCGTCCTGCCGCACCCCGCCGCCGCCCCCGCCGCCTCCGGCGGAAACCGCCAAAAAACCCGCGGGCCTGTTCGGCTGGCACGGCGACCAGCGCAGCATCACCTCGGTGCGCATCAACGTCGACCAGCAGAAGGCCTACTTCTACCACGACGACCAGGAGATCGGCTGGAGCTACGTCGCGACCGGCATCACCAGCTTCCCGACGCCCACCGGCCAGTTCAAGATCCTGGAGAAGACGGCCGACAAGGTGTCGAACCTCTACGGCAAGGGCTACGACGCCAACGGCAAGCTGGTGAATTCGGACTTCAAGCAGGGCCGCGACCTGCTGCCTCCGGGCGGCCGCTTTGAGCCGGCCAAGATGACCTACTGGATGCGCCTCACCGGCGACGGTGTGGGCATGCACATCGGGCCCATCCCGCGCCCGGGCCGGCGCGCCTCGCACGGCTGCATCCGGCTGCCCTCAAAAGTCGCGGGCAGCATCTACAAGAACGTCTCGCTCGGCACGCCCGTGACCATTGAGGGCAGCGGCCCATCCTACGAGGCCTACCTGAAGCAGGCCGCCGCCAAGGCCAAGGCCAACGCCGAAAAGCTGGCGGCCTCGAAGCAGAAGGCCGCCGAAGCCGAAGCCGCCGCCGCCGCTGTCAGCGCGCTGCCGCCGGATGATCCGAACGGGCCGCCGCCGGCACCCGCGCCTGCGCCAGGAACCGCCCCTGCTCCGACCCCCGGTCCGGCAACGCCGCCGGCGAATCCGGCCAACTGACCGGCCCCCTCAGGGTGCGGCCGGTAGCGGCCCTTCGGTCTCGTAGACGGTCGGATCGAACAGGCCGGCCCGCGCGAACGCTTCGCGGCGCTCGACGCAGGTGCCGCAGCGGCCGCAGTGCAGGTCGCCGCCCTTGTAGCAGCTCCAGGTCTTGCCGAAATCGACGCCCAGGTCATGCCCGGTCCGGGCGATGGCAGCCTTGTCCAGATCGATGAAGGGCCGCAGCAGTTCGACACGCGCGTAGGTGCCCTCGCGCAGGGCGCCGGCCATGGCCTGCATGAACGGCTCCCGGCAGTCGGGGTAGACGGCGTGGTCGCCCGCGTGCGCGGCGATGACCAGGGCCTCGGCGCCGCGCGATTCGGCAAGGCCGCCGGCGATGGCGAGCATGATGCCGTTGCGGAACGGCACCACCGTGCGCTTCATCGTTTCGGCCTCGTAGTGGCCCTCGGGAATCTCGCCGCCGCTTTGCAGCAGGTCGGACTGGAACAGCGCATTGACGAAGGGCAGCTCGATCGTGTCGTGCGGAACCTCAAGCTCGACGCAATGCCAGACCGCGAGGGCGATCTCGCGGGCGTTGTGCTTGGACCCGTAGTCGAAGCTGACCGCGCCGACCACCTCGTGCCGGCGGCGGGCCCAGTACAGGGCGGCGGTGGAATCCATGCCGCCGCTGAGCAAAACCAGGGTCTTCATGGCGGCAGGCAGGTCAGGCGCGGCCGGTGCTCAGCGAGGGCGCCGGCCATTCCAGCGGCGTCTCGGCATTCGGGTGGCGGGCTTCGCAGGTGAGCTGGATGCCGCCGCGGGCGGCGAAGCGGCCGCGCACGATGGCCTGCCGGGGCGCGCAGGCCGCCACCAGATCGTCGAGGATGCGGTTGACGATCGCCTCGTTGAACAGCGGATGGTTGCGGTAGCTGGCCAGGTAGAATTTCAGCGACTTCGTCTCGACGCAGCGCGCATCCGGAATGTACAGGATTTCGACGTGCGCAGCGTCGGGCTGGCCGGTCACCGGGCAGAGCGAGCAGAAGTCCGGCGCGCTCAGATGGATGCTGTAGTTCCGGCCCGGGGTGCGGTTGGGGAAGGTCTCCAGCTGCGCCTCGTCCGGCGAAGCGGGCAGGCGGTGCTCGGAACGGCCGAGGAGCGAGATGTCGGCGGTGAGGGAGTCGGACATGC
>CAYYJK010000204.1:0-3251 GCA_964472185.1 uncultured Prosthecobacter sp.
GTCACGGCGACATGGCCTGGATGGCGCGCAACCTCGACCGCCGCACCGATCCGCGGCTGGTCCAGCCTGGCGCGAAAAGCGTCATCGTCCTGGCGATGAACTACTACCAGGGCGAGTTGCCGGCCGGTTCCGCGGGCGGCTACCGCATCGCCCGCTACGCCTGGAATCAGGACTACCACGATCTCATCGAAAAGAAGCTGCAGGCCCTGGACGGCTTCCTCACCGGCCACGGCGGCCGGCAGCGCTACTACGTCGACACCGGGCCGGTGCTCGAGCGCGACTTTGCCGGCGAGGCCGGCCTGGGCTGGAACGGCAAGAGCACGATGCAGATCCACCGCCGGCTCGGCACCTGGTTCTTCCTGGCCGAATTGATCACCACCCTCGACCTGCCGGCGGACCGCCCGCAGGAGGACCGTTGCGGCCGCTGCACGCGCTGTCTGGACGCCTGCCCCACCCAGGCCATCACCGCGCCGAGGCGCCTCGACGCGCGCCGCTGCGTCAGCTACCTGACCATCGAGCACAAGGGTGCCATCCCGGAAGATTTCCGCCGCGCCATCGGCGACCGCATTTACGGCTGCGACGACTGCCTGGCCGCCTGCCCGTGGAACAAGTTCGCCCAGGCGTCGCAGGAAGCCGCCTTCCAGGCGCGCACGACGGTGTTCCAGACCCGCCTTCGCGACTTTCTCAACCTCGACGACGAGGGGTTCCGCGCGCTGTTCGCCAAGTCGCCGATCAAGCGCATCAAGCGCCCGGCCTTTCTGCGCAACGTCTGCGTGGCGCTCGGCAACACCGGCACGCCCGAAGATCTGCCGGCCCTGGAGCAGGCGGCCGCCGACGCCCACCCGCTCATCGCCGAGCACGCGCTTTGGGCCATCGGTGAGATCCGCCGGCGCCACCCCTGAGGCTCATTGCTTCTTGCGCTTGGGCTTGCGCACATCATCCGGCAGCGGCCCGGCCATCGGCGCGGTCTCGAAGAAGGCGCCGTTGTTCTGCAGGCGCGGGTCGCCGGTGCGCTGCAGTTCCGCCATGAGCCGCTCGTGCAGCTGCTCGCGGATGGTCGCGTAGTCGGGATCTTCGGCGACGTTGCGAACCTCGAACGGATCCTTCGACAGCGCGTAGAGCTCGACACGCGGCCGCCGGCCGAAGGCCCAGTCGTAGTGCTGTTTCCAGGCGGGGTTGTGGCGCTCGCCGATCAGCCAGGCCTTGGTGGGACTGCTGTCCATGTCGGCAAAGGTGACGTGGGTGTTCTCGGTGAGCTCCTCGGCCGACGGCGCGCTCGCCTCGGTGAGGTTCGCGGGGTCCCCCATGGGCCAGCGGTCGGGCACGAAGTTGAGGATGTAGAGGTAGTCGGGCGTGCGCAGGGCGCGCTGCGGGTAGGGCAGGTAACCAGCGCGCGCGGACTCGACGTGGCGTTCGCGGCCGGTGACCACCCAGGTGCGTTCGGGGTCGGCCTGGCCCGCTTGGCTCGACCGCAGCACCGGCAGCAGGCTGCGGCCGGTCATCACCGCCGGCGGCGCAACGCCCCCCGCCTCGAGGAAGGTCGGCGCCAGGTCCATGAGGTTGACGAAATCGTCGAGCACGCGGCCGCCAACGGTGCCCGCGCCGCGCACGGCCAGGGTCACGTGGGTGCCGAAGTCGTAGAGGTTGCACTTGCCGCGCGGAAAGCCCGGTGCGCCGTGGTCGCCGCTGACCACCACCAGGGTGTTGTCGAGCTCGCCAAGCTCCTCGAGCTTCTGCAGGTGCAGGCCGACGCAGGCGTCGAAGGCCTGGATCTCGCCCAGATAGTCGGCCAGATCCTCACGCACCTCGGGCACATCGGGCAGAAAGGCCGGCATCTTGCCCTTGAGCTGCTCGGGATCGATGCCCCAGAGCGCCTTGGCGCTGCCCTTGGTCCACTTGCGGTGGACGTTGGTCGGGCCGTACCAGTAGCAGAAGGGTTCGCCGGATTTTCGGGCCGCCAGGAAGGCGTCGAAGTTGGCGCGGACCTCGGCGTAGATCTCCTGCTTGGCCGCCTCCAGCGGTTGGCCTTGCGCGACCATCCGCGTGACGTTCTGCGAAAACAGGTTCACCCGGCCGCCGGCCTTCTGGTAGGCAAACTGCTGCTGGCCGTACGGGGCGTCGCCGGGTGTGCCCGGCCCCCAGACCTTGTAGCTTTTGCCGATGTGGTACCCCGCCTGCTTGAGCAGCAGCGGGTACGACGGAATCCGGTCGTCCCAGACTGCGCCCTGCAGGATCGCTGCCCGGCCGGTGCGCCAGAAGTACTGGCCGGAGAGCAGCGAACTGCGGCAGGGCGTGCAGGAGGGCGAAGTGACGTGCGCGTTTTTGAACAGCACCCCCTCGCGGGCGATGCGGTCGATGTTCGGCGTGCGGATGAGGTCGTTGACCGTGCCCCGGCCGTCGATGGCCTGGTAGATGCTGGCGTAGCGGCCCATGTCGTCGGCGAACAGGAACAGGATGTTCGGGCGCTTGGCTTCGGCGGACTGCGCCGGCGCAAGGCCGCCGAGGACGGCAAGGAGGAAAAGGAGACGGAGCAGGGCGGTCATGGCGGGTCGCCCGACAACGGCGCGGGCGCCGCGCGCCTTGCAGCGCACTTGCCACCGCGCCCGGTTTCTGGCAGATGCTGCGGCATGGACGCGCGCTACGAGCTGCAGGAAATGATCGCCGCCGGACCGCGCAGCACCGTGCAGGCGGCCCTGGACCGGGTCACCGGCCGCCGGGTGGTGGTGAAGCGATTCGCCGATCCTGCGGAGGCGGAACGGGAACGGGCGGCGCTGGCGGCATGCCCCTGCCCGCAGGTGGTCCGGCTGCTCGCCAGTTGCGCATCCGGTCTGGTGCTCGAGCGGGTCCCGGGGCAAACGCTGGAACGCTGCCTGCAGCAGGGGCCGCTGGCCGCAGCGGCCTTCATGGCGCTGGCACGCCAGAGCCTGCACGCCCTCGCCGCCGTGCATGCGGCCGGCTACCTGCACCGCGACGTCTCGCCGGCCAACCTGCTCATCGGCGCGCCGGAAGGGGCGGGCGACTGGCGGATCACGCTGATCGACTTCGACCAGGCCCGGCCTGTGGCGCAGGCGGCCGAGGAAGCCCTGACCGGCTCGGTGCACTGCATGGCCCCCGAACAGTTCCGGGGCGGGCCGCTGGATGCGCGCACCGACCTCTACGCGCTGGGTTGCACCCTGCAGGCGGCGCTCACCGGCCGGCTGCCCCACGAAGGCGGCACCGCCGCCCAAGTCATCGCCGGCCACCTCCACGGC
>CAYYJK010000204.1:3351-6957 GCA_964472185.1 uncultured Prosthecobacter sp.
CGCGTGTACGTGCTGCGCCAGCATCCCGCCCTGTTCGCCCGCATCGCCGACGAGCTCTGCGCCGCCGAAGCCGGCCTGACCGTGGTGAGCGGCTGCGAATGGACCGGGCTGGAACGCGCGGACGACGGCCGCTGGTCGCTGGAACTGGTCAGCCGCGGCCGCCGGCACCGCCTGCGCAGCAAAGCCCTGGTAGACACCACCGGCGACGCCACCGCGGCCCGGCTGCTGAATCCGGACTGGTGCCACCAGGCCGAGAGCAGCCGTTTGTACCGTCCCGCCTGCATCGGCGCTTTGCAGCAGGTCGGCGGCAGCCACGACGACACTTGGCGGCTCCGGCTGAGCGGCAGCATCGTGCGCGCCGTCAAGGACCGCCAGCTGCCCGAATCGGCCCTGGGCGCCGCCTTCCGCGACTCGCCGTTCATCGGCGAAGTGTTCATCACCGTGGATTTGGAAGCCGGGCGGGCGGCATGGGATCCCTGGGACCCCGTCAAGCGGGCGGAGGTCGAAGCCGAAGGCCGCGCAACCCTGCTCGCGCTCTGGCGCTTCCTCCGCTCGACCCATGCCGATTTCCAGGCGTGCCCGCCGCCGCAGCTGCCGGCGCAGACCGGCATTCGCGAAATGGCCCGCTACCTCGGCGACCAAGTGCTCAGCGGCGACGATCTCGCCGGCTGCCGCCGCTTCGACGACGAAGTTGCGCTGGCCGGCTGGCCGATGGAGATGCGCGAAACTGCCCGCGGACCGCGCTTCCGCCACTTCGACCGCCCGGAACCGGCCGGCATTCCCGCCGGCTGCCTGCGCCAGTCGCAGGTTCCCGGCCTGTTCTTCGCCGGCCGCTGCCTTTCCGCCGATCACGAGGCGCTCGCTTCCCTGCGCGTCATGGGCACCTGCATGGCCACCGGCCAGGCCGCCGGCCGGATGGCGGCCGACCACGCCGCCCGCTTCTGAACCAGTCTCCGCATGCGCCTGCTCTGCCTTACCAACCTGTTTCCGGACGCCAGCGAACCTTGGCGCGGCCTGGACAATGTCACCCTTCTGCACGCCATGCGCGCGCAGCGGCCGGAGGCAGACATTCGCGTGCTTGCCCTTCGCCCCAGCCACCGCTACTGGACCGGACAAGCGCCCCAGCTGACGCCGCGCCCCGGCGACGAAGGCTTGCAGCCGGGTTTCCACCACGTCCCCTACCTGCCCAAGTTTGGCGGCTGGAACGACCGTCTGTACGCCCTGGCCATCACCCGCGCCTTGCGCACCCTGCCCGCCAGTTGGCGCCCCGACGCCCTGCTGGTGCCGTGGCTGTTCCCGGACGCCTGTGCCGTTAACCGCGTTCGTGAACTGGCGCAGTTGCCCCTGCTGGCCATTGCCCAGGGTTCGGACGTGCATCAGTACCTGGCCATGCCGCTGCGGCGCAGCGCCATCCTGCATCTGGCGCAGCGGGCCCGGATCGCGACGCGCAGCGAGGATCTCCGGCAGCATCTGCTGGCCGCCGGTGCCGACTCCGGCCGCATCAGCACCATTTACAACGGTGTCGACACGGCGACTTTCCGGCCCGGCGACCCCGCCGCCGCCCGGCGTGCGCTGAACCTGCCGGAGACCGGCAAACTGCTGCTCTTTGTCGGCAACTTCCTGCCGGTCAAGGGGCTCGACCTGCTGATCCGCGCCGCAGCGGCGGTGCGCCGCGAGCGGGACCTGCACTTGGTCCTCATCGGCAGCGGACCGCTGGAACCGGCGCTGCGCGCCCTGGCCGAGACCAGCGGCCTCGGCTCGGCCAATCTCATCTTGGCCGGCCGCCGCGGTGCGCCCGAAGTGGCGGAATACATGCGCGCCGCCGATGCGGTCTGCCTCTCCAGCCTCAATGAAGGCGTTCCCAACGTGCTTTTGGAAGCCTTCGCCAGCGGCCGGCCGCTGGTCTCCACCCGCGTGGGGGGCATTGCCGAAATCACCCAACCCTCGCCCGGCGGCGGTTTCCTGGCGTCCGGTCGCGAAGTCGGGCACTACGCCGCCTGCCTGCGGCAGGCCCTGGACACCCCTCCCGATGCCCGGGCGCTCAGCGCCTACGCGGCCCGTTTTTCCTGGTCGCATTGTGCCCAGGCCTGCTGGCAGAAACTGCTGGATGCTCCGCCATGATCGGATAAAATGCTCGCGGTCGCCGGCTCGGCCACGGCTTTTCGCAAGCCAGCCTTGCAACTTGGGGTTTTTTCAACATTAAGTGGAACCCTCTCAGATTTTCCCCCATGCTTCCCGCCGGCAACAGCCATTGGATCTCCATCGCAAGGCGTGCGGCACGGGATGTCCTGCTTCTGGTGGCCTGCTTTCTGGCCGCCAACTACCTGCGTTTCCACGCCTTCAACCGGCTGGATGAATACGGACTTTCCATCGGCGCCGGCAGCCTGGCGTTCGCGATCGCCAGCTACATTCTCGGCTTGTACTCGGTCGAATCGCGCGGCCACACGCGTTTCATCGCCCATGCCCTGCTCCTGAATCTGGCGTTCATCATCGCCATTCTTGCGGCGACCGTCGTCGGCTACGTCGACTTCGGCAGTCGCATCGGTCGCGGCTTCATGCTGATCGGGGTGGCGACGTCCTACCCGCTGCTGCTGTTCCACCACTGGCTGCTGTTCAACAAGCACCGCTTCGCCCCGGAGCGGATCGCGTTTGTCGCGGAGACCCCGAGCGAACTCGCCGAGTTCCAGCGCTTCCGGGAACTGCGCCCGCGCGGCATCGAGGTCGTGGGCCAGCTGAACGTGCGCATCGCCGCCAAGGAAGGCCGGCGCGGCGACGAGATTCTCGGCCGTCTCAAGCACGCGCCGCAGCTGATGCAGCGGCACCGGATCGACCGGCTGGTCTACGCCGACTGGCGCCTCAACGATCCGTACTCGCGCCCCTACCTGCGCCAGCTCCGCTATTCGGGCTTCACCTGCACGTCGCTCATCAGCATCTGCGAGCAGTACCTGCAGTACGTGCCGCTGCACCTGGTCACCAATGAGTGGCTGATGCATTCCGAATGCTCGCCGCGCGACTTCTACTTCCGCAAGCTGAAGCGGACCTTCGACATCGCCACGTCGCTGGCCCTGCTGGTGCTGCTCTCCCCGTTCCTGCTCGCGGGCGTTCTGCTGGTGAAGTTCTTTTCCCCGGAAGGTCCGGTTTTCTTCCGCCAGGAGCGCGTCGGCCGCTTTGGCAAGCGCTTCCAGATCCTCAAACTCCGCTCGATGCGCACCGATGCGGAAAAGAACGGTCCGCAGTGGTCGTCGGGCACCAAGGATCCGCGCGTGTTCCCCGGCGGCTCCCTGCTGCGCAAGTATCGCATCGACGAGATCCCCCAGTTGCTGAACATCCTGCGCGGCGACATGTCGTTCGTCGGCCCGCGACCGGAGCAGCCCGCCTTCGTCGCCAATCTGGCGGCGGAACTGCCGTTTTATGAGGAGCGCCACATGATCCATCCCGGCCTGACCGGCTGGGCGCAGGTTTGCTACCCCTACGGCGCCTCGACCGAAGACGCCCGCTGCAAGCTCGAATACGACCTCTATTACCTGAAGCATGCCGGCGTCGTCTTCGACCTGCTCATCCTGCTCGACACGGTGCGCGTCGTGCTCATCGGCGGCATGAAGAAGG
>CAYYJK010000205.1:0-6917 GCA_964472185.1 uncultured Prosthecobacter sp.
AGCAAGTCGATCCAGGGCGCCTCGATCATGAAGCTGCAGTTCCATCCGGGCACCGACATGAGCCAGGCGATGTCGGAGACCGTGGCGCAGGTGAACCGCAGCCGCGCCTTCATGCCGCCGGGCACGGTGGCGCCGTTCATCATGCGCTTTGACGCCGGCAGCGTGGCGGTCGGGCACCTGGTCTTCTCCACGGACGATCCCAACATCACGCTGAACCAGATGCAGGACCAGGCGCTGAACAAGGTGCGCCCGGCCTTCGCCACGCTGCCGGGCGTGTCCGCGCCGCCGCCGTTTGGCGGCAGCTCGCGCGGCATCGTGGTCAACGTCAACCCGGACCGCATGAAGGCCTACGGCCTGTCGCCGGACGACATCGTCGAGGCCATCGCCAAGGGCAATCCGATCAGCCCGTCCGGGAACATTAACTTGGACGGCAAGTATCCCATCGTTCCGACGAACGCGATCGTGTCGAACGTCAAGGACCTGGAGGCGGTGCCGCTGAGGACGACGGACCAGGGCGCGGTGTTCATCCGCGACGTGGCCGCGGTGGCCGACGCCGCCGACGTCACCACCTCCTACGCCCTGGCCAACGGCAAGCGCACGGTCTACCTGCCCGTCACCAAGCGCGCCGAGGCCTCGACGCTCGAAGTGGTGAGGAAGGTGCGCGCGAGCCTTCCCGAATTCCAGAAGCTGCTGCCGGAAGGCATCAAGGTGAGCTTTGAATTCGACCAGACCCCGGTGGTGAACCAGAGCATTCGCGATCTCGTCAAGGAAGGCGCCCTCGGCGCCGCCCTCACCGGCCTCATGGTCCTCGTGTTCCTGCGCGACCTGCGCACGGCCTTCATCGTCGTCGTCAACATCCCGCTCTCGCTCATGGCCGCCGCCTTCGGCCTGTGGGTCAGCGGCCAGAACATCCACCTCATGACGCTCGGCGGCCTGGCCCTGGCCGTGGGCATCCTCGTCGATGAGGCCACGGTGACGGTGGAGAACATCCACACGCATCTGGCGCGCGGCAAGACGCTCGCCCGCGCCGCGCTCGACGGCACCCTGGAGACGACCCTGCCGCGCCTGCTGGCCATGCTCTGCATCCTGGCGGTGTTCATTCCGGCGTTTTTCATGATCGGCGCCGCCAAGGCGCTTTTCGTGCCGATGGCGCTGGCGGTGGGCTTTGCGATGTTCGCCTCGTTCATCCTGTCCAGCACCCTGGTGCCGGTGCTGGCGGTCTGGTTCCTGCCCAAGAACACGAAGCACGAGGAGGAAGGACGGCTGGGCTTGCTGGCGCGGACTTACCAGGGTCTCGTCAAGGCGGCCGTGGCGCTGCGCTGGATCCTGGTGCCGGCCTACCTGGGCGGCGCGGGCCTGATCCTCGTGACCTTCGGACCCTTCCTCGGCTCCGAGATCTTTCCGCAGACGGACAGCGGCCAGTTCGCCATCCGCTTCCGCGCGCCCAGCGGCACGCAGGTGGGCCTCACCGAGGGCATCGCGCAAAAGATCCTCAAGATCATCGGCGATGAAGCGCCGGTGGAGTTCTCCATCGGCATGGTCGGCGTGCACAACTCCAGCTTTCCGGTCAACCTGGTGCACCTGTGGAACGGCGGCCCCGAGGAGGGCTGGCTGGCGATCCAGCTCAGGCCGGACGCGGGCGTCGAGGTGCCGGCCCTGCAGGAGAAACTGCGCGGCATCCTGAACCAGGAGCTGCCCGACGTGCGCGTGTCCTTCGAGCCGCAGGACATTGTCAGCCGGGTGATGAGCTTCGGCGCGTCGACCCCCATCGAGATCGCCGTCAGCGGCCCCAGCCTGCCGGCCAGCAAGGAGCACGCGGAGAAGCTGCTCGCCAAACTCAACGAACTGCCCTTCCTGCGCGACGCGCAGATCGCCCAGACGCTCGACGCGCCGACGGTGAACGTGCAGATCGACCGCGAGCGCGCCGGCCTGCTCGGCGTGAACGTCGAGGACGTTACGCGCAGTCTCGTGGCGGCGACAACCTCCAGCCGCTTCACCCAGCCGGTCTTTTGGGCCGACCCGGGCACGGGCATCAGCTTCAACGTCCAGGTGCAGATTCCCGAGGAGCGCACGCGCAGCCTCGAAGATCTGGGCAACATCCCGGTGAAGTCCGCCAACGGCGGCACCGTGCTGCTGCGCACCCTTGCGAAGCTGGAGCAGGGGACCGCCGTCGGCGTCTACGAGCGCTACAACATGGTGCGCATCGCCAGCATCACCGCCAACATCCACGGCACGGACTTTGGCAGCGCCATCAAGGCGGTTCGGAAGGCGATTGATGAAGCCGGCCCATCCGCCGATGGCAAGGCGAAGGTGGACCTCCGCGGCCAGGTGGTGCCTTTCGAACAGCTTGCCGAAGGCTTCGGCAACGGCCTCGTCATCGCCATCCTCGTGATCTTCCTGCTGCTGTGCGCGAACTTCCAGTCGCTGCGCCTCGCCCTCGTGGTCGTGTCCACGATGCCCGCCGTGCTGGCCGGGGTGGTGCTGGCGCTGTTCTTCACCGGCACCACCATCAACATCCAGTCGGCGATGGGCGCCATCATGGCCGTTGGCGTTGCCGTGGCCAACGCCATCCTGCTCGTCACCTTCGCCGATCGCGCCCGCCTGTCGAACCGGGGCGACCGCCGTGCCGCCGCGGTTGAGGGCGCTGTCAGCCGCCTGCGCCCGATCCTGATGACCAGCTTCGCCATGATCGCCGGCATGATCCCGATGGCGCTCGGCGCGGGTCAGACCGCGCCGCTGGGCCGCGCCGTCGTCGGCGGACTCGCGCTCGCCACCGTCGCGACACTGGTCTTCCTGCCCGCCGTCTTCGCCCTGCTGGCCAGCAAGAAGGCCACCTCCGCCTCGCTCGATCCCGAGGACGAGCAGAGCGCGCTGTTTGAAGGCGGGGCCCGCCACCACCGCCCTCTGCCCGCCGAAGTCCCGCCGGCCGGGCTCTGAGCCCCCGCGCACCTCCATTTTTCCTTCACCATGCGCCACCTTCTTCCCCTCATCTTCATCGCCTCCAGCGCGCTCGCGCTCGAACTTCCGGCCACCAAGCCGCAGAAGGGCACCATTCACCGCTGGGTCACCCTGCCGGGCAGCTTTGCACCGTGGCAGCAGGTCGATCTCAAAGCGCGCGTGGCCGGCTACCTGCACAAGGTCGCCGTCGACAAGGGCGACGTCGTCACCGCCGGCCAGACGCTCATCGAGATCGAGGTGCCCGAGCTGCAGGCCGACCTCATCCGGCACCGCGCCGAGGTGCGGGCCGCGGAGATCGAGGTCAAACGCCTGCACGAGGCCCGCGCCAAATCGCCCGACCTCGTCCTGCCGCAGGCGGTCGATGACGCCGAGGCGAAGCTCGCCATTGCCAAGGCCGGCATGGAACGCACCCACGCGCTCATCGATCTGGCGCAGATCAAGGCGCCCTTCGCCGGCACGATCACCGATCGCCGCGTCGATCCCGGCGCCTTCGCCGCGGCCGGCGGCGACACGCTGCTGCAGCTCACGGACGTCCGCACGCTGCGCTTCCAGGTGCCGGTGATCGAGACCGAGACCGCCCTGCTCAAACCCGGCCTGCAGGTCGAGGCGAAGGTGGACGCGCTCGGCGGCACCGTGGTCAAGGGCACGCTCAGCCGCCTCAGCGGCCAGCTGGACACGGCCACCCGCACGATGCTGATCGAGGCCGACTTCGCCAACGGCGACGGCAAGCTCCGCCCCGGCATGTTCGCCACCGCACGCATCGCCGTCGAGCAGCATGACCACGCGACGCTGATTCCCGTGGCCGGCCTGGTCAAGGAGAAGGCCAACAGCTTCGTCTTCCGGCATGTGGACGGCAAGGCGGTGAAGACCGCCGTCAAACCCGGCTTCAACGACGGCGTCAACGTCGAGGTGCCGGAACTGAAGCCGGACGAGGTCATCCTGCTGCCCGGGGCGATGGTGCTGGCCGACAAGCAGGAGGTCACCGTGAAGCCGTGACGAACGACCCAACCCGCCAGAACCCAACCTCACTCCATCGCGCCATGTTTTTCCTCAGCCGAGCTTCGTCAGCCGTTCAGCCTCCGTCATTCGGAATGCGCCCTTGGACGGCGTTGCTGGCGTGGGGCCTTGCGACCGCCTTCGCCGCCGCCGCTCCCGTCCACGTCGATCTCCCCACGGTCATGAAGCTCGCGGGGGCGAACAACGACGAAATCAAGCTCGCACGGGTGAAGCACACGGAGACGCTCGCGGAGTCGAAGCTGGCCTGGCAGCGCTTCTGGCCGAGTCTGACGCTCGGCGCCGGCTACCGGCGCACGGACGGCAATGTGCAGGACATCGCCGGCGCCGTCTTCGATGTCAGCAAGCAGCAGTACTCCGTCGGGCCGAACCTGATGATCGACTGGTCGCCCGGGGACATGTACTACTCCGCGCTCGCCGCCAAGCAGCGGGCCCTGGCCGCGGAGCAGCTCGCCGAAAAGGCGCGGCGCGACATCGTCACGCGGGCGACGGGGCGTTACTACGAGCTTCTGGCCGCCGAGGCCCTGCTCGCGATCATCGAGGACGATTTGCGGCTCACCCAGGATTACGAACGGCAAATCGGCGGCGCCGTGGATGCCGGCACGGCCTTTCGGGCGGACCTGCTGCGCGTGAAGACGCAGGTGAGCCGCGAGAAGCTGAGCATCCGCCAGCACGAGGAGAAGCGCGACCTCGCCGCCGCCGCCCTGGCGGAAGTCCTGCGCCTGCCCGCCGACACCGACCTGCGTCCGGCGAAGGCCGACCTGGTGCCCGTGCGCCTGCTCGACCGCAAAACCGGCGTCGCCTCGCTCCTGGCTCAGGCCGCGCAACACCGCCCTGAGATGAAGGCGGCCAGCGCGGTGAACACGGCCGCCGCCTGGGAGCGCGAACGCGCCCGCGTGGCCCCGATGATCCCGAACGTGCAGGCCGGCTACGGCTTTGGCGGCCTTGGCGGCGGCTTCAACGGCGACACGGGCAACTTCGACGACACGCAGAACCTCTTCATCGGCTTCGGCTGGAAGATCGGCCCGGGCGGGCTGTTCGACACCCAGCGCAAGGCGATCGCCAGCGCCCAGGAGGAGGCGGCCAGCCTGCAGTCCGCGCAGGTGAAGGCCGCCGTCGGCCGCGAGGTGGTGGAGGCGGCCGCGAAGGCGCAGAGCGCGCACGATCAGATCGCCATCAACGACGAGGCAGTCGCCGCGGCGCAGGAAATGGTGAAGCTGGCCAAGGAGCGCCAGGCCAGCCAGCTCGGCGTCGTCCTGGAATACCTGCTGGCCCGCGAGGAGCTCACCCGCGCCCGCCAGAGCCGGGCGCAGGCCGTGGCGAACTTCAACCAGGCGCAGCACGAGCTGCGGCGCGCCGTCGGCCGCTGAGGCGACTCAGCGGAAATAGGGGTCGCTGTACGACTGGCGCGTGCGCACCGGCGGCCGATCCTCAGAGACGGCCGCTTCTGCCGCGTTGGTCTGCATCAGCGCCGCCTCCCGTCGCTGCTGCTCCTCGCGCGGGAAGCTGATGCAGGCGGCCAGGGAGCTGGCGAGGACAAGCAGGAGAAGCGTCTTCATCCGGGAAAAGCAGAGGGATCAGGTTTCGAAGTACGTGTAGCCGCGCAGACCGGCCTCGTAGGCGCCCATGATCTCGCGGCGCTCGGCGGCGCTGATGCGCTTGGAGACCACGGCGCTCTCCGCCAGGTTGCGGAAGCGCGTGGCGAGGTCCTTGGGATCGTACTCCACATAGCTGAGCACTTCGGCGACGCTGTCGCCCTCCTGCTCGCGGCGGTACTTGAGCTTGCCGTTGTCGATGCTGACGCTGACGACGTTGGTGTCGCCCAAAAGGTTGTGCAGGTCGCCCAGCGTCTCCTGGTAGGCGCCGACCAGGAAGATGCCGAGCATGTAGTCCTCGCCGTCCTTGAACGAAGGGTCGTGCAGCGGCAGGCTGCCGCAGATCTCGCCGCCGTGGGCGAACTTGTCGATCTTGCCGTCGCTGTCGCAGGTGATGTCGGAGAGCACG
Source organism: uncultured Prosthecobacter sp. (assembly GCA_964472185.1). Classification (GTDB taxonomy): domain Bacteria; phylum Verrucomicrobiota; class Verrucomicrobiia; order Verrucomicrobiales; family Verrucomicrobiaceae; genus Prosthecobacter. The sequence continues at coordinate 5,977 of CAYYJK010000205.1, forward strand.
GCGTTGCGCGTGGGCTTCTCCTTGAGCCGGTGGATGGGCATGACCGGGAAGATCTGGTCGATGGCCCACAGGTCCGGCAGGCTCTGGAAGACGCTGAAATTGCCGTAGTAGTAGTCGGTGATCACCGTGCTCAGGCGGTCCATCTGGCTGCCGTCGTGGCCGACGGACTGCAGGCGGCCGGAGATCCAGGTCATGATGTCCCAGTACATCTCCTCGCCCTGGGCGCGCTCGCGCAGGCTCACCTTGCCGTAGTTGAACTCGCTGCGCAGCTTGTCGCGGTAGTAGACGGCGTCGTTGTAGATCTCCTGGACGCGGTCGCGGGTCAGGCGGGCGCTGTCCTTGCGGCGCTCCTCGTGCAGTTCGGCAAGGTTGCGCAGCAGCTGCGGCGTGTCCTTGCCCAGTTCGATCGTGCCGCTGACCGGTTCGAACCGGTTGACGTCGAGGATGTTGATGACCAGCACGGAGTAGTAGGCGACAACGGCGCGGCCGGATTCGGTGATCAGGTCCGGATGCGGCACGCCGGCCTCGGCGGTGACTTCGGTGATCGCCTCGATGATGTCGGCGCAGTACTCCTTGGTGCCGTAGTTGCTGGAGGCGGAGGTGGCGCCCTTGAAACCGTCGTAGCTGATGGCCAGGCCGCCGCCGAGATCGAGGATGCCCATGCGGGCGCCTTCGTGGACGAGGCCGCAGTAGACGCGCGTGGCCTCGGTGACCGCCTGGCGGATGGCGCGGATGTTCGGAATCTGAGAACCCTGGTGGTAGTGCAGCATGCGCAGGCAGTCGAGCATGCCCTGCTCGCGCAGGTGGTCGACCACGCCCATCAGCTGGCTGATGTTGAGGCCGAAGACGCTGGCGTCGCCGCCGGAGCCGCTCCAATGCCCGGCGCTCTCGGCGCTGAGGCGGAAGCGCACGCCGAGCGTGGGCCGCACGCCCATCTTCTT
>CAYYJK010000206.1:0-6881 GCA_964472185.1 uncultured Prosthecobacter sp.
TACTGGATGACCGCGCCGCTGCGCAGGTCGAAGACCGGGCAGAAGCGCTTCTGCCAGAGGGTGCCGACGGTGATGCCCAACAGCGCCCCCAGGGCCGGCACCGTCATTGGCAGGGTGACGCCCTCGCCGAGCTTGTGGCGCACGACCAGCAGGGTGCCGGCGAAGCCGAGCGTCAGGCCGAGCCACTGGCGCGGCAGCACGCGCTCGCCAAACAGCAGGCCGGCGCTGGCGGCGGTGAGCAGGGGCTGCAGGCTGACCAGCAGGCTGAGCAGCCCGGCCGGCAGGCCGCGGCGCAGCGCGTAGACGCAGCCGCCCAGGTAGACCGCCTGAATGAGCAGGCCGGCGATGGCGATGTGCACGGCTTCGCGCGGGCTGCGCGGCCAGGGCGCGCGCATCAACAGGGTCACGGGCAGCAGGATCAGCAGCACCAGGCTGTAGCGCAGGCTGATGAAGGTGTAGGGCTCCGCGTAGGGCACGCCGAGCTTGGAGCCGATGTACCCGCTGCTCCAGAGCAGGACGAACAGGGCGGGGAAAAACACCCGGTCCCGGCGCGAGGTGGAGCGGTCGCTCATGACCGGCGCTCCAGCACCGCCCGGTGCGCGGTTTCCTGGAGAAAGCGCGCGAAGGCCGGGTCGAGACCCTTCGGCACAAAGGCGCTGCCGACGGCGGGGGCGCCGAACAGCACTTCATACCAGACGCAGGCGCCGAGGTATTCGCCGGCGAGGTTGGCGTGGTGGCCGTCCATCACCAGCTGCGCGCGGCCGCCGCCTTTCGGTTGCCGCCAGATCCAGCCGACGTGCAGCGAGTGCTTCTGGGGCGGCACTTCGCCGGGCTTGGCCCGCTTGGGATCAAAGCCGGGGTCGGGCTGGAACCGCCAGCGCGGGTCCAGGGTGGCCAGGTGGAAAGCGTCGCCCACCGGCAGCAGCGGCGCTTCGAGCGCCTTGGCAAGGGCGGTGTACGCGGCGCTGAGGCCCTGGTGCATGGCGAGTTCCGAGACCGGCTCGCCGGGTTTGCCCGAAGGGCGGCTGAAGCGCGGGTCGTCGCTGCGGTACGCCCAGGTCTGGTGGATGTGCAGCCGCGCCTGCGGCGCCCCGGCGGTGATCAGGTCGCGCAGCCGGCCGGCAAAGGGCTGGTAGGTGGCGGGATCGTGGCTCTTGATGCTGGCCTGTTGGATCGTCACCACGTCCCAGCGGTCCTCGCGCAGCATCTCGGCCAGGCTGCGGCCGTTGCTGTAGCGGCCTGCCTTGGCCTGCGGGTCGGTCGCGTGCTGGCGCGCCTTTTCCGCGTGCAGTTCCAGCGAGGCGCCGCCGACCACGATCGGCCGGTGAATCAGCGTGTGGCCGCCGGCCTTGGCGAGCCCGTCCAGGTGCCGTGTGGCGTTCTGCGAGAAGCTGTTGCCGATCGTCAGCAGGCGCAGCGTTTTCGCGGCGGCGGTGCCGGTCAGGGTGGCGAAGAGGAGGGCGGCAAGGAGAAGACGCATGACCATGAAAAGGGTGGCAAGGCCCGCAGGCCCGGCCACCCTTGGCACGGTTTCGGGGGGTTAGAAAGTGTTGGAAACGACGACTTCGTCATAGCCCAGCTGGCCGGGCTTCGGCCAGGCGGCCTGGGTGCCCTTGCCGATGGCGACCATGAACGAGATGACATGGTCATCCGGCAGCCGGATCAGCTTGGCCACGGCGTCGAAGTCGAATCCGTCCATCGGGCAGGAGTCGTAGCCCATGGCCTTGGCGGCGAGCATGAGGGTCATGCCGGCCATGCCGCAGGAACGCATGCCTTCGTCGCGCTGCACCTGCTCGCGGCCCTGGTAGTACTGGCCGATGGCCGGCACCAGGATGTCCTGCACCGGCGGCGGGGCGTTGCGCCAGTAGCGCGCCGGATCGTTTTTCCAGGAGCTGAGATCGGCGCAGAGGATGATCAGCAGCGAGGCGTCGGTGACCTGGGCCTGGTCCCAGGCGACAGCGCGGATCTGGCGGCGCAGCTCGGGGTCGGAGACGACGACGAAGCGCCAGTTCTGGATGTTGAAGGCCGTGGGGGCCTGCTGGGCCGCTTCCAGCAGCTGGCGGACCTCCGCTTCGGTCAGGCGGTGTTCCGGGTCGTAATGCTTGACGGCGCGGCGGGCGTGGATGGCGTCGAGGGTGTTCATGGCGGGAAAATCAGGCAGTAGCACAGGGGGTCATTTCGCGGCAAGCAGCGTCGCACGGTAATCGGCGCGGCCGATCAGGGTGACCAGGGCCAGCAGGCCGAGCAGGGCCGGCAGGCCGTAGCCGCCGCCGGCGAGGAAGAGGTGGAAGGCGGCGATGTTGATGACGATCGGGCCGAGGAGGGAAAGGCCGAGATTGACGAAGCGGCCGGAGAGCAGCAGCAGGCCGCCGGCGAGTTCGAGAACCTTGACCAGGGTCAGGTAGCCGCTGCCGTACATGGCGAACATGAAGTTGGCGGCGGGGCTGCCTTCCGGCGGCGGCGGCACCGGGATGAAGTGCAGCCAGAAGTTCAGGCTGAACACGACGAAGAGCAGGCCGAGGAGAACGCGCGAGGCGGTGAAGACGAGTTTCATGGGGTGGGTGCTGGGTGTGGAATGGATCACCCCCCTTCATCGCGGCGCCGGGCCGGTTCCTCCAATGCCGGCTTTTTGGCCTGAGCATGCCGGCCGGACATGGGCGGACCGGGTGCGCGGAATCCGATTTAGCTCGCAATTCGCCTGCAGTTCCGTCTGAATTTCGGCGTTTAAAGCCTCATTCCCAACGCATCCATCCATGAAATCCTTCCTTGTACCCGCCCTGCTGTCCCTGGCCGCGAGCGTCCAGGCCGCCGACTGGCCGACTTTCCGCGGCGCCGACCGCTCCGACATCGCCCGTGAAACCGGCCTGCTCAAGCAGTGGCCGGCCAGCGGCCCCAAGCAGCTCTGGCTGTACCAGGACGCCGGCCTCGGCTATGCGGGCCATGCGATCGTGGGCGGCACCTTGTACACCCTCGGCGCCCACGACGCGGCGGAGTCGGTGATCGCCCTCGACGTCGCGACCGGCAAGAAAAAGTGGTCCACGGAAGTCGGCGCGCTGCTGACCAACGGCTGGGGGGACGGTCCGCGCAGCTCGCCGACGGTGGATGGCGACAAGGTCTACGCCATGAGCGGCAAGGGCACGCTGGTCTGCCTGAGCGCCGCCGACGGCAAGGAGCTCTGGAAGGTCACCATGGAGAGCCTGGGCGGCAAGGTCCCGGGCTGGGGCTACTGCGAAAGCCCGCTGGTGGACGGCCATCTGGTGGTCTGCACGCCCGGCGGTTCGCAGGGCACGCTGGCGGCCTTTGACAAGACCACCGGCGCCAAGGTCTGGCAGTCCGCGGAGTGGACCGACCCGGCGCAGTATGCCTCGATCATCGCGGTGACCCACAACGGCGCCCGCCAGCTGATCCAGCTGACCATGCAGAGCATCGCCGCCGTCAACGCGGCCGACGGCAAGCTGCTGTGGAAGACCGAGTTCCCGGGCAAGACCGCCGTCATCCCGACGCCGATCTTCCAGGACGGCCAGGTGTTCGTCGCCGCCGGCTACGGCGTCGGCTGCAAGTCGGTCAAGATCGGCGCCAACAACGCGGTCGAGGAGCTCTACGCCAGCACCGACATGATCAACCATCACGGCGGCGTGGTCCTCGTCGACGGTCACCTCTATGGTTACTCCGACAAGGCGGGCTGGAGCTGCCTGGATTTCAAGACCGGCGCCGTCAAGTGGACGGAGCGCAAGGCCCTGGGCAAGGGCGCCATCCACGCCGCCGACGGCAAGCTCTACCTGCTTGAGGAAAAAACCGGCACGGTGGTGCTGATCGACGCCAGCCCCGAGGGCTGGAAGGAGCACGGCCGCTTCACCCTGCAGCCGCAGACCACCCAGCGCAATCCAAAGGGCATGATCTGGACCCATCCGGTGGTCAGCGGCGGCAAGCTGTTCCTGCGCGACCAGGAGCTGCTGTTCTGCTTTGACCTCACCGGCCAGTAATATCCTGCTTCTTGAAGGGCGGACGCAAGTCCGCCCTTTTTTTGGCGTCTCTCCTCCGCATCCACCACCATGAAACGCTCCCTTCTCCTTCTCTGTCTGGCTCTGGCCGCCGGCGCTGCGCCGGCCGCCAATTGGCCCATGTGGCGCGGCGCCAACGGCGACGGCACCTGCAGTGAGTCCGGCCTGCCCGAACGCTGGAGCGCCACGGAAAACGTCGCCTGGAAGGTCGCCCTGCCCGAGCGCGGCAACTCGACGCCGGTGGTGTGGGGCGACAAGGTCTTCGTCACCCAGGCGGTCGAGAAGGCGGGCCGGCGCCTGCTGCTCTGCTTTGATCGCAAGACCGGCAAGCAGCTCTGGGAGGCCGGCACGGTCTACAAGGAGCCGGAACTCACCCACGGCACCAATCCCTACTGCGCTGCCTCGCCGGCGACCGACGGCAGCCGCATCGTGGTCTTTTTCGCCTCGGCGGGCGTGTTTTGCTACGACCTCAACGGCAGGGAACTGTGGAAACGCACCGACCTGGGCAAGCAGCACCACATCTGGGGCAACGGCACCTCGCCGGTCATTGCCGGCGACCGCGTCTTCCTCAACTTCGGCCCCGGGCCGAAAACGACCCTCTACGCCTTCGACCTGCAGTCCGGCAAGACCCTCTGGCAGCATGACGAACCCGGCGGCGCTTCGGGCGAGGAACAGCCGAAAAAGTGGCGGGGTTCCTGGAGCGACCCGATCCTGCGCAAGGTGGGGGCGGACTACGAGCTGCTGATGTCCTATCCCGGCCGGGCTTGCGCCTTCGATCCGCTCAGCGGCAAGGAGCGCTGGACCTGCGCCGGTCTGACCGATCTCGTCTACAACTCGCCGCTGTACGCCGACGGCGTCCTGGTGGCGATGAGCGGCTACGGCGGCGCCGCCCTGGCGGTCCGGACCGGCGGCAGCGGCGACGTCACGGCCACGCACCGCCTCTGGCACCTGCCGCGGGTGAGCCAGCGCATCGGTTCCGGCGTGCTCCATGAGGGCCACCACTACATCCTGAGCGACGGCGGCATCGCGGAGTGCCGCAACCTGAAGACGGGCGAGATGGTGTACACCGAGCGTCTCAAGGGCCCCGGACCGACGGGGCAGAACTGGTCTTCGCTGGTCCTCAGCGCCGACGGCAAGCTCTATGCGGTCAACCAGGGCGGCGACGCCTTCGTCTACCGCGCCAGTCCGAAGTTCGAGCTGCTTGCCACCAATTCGCTGGGCGAAAAGGTGATCGGCTCGATCGCGGTCAGCGACGGCCAGCTGTTCATCCGCGGTTACAAGCACCTCTGGTGCATCGGCGCGGCGCACTAGGCCGGAACGCGGCTGCCGTTCGGCGGCTTCCGCCGGCGCGGCGCAAAAGCCTTGTCAGCGGCGCCGGCCTGCGTTGGGTGAATGCCGCCATGCGTTTCCTGATCGCCTTCATTCTCGCCACGGCCGCCCTGCGCGCCGAGTCCATCCTGCCGGCCAACGCCCGCGTCGCCGTGATCGGCGACAGCATCACCGAGCAGAAGCTCTACTCCAAGTACATCGAGGCCTACCTGCTGGCCTGCACCGGGCGCACGGACATCCGCGTCTTCCAGTTCGGCTGGAGCGGCGAGCGCGCGGGCGGCTTTGCGGCGCGCCTGCAGAACGACTTGGCGGTGTTCAAGCCGAACGTGGCGACCACCTGCTACGGCATGAACGACGGCAGCTACAAGCCCTACGCACCGGAGATCGGCGCCGAGTACGAGAAGAACATGCGCCTGGTGCTCGACGGCCTGAAGCAGGCGGGCGTGCAGGCGGTCGCCGTCGGCTCGCCGGGCGGGGTCGATCCCGACTTTTTCAACCGGCCGACCGTGCCCGGCGCGGTGTACAACGACAACCTCGCGCAGTTGCGCGACATCGCCAAGAAGCTGGCGGCGGAGCGCGGCCTGCCTTTTGCCAACGTTCACGGCACCATGCTGACCGCCCTGCCCAAGGCCAAGGCGGCGCTGGGCAAGGAGTACGCCCCGTTCGGCGGCGACGGCTTCCACCCCTCCGCCGCCGGTCAGCTGCTCATGGCCGAAGCCTTCCTCAAGGCGCTCGGTTTCGACGGCGACCTCGGCACGATCACGGTTGACCTGAAGGGCTCCGGCAGCACCACGGCGGGCCACCAGGTGCTGCCGGTGCGGCTGCCGCCGGGCACGGTGCAGGTGGTCAGCACGCGCTGGCCGTTCTGCTTCGACGCCGATCCGAAGAGCGCCGGCAGCACGCGCAGCATCCTGCCCTTCACCCGCTTCAACGAGGACCTCAACCGGCTGACCCTGAAGGTGCAGAACCTCGACGCCCCGCGGGCGAAGGTGCGCTGGGGCGAGCTGGTTCGCGAGTTCAAGCGCGAGCAGCTCGAGGCCGGCATCAATCTGGCGGCCGAGTTCGAGCGCACGCCCTTTGACGCCGCCTTTGCCGGACTGCTGAACGCGCTCACCCAGAAGCAGGCCTTTGAGACCGTGCTGGTGAAGAACCTGGTCACCCACATGCGCCAGCTCGGCGCCGGGGACGCCAAGGTGGCGGCCGCTCTGGACCAGTTGAAGCAGCGCCTGGCCGCGGAGCATGCCAAGCAGGACGCCAACGCGCGCAAGCTGCTGCAGCCGGTGACGCACACGATCCGGGTGGAAGCGCTGCAGCCCTAGGCTGCACCGTGAACCGACGGGGACGCCTCTCGCAGTCTCGGGCTTGCCGCGCGGGCGGCGGTTTGGCATTGCGTGCAGGGGCGGGAAGGGCGTATGAAGGTCGACCTTCCCAACCGACTTCCCATGAAACTCGAAACGCTTTGCCTCCATGGCGGCCAGCAGCCCGATCCCGCGACGCTGTCGCGCGCCGTGCCGGTCTACCGCACCGCCAGCTACGTCTTCCGCGACACCG
>CAYYJK010000207.1:0-6867 GCA_964472185.1 uncultured Prosthecobacter sp.
GCGCCCCCGCACCCGCCGCCGTTCCGGCACCGCCCGCCGCTGGTTCGGCTGGGCCGCCGGCCTGCTGCTCCTGGCGGTCGCGCTGGTGCTGCTGGCGCCGACGCTGATCATGCACTGGGTGCGCGCCGGGCTCCAGGAAGAGGCTTTCCGCACCCGCCTGGAGCAGTTTTTCGGCACCCGCCTGCAGGGACGCGCCAGCCTGAGCCCGCTGCGCTGGACAGGCGATGAGGTGCAGGTGGCCGAGGCGGGCCTGCAGACGGCAGACGGCTGGCGAGCCGATCTCGGCGGCCTGCATCTCGGCCTCGACTGGCAGGGCTTCCGCGCAGGCGAATGGCGGCTGGTCGGCGGCGGCGCCGACCAGTTGGAGCTGACCCGCGCCCAGCCGGCGGCGCTGGCGCCGCCGGCTCCACCGGCTGAGCCCGCAGCCGCGGATTCCCGCGTGCCGGGCTGGTTGCGCCGTCACCTGCCCGACCGGGTGCGGGTGGACGGCTTCCAGGTCGACCGCTTTGGCGTGCAACTCGCCGAAAACTGGGGCCTGCGCGACGCGCGGCTGCGTTTGGCCGCCTGGCGGCAGGGCGAGTCCTCCGTACAGGCCGTGTTCGAAGGCGGCCGCCTGCAAACGGATCTGCGGCTGCCCGACCAAACCGCGCCGCTGCAGCTCCAGCTCCGGCGTGCCACCACCCGATTGGGCAACGGCGACCTGCAGTTGCAGGAGGCCAGCCTGCACTGGCTCAACGGCGGCGATCTCACCGTGCGCGGCCACCTGAGCCCCGCCACCGGCCGCTGGGAGGCCGCGGCGCAGGTCAGCGGCGTTCCCCTGCGCGAGTGCCTGACCGAGGACTGGCGGCTGCGCCTGAGCGGCCGGCTGGACGGCGACCTCGTGCTGCGCGGCACCGGTGCCGCCGCCCCCGACTGGGAAGGCCGGCTGCAACTGCACGAAGGTGTCCTGACCGCCTTGCCGCTGCTCGACCGGCTGGCGGCCTACACCGGTGTAGAGCGCTTCAAACGCCTGGTGCTCGACACCGCCAGCGCACGCGTCCATGGCTCGCGAGCGTCCCGGCGCTTCGAGCAGATCCTCGTCCAATCCCGCGGCCTGCTGCATCTGGAAGGCCGCCTGCTGCTGGAGGACGGGCAGCTGGACGGCCAGTTCCTGCTCGGCGTCACGCCGGAAACGCTGCGCTGGATCCCCGGCGCCCGCCAGCATGTGTTCACGCATCCGCACCCGACCGGGCCGGCCGGCCTGTTGTGGACACCGCTGCGCGTCAGCGGCCGCCTCGACGCCCCGCAGGAGGATCTCAGCGCCCGCCTGGCCGCCGGCGCCGGCAAGGCCCTGCTGGAGACACCCGGCCAGGTGGCCGGCAAGGGCACCGAACTGCTGCTGACGCCGCTGCTGGGCGAAGGCGCGGGCAGCGCCGCTGCGCAACTGCCGCAGGAAGCGCTGAAGCTGCCGGCGGAAGCCGCCGGCAAAGCCGTGGAAGGCGGCCTCAAGCTGCTGGAAGGCCTCGGCGGCAGCCTGCTGGGCAAGTAGCAGCCTAGCAGCCTTCGGGCACCCAGGCCTCCATGGCCAGGCTCGCCGCCCCCAAGGCCCCGGCTTCATCGCCAAGCATGGAGGGCACCACTTTCAGCGGCACCCCGTCGAGGGCCGGAATCACCGCGGGGGCGGCCTGCATGATGGCCTCGCAAAAAGCCGGACCCAGCCCGGTCAGCGGCCCGTGCAGGAAGAACATCTGCGGATCCAGCAGCAGCTGCACGCAGCCGATGACCCGCGCGTAATCCGCGACCACCTGATCCCAGACCGCACTGCGGCGGCCGTTCAGCGCCCCCAGCGCCTGCCGCAGGTTGTCCGGCGACGGCGCCGATTCGGCCAAGCCGGCGAGGCGGCGGTACGTGGCATTCGCAGAGAGCGCGCAGTGCAGTTCCTGCGCATGGCCGTTGCCGCCCAGCGGCCAGGGCCACAAACCCAGCTCACCAGCCGCCTGATTGGCGCCGCGCAGCAGCTGCCCGCCTTGGACAATCGCCACCCCGAAGCCGCTGCGGGGCCCCAGAATGACGAAGTCCTCCAGCTCGCGCTCGCTGCCGAACCAGCGCTCCGCCAGCGCAATGACCCGCAGGTTGTTTTCCAGCAGCACCGGCACGCGGAACCGCCGCTGCAGTTCGGCCGCGATCGGCACCTGGTTCCAGTCCTGCACAAAGTTGTAGCGCAGGGCCACGCCCTGCGACGAGTCCACCAGCCCCGGCGCCCCCACCCCGATGCCGAGCAGGGGACTCAGCTGCCGGGTCACCATGCTCTCCAGCAGCTCCATGATCGCCGCCATGACTTCCGCCACCGTCGGTTGCGCCGGCAAACGCCGCACCACGCCCGGCAAGGCCTGCCCGGCAAAATCCACCCCGACCACCTGCACGCGCTCGGCATTGCACTCCACGCCGGCAAACCAGCCCACCGCCCGCCGCGGCAGCAGCGTGCGTTTGGGCCGGCCCATGCGGCCGTGCTCCAGCCCGGATTCGTGCAAATAGCCACCCACGATCAGCTGGTCGACGTACTGGCCCATGGTCGAGGCCGAAATGCCGATCTCATGCGCCAGCGAGGTGCGTGAACTCGCGCGACCGCTGCGCACTTTCAAGACGGTCGTGGCTAGGAGCTGACGATGATCGCTGGATTTCTGGCGCATGACTAGGGGGATTGTGTCCCGTGAAAATGCCTAAGTTAACGCATTTTGAAAATGCAAAATATCGCTGATATCGATCCGTGATTCATTTATGGGCCGCCGGTTCCGGGCCGTCTTCGGCGTCCGCTTCGGTCGATCCGGCATGAATGCCTGCGGCGATGACCCGGTCCGTCACCTCGTCCAGATAGGCCAGCAGCCCCCGGCTGAGTTCGAGGAATTCCGGCCACAAGGTCTCGTCAACAAACCGCTTCGGCAGCCTGGCCATGACGGTGTGGCGGCCCTGCCGCGGCCGTCGGTAGGGCCGGATCGAGTAGCGGCGCAGCAAGGCCACAAACAGCTTCTTGGACCACTCGTCGGTCAGCCGGAAGGTGTATTCCACGCTGGGTTCGACCGAGGTGACCTCCTGCAACCGGCGGGTAATCCGGGCCAGCGCATCCGCGGCGGCGGCCTTCTCTCCGGGGCTGCCCGCGCCGGCATGCAGGCGCTCGATCTTCTTGAGTTTTTCCAGCAGGGCGCGGTCCGGCATGGGCGGCAGCCTAGCGCAGGATGGCCGTGCAGGGAAGTCCGCTCCGCAGCCGCCCTCCCGCGAGCCCCTGACTTTGCACTGAGCACGATGAAACTTGCACGATGAATATATTTCGATATCGTATTATTTTAATCCGAAATGAGAGTTCATTCTGATGCCTCTCCCCATACCCATTCGTAGTCCGAAACGCCAGGTTGAAGTTGCCTGGTTTTCCGCCCTGTGCGCCGACGACTACGAGTTCCTCGGCGTCCCCGACGGGCGCCTGCGCAGCAGTTACGCGCACTGCAGCGCCATCGTCCGCAAGGCCGACGCCCTCGGCTACCAGAACATCCTGCTGCCTTCCGGCTGGATTCCGGGCCAGGACGCCCTGACCTTTGCCGCCGCGCTGGCGCCGCAGACCCGCCAAATCAACCAACTGGTCGCTCTGCGCATGGGCGAAGTCTGGCCGCCGATGCTGGCCCGCGCCATCGCCACGGTCGATCACCTCAGCCAGGGGCGGCTCTGCCTCAACATCATCTCCTCCGACCTGCCCGGGCTGAAGGAGAGCAACGAGCTGCGCTACGCGCGCAGCAGCGAGGTCATCCAGATCCTGCAGAAGCTGTGGACCACGGACGGCCCGCTGGACTGGCAGGGCGAGCACTACCGGTTCCAGCTGCCGAACTGCGACCCGGCCAAACCCTACCAGCAGAACGGCGGTCCCCTGCTCTACTTCGGCGGCATCTCGCCCCTGGCCCAGGAACTGTGCGCCAAGCACTGCGATGTGTTCCTGATGTGGCCGGAGACGGAAGACCGGCTCGCCGAAACCATGCAAGGCATGGCCGCGCGCGCCGCGGCTCACGGCCGGACGATTGACTTCGGCCTGCGCATCCACGTCATCGTGCGCGAAACCGCGGCGGAAGCGCGCGCCGCCGCCGACCGCCTCATCTCCAGGCTCGATCCGGCGAAGGGGGCGGAGATCAAGGCTCGCTCCCAGGACAGCCAGAGCTTCGGCGTCCAGCGCCAGGATGAACTGCGCGCGCGCGCCAACGGCGACCTGTTCATCGAAGAGCATGTCTGGTCCGGCATCGGCCTGGCCCGCAGCGGCTGCGGCAGCGCCCTGGTCGGCGACCCCGACCAGGTGCTCGCCAAGCTGAACCGCTACATGGACCTGGGCATCCGCGCCTTCATCCTCAGCGGCTACCCGCATCTCGACGAATGCGACCTGTTCGCCAAGTACGTGCTTCCGCAGCTGCCCGCCTGCCGCTTGAATGAGGCGCAGGGGCGGCGCCAGGCCGATCCCGTCACTCCGCTCACCACCGCGCCCCGCACCTGACATGCCCGCCCCCGTCCGTTTCGCCCTCGCCGGTTTCGGCGCCTGGGGCCAGCTCCACGCCCAGTCCATCCGCGACAACCCCGACGCGCACCTCGTCGCCATCGCCGCCCCTACCGAAGCCACGCGCGCGGCGGCTGCGGCGGCGTTTCCGGAGGCCGCCGTCTTCGCCGACGCCGCGGCGATGATCGCGCAGACGGACTTCGACATTCTCGACATCGTCACGCCCAGCCACACGCACCGCGAGATCGCCCTGGCCGCCATGGCCCGGGGGCGGCACGTGCTGCTGGAGAAGCCCATGGCGATCACGCTCGACGACTGCAAGGCCATCGTCGCCGGGGCGCGCGACCACGGCGTTCAGCTCGCCGTCGGCCACGAGCTGCGCCTCTCCTCGCAGTGGGGCGAAATCAAGCGGATCATCGAACGCGGCACGATCGGCGACCCGCAGTACGTGCTTGTCGAGCTTTCGCGCAAACCCTACCGCCAGGGCGCCGGCGGCTGGCGCTACGATCCCGGCCGCGTCGGCAGCTGGGTGCTCGAGGAGCCCATCCATTTCTTCGACCTGGCGCGCTGGTACCTTGAGGGCAGCGGCAACCCCGTCGAGCTCTGCGCTTACGGCAACGCCCGCGATCCGCAGCGACCGTCGCTCCACGACAACTTCAGCGCCATGTTCAAGTGCGCGAACGGCAGCTACGCCGTCGTCTCGCAGACGCTCGCCGCATTCGAGCACCACCAGACGGTCAAGGTCAGCGGCACGAAGGGCGCGCTGTGGGCGGGCTGGAGCGGCGCGCTCGACCGCACGCTGGAACCCAGCTACTTCCTGAAGGTGTTCGACGGCGAACGGCTCGAGGAGGTGCGCCTCGAAAAGCACAGCGGCGAGGTGTTTGAACTGCGCGAGGAGATCGCCCAGTGCGTGGCCATGGTGCGCAGCGGCCGCAAGCCGGCCGCCACCGGCCTCGACGGCCTCTGGTCGGCCGGGCTCTGCCTGGTCGCCGAGGAGTCCATCCGCCAGGGCCGGCCGCTGCCGGTGGGCGAGCTGCTGAAGTTCTGAGCCGGCGCGCATCGACGACGTTCGGCGCCGGCCATGGCCTCAGACCTCGCCGCCGAGCTTTTTGACGCGGTTGGAGAACCGCTGCAGCAGGTTGCGGCAGACCGTGTCGCAGAGCACGGGGATGCCCGGATCGGCGATGTAGCAGACCGAAGCCAGACCTTCGCGGCGGCGGCCGACCATGCCGGCCTCGACCAGCGACTGCACATGGCGGGAAACGTTGGCCTGGGTCAGTCCCGTGGCGGCCACAAGCTCGGTGATGTTCTTCTCGCCCTGTTCGAGCACGCGCAGGATTTTCAGGCGGCTGGGCTCGGACAGGGTGCGGAACCAAGCGGCGATGAGGCCGAGGATCTCATCGTTGACGGGAGGATGGGCTTTGGAGGGACGGGCGGGCATGGTGTTTTTGCGCTTGCATTTACATGCGCATAGACTCATATAGTCATTGTCTAATTAATCACAAGCCCCCCGGGGCCGTCCAGCAAAACCTTGTTCCCACCGATCCCATGAAACTCGAAAACCTCATCCGCGCCCTCGCCGGCACCCTGGTCCTGACCAGCCTGGCCCTGGCCCACTGCGTGCATGCCCACTGGCTCTGGCTGACCGCCTTTGTCGGCTTCAACCTGCTGCAGTCCGCCTTCACCGGCTTCTGCCCGGCGGAAACCGTGCTCAGGAAACTCGGCGCCGGCAAAGCCGGCGGCAGCTGCTGCAGCCGTTGAGCGCCAGCCCTGCAGCATTGCCAGGCCTGCGCCGTTTCATCATGATGCCCGCATGAAAAGATTCCTGCCACTTCTTCCCCTGCTTGTGCTGGCCGCCTGCGGCCGGCACGAGGCCGTCCCTGCCGCGGCTTCGGCCTTGCCCAGCACCGCCGTGACGGTGCAGGCCGCCAGGCTGCAGCCGCATGTGGCGGTGGAGGAAGTGGTGGGCACTGTACGCTCCAAGCTCCGCGCGCAGGTCGAAGCCAAGGTCAGCGGCCGCGTCCTGGAGTACCTGGCGACGCCCGGCGCGCCGGTGCGGTCGGGCGACCTGCTGGCCCGGCTCGATGTTCAGGAGATCCAGGCCAAGCTGGACCAGGCCCGGGCCATGCTCGACCAGGCCCAGCGCGATTTTGAGCGCCAGAAGCAGCTCATCAGCAGCAACGCCACCACCCGCCAGGAGTTCGACGCCGCCGACGCCCGCGTGAAGATCGCGACCGCCGCCCGCAGCGAGGCGGAGACGATGCTCGGCTACGCCCGCGTCACCGCTCCGTTCGACGGCGTGGTCACCCGCAAGCTGGCCGACGTCGGCGACCTCGCCATGCCGGGCAAGCCGCTGCTGGAGA
>CAYYJK010000208.1:0-6813 GCA_964472185.1 uncultured Prosthecobacter sp.
GATTGTAGCCCCGGCGCGGATAGTCGGCCCGTCGGGGCTTTAAACCCGGGCCCCGTTCCCGGCATCCCACCGGTACTTTCCAAGGAGCCCAACCATGCGCGTCCGTCCGCTCGTTTCCCTGATCGCCCTGTCGCTGGCCCTGGCCGGCGGCCCCGCCCTGGCCCAGCAGAACATCGACAAGGTGTTCGGCGGCATCACCGCCGAGGCCGGCCAGTCCTACGGCTCGCTCGAGACCGTCAACGGCGGCATCACCATCCGCGAGGGCGCCACGGTGCGCAGCGCCGAGACGGTGAACGGCGGCATCACCATCGAGCGCAAAGCCCAGGTGGGCGACGTGGAGACCGTGAACGGCGGCATTTCGCTCGACGACGGCGCCCGCGTGCGCGACGCGGAGGCGGTGAACGGCGGCATCCGCCTGGGCCGCGACGCGAAAGTGGACGAGGACGTGGACGTGGTGAACGGCGGCATCAAGGCCAGCCAGGGCGCGGTGATCGGCGGCGACGCGACCAACGTCAATGGCGCCATTTCGCTCACCCGCGCCGAGGTCGGCGGCGACGTCACGACCACGAACGGCGACATCACGCTCACGGGTGCCACGGTGCGCGGCGACCTGCGGGTGGAGAAGCCGACCGGGAGCTGGTGGCGCAGCAACAGCAACCGCTTGCCGCGCATCGTGATCGGCGAGGGTTCGGTGGTCGAGGGCGAGCTGCTCTTCGAACGCGAGGTGGAACTGTACGTGCACCCGGGCGCCAAGGTGGGCAAGCAAACCGGCACCGCCCCGCGCATGCTCGACTCCGCCGACGCCCCCCGCTCCAAAGACTGAATCCGGCGAACCAGGTTCATTTTATCCAACCTGGTTCATCCGGTTCATGCAGCTGAATCGGGCGAACCAGGTTGGATAAAATGAACCTGGTTCGTTTGGGGCTAGAATCGGGGTTTCCGTTCAGCTGGAGACCCTTCGGATGCGACATACCCTGCTATTCGCCGCCGCCGCGCTGGCCCTCGGGGCCTGCAGCAAGGCGCCGGAACCGGCCGCCACGGCCGATACCGCCACCCCGGCCCCGGTCGCCGAACACGGCTTCGGCCCGGAGATTTCCGCCGAGGACTTCGCCGCCCACGTGAAGGTGCTCTCGTCCGACGAGTTCGGCGGCCGCGCCCCGGGCACCGACGGCGAGCAGAAGACCGCCGACTACCTGGTGGCGCAGTTCCAGCGCCTGGGCCTGCAGCCGGGCAACGGCGACAGCTGGTTCCAGGAAGTGCCGATGGTCGAGACCACGGCCGACGAGGCCACCTCCACCGCCACCATCACGCTCAACGGCGCCGAAACCGCGCTGGCCTTCGGCGGGCAGATGGCGCTGGGCACCCGCACCGCCCAGCAGGAAGTGTTCGTGAAGGGCAGCGAGATGGTGTTCGTCGGCTACGGCGTGAACGCCCCCGAGGCCGGCTGGAACGACTACGCCGGCCTCGACGTGGCCGGCAAGACGGTGGTCATCCTGGTCAACGACCCGGGCTTCCACGCCGGCGACGAGTCGCTCTTCAGCGGCAAGAAGATGACCTACTACGGCCGCTGGACCTACAAGTTCGAGGAAGCCGCGCGCCAGGGCGCCTCGGCCGCGCTGATCATCCACGACGACGCCGGCGCCGGTTACGGCTGGGACGTGGTGAAGAACAGCTGGTCGGGCGCGCAGTACGACCTGCCCGCCAGCGCCGACCCCGAGCCGCGCCTGCCGCTGCAGGGCTGGCTCACCGGCGAAGTGGCGGCCAAGCTGTTCGCCGACGCCGGCCTCGACCTCGAAGCCCTGCGCGCCGCCGCCAACAAGCCCGGCTTCAAGGCCGTGCCGCTGGGTGGCGCCGCCTTCACCGCCAAGCTCAACTCGAGCATCCGTGAAACCAGCTCGCGCAACATCCTGGCCAAGCTGCCCGGCACGGAGCGCCCGGATGAAGCCATCGTCTACACCGCGCACTGGGACCACCTGGGCGACCACAGCCTGACCCACGGCGGCGACAAGGCCGCGGCCGGCGCCGAGGGCGAGGACCACGTGTACAACGGCGCCATCGACAACGCGACCGGCGTGGCCGGCGTGCTCGAGATCGCCGAAGCCTTCACCGTGCAGGACCCGAAGCCGGCGCGCAGCCTGGTGTTCCTGCTGGTGACGCTGGAGGAATCGGGCCTGCTGGGCTCGAAGTATTACGCCGCCAACCCGGTGATCCCGCTCAAGGACACCGTGGCCGTGGTGAACCTGGACGCGATGAGCGTCGTGGGCCCGACCAAGGACTTCGTGGTCATTGGCCTGGGCAACAGCGAACTCGACAACGTGCTCAAGCCCATCGCCGAGGCCCAGGGCCGCGTGCTGGTGGAAGAGGACGGCGTGGAGAAGGGCTTCTTCTTCCGCTCCGACCACTTCAGCTTCGCCAAGTTCGGCGTGCCGGCGCTGTACGCCAAGGGCGGCATCGACCACGTCGAGAAGGGCGTGGAGTACGGCCGCGAGGTGCAGTCGCAGTACACCAACGTGGCCTACCACAAGCCGGCCGACGAGTTCGATCCGAACTGGGACCTGCGCGGCGTGGTGCAGGACCTGCAGGCGCTGTACGGCGTCGGCCGCGAACTGGCCGGCAACGAGGCCTGGCCGAACTACGTCGAAGGCAACGCCTTCAAGGCTGCCCGCGACGCGTCCCGCGTCGAAGCCGCTGCCCCGTAAACCGGCGCCAGGGTACGAAAAGGAAGGCCGCCCACCCGGGCGGCCTTCTTCTTTCCGGCAAGCGAAAAACGCGGCCGGGCCTGGAGGCCCTCCTACAGGAAGTCGGCGAGGGCCTGCGCCACCTGGCGGGGTTGCGCCATCATGGGCATGTGCCCGCAGCCGCTGAGGATGACCGAGCGACTGTCGCGCAGGCCGGCGGCGAAGACCTCGGCGGCGCTGATGTCGATCACCTTGTCGTCCCGGCACCACAGCAGCAGCGTTGGCGCGGCGATGTTGCCGAGCTCGGCCTCCAGGGCGAATGCGTCCGGGCCGCGGCCGATGCCGTCGAGCACGCGCTGCTCGAACGGCGCGTCGGCGCGGCGGCGGCGCACCAGTGCCTCGCTGGCCGGCCAGGGCACGAACGGCGGCTCGGCGAACACGATGCCCAGGTAACGCTTCAGCTCGCGCCGGTTGGTCACCTGGAACGGGTTCTGCCCCGCCAGCACCGCGTTGGCGAAGGCGTTCTCCTCGAAGCGCACGCCCGCCGAGGACATCAGCACGATGCGCGGCGCGCGTTCGGGATGGCGCGACGCCATCAGGCCGACGATCTGGCCGCCCATCGAATGCCCCACCACCAGCTCGGGCGCCTGCGGCAGCGACGCCAGCAGTTCCGCCAGGCGCGCGGCCTGCGCCACCGGGCCGTAGTCTTCGTCGTGGTGGCGATCGCTTTCGCCCCAGCCGGGCAGGTCCACGGCCAGCACGCGGTGTTCGCGCGCCAGTTCGCGCATCAGCGGCAGCCAGTTTTCCTTGCTGCCGGTGAAGCCGTGCACCAGCACCACCAGCGGCCGGTCGCGGCGACCCGCCACCAGCGCCGACCAGGTGTGGCCGGCCACGTCGAACTCCAGCCGCTCCGCGCCCGCCAGCCAGCGCTGGCGCGCGAATTCTGCCTGCAGCACGCGCTCGGGCGCGGTGGCGGCGTAACCGACGGCGCCGAGCGCGGCGCCCAGGGCGCCCACCAGCAGCAGCCGGCGCGGGCTGGCCGCGCGCGGGGGCGTCATGGCGTCACTGCGCCGGGGCTGCCTTGGCCTTGGCCAGCAGCGCCTCGACCGAGGCGCTGGTGATCGGGTGGTAACCCGGCTTGGCCATCAGGTAGATCTGGCTGGCGAAGGCCAGGCCGTCGGCAGTGGCGGCCAGCGCTTCGTAGGTGGGCATGATCAGCTTGCGGCGGCCGATCTTGCGCAGGAACAGGCTCATCGCCGGCCGCGCCTCGAAGTATTCGCTGCGCTCGCTCAGCGGGTACCAGCGCTGGGCGATCTCACCGTTGCCGGTGCCGGTGAAGCGGAAGGCCTGGTCGAGCTCCACCAGCCGCTCGGGCGCCAGCGTTTCCGGCATGCCCTCGAGGAAATACACCCACTCCTGGGTGGTCCAGGCCGAGGTCTTGAGGTCGCGCGCGGCCTTGCGGTCTTCCAGCCAGTCGGCGCGGGCGGCGTCCACGGCGGCGAAACGCGGCGATTCGGTGGCCGGCGCGAACTCGGGGATGCCCGGCGCCGTCATCCAGGCCATCACCTCGGCCTCGGTCACGGCCGACGGGTTCTTCGCCATCAGCTCGCTCTTGAGGAAGGCCAGGA
The DNA here is from genome assembly GCA_964472185.1 of uncultured Prosthecobacter sp. GTDB lineage: Bacteria > Verrucomicrobiota > Verrucomicrobiia > Verrucomicrobiales > Verrucomicrobiaceae > Prosthecobacter. The sequence continues at coordinate 4,307 of CAYYJK010000208.1, forward strand.
ACTGCTCGCTGGTGGCGCTCTGGAAGGCATGGCCGTCGAACCAGGCGCGCAGGAACGGGTCGAAGGCCTCGCGGCCGAAACGCAGCTCCAGGAACTGCAGGAACCACGCACCCTTGTCGTAGGCGATCGCACCCAGCGCGTCCTCCGGGTCGGAGCCCACGCGCGCCGGCAGCATCAGCACCTGCTGTTCGGCCGGGATCTGCGCCATTTCCGCCTTCAGCCCGTTGCGGCTGATGACGAATTCCATGTCGGCGCGCTCCTTGCCGTACAGCGCCTCAACGATGCGGTTCTCGACGTAGCTGGTGAAGCCCTCGTTGAGCCACATGTCCTTCCAGCTGGCGTTGGTGACCAGGTTGCCCGACCACGAATGCGCCAGCTCGTGCGCGATCAGCGACACCAGCGACTGGTCGCCCGCGATCACGGTGGGCGTGATGAAGCTCAGGCGCGGGTTTTCCATGCCGCCGAACGGGAACGAAGGCGGCAGGATCAGCAGGTCGTAGCGGCCCCAGCGGTACGGGCCGTACAGCGATTCGGTCACCGCGATCATCTTCTCGGTGTCCTCGAACTCCTTCACCGCCTTGTCCACCACCTGCGGCTCGGCCCAGACGCCGGCGCGGCCGGAGATGGGCTTGAACACCAGGTCGCCGGCGGCGATGGCCATCAGGTAGCTGGGAATGGCCTGGGGCATGGTGAAGCTGTAGTCGCCGTCGCGCGGCGCGGCCGGGTCGTTGTCGGCGCTCATCAGCGCCATCACGTCGGCCGGGGTGCGGATGCGCGCGGTGTAGGTGAAGCGCACCGAGGGCGTGTCCTGCAGCGGCACCCAGCTGCGGGCGTGGATGGCCTGCGACTGGCTGAACATGAAGGGCGTCTTGCCACCCGAGGTCATCGACGGCGCCAGCCACTGCAGGCCCGAGGCCTGCGGCGAGGTGGCGTAGGCGATGCGCACCTGTTCGTACTGGCGCGGCAGGGTGATGGTGAGCTTGCTGCCGAAACGCTCGTCACGCTCCGCAAGCGCGAACTCCACTTCGCGCCACTTGCGGGTGCCGCTGCGCGCCTCGACCTTCGAGATCGACAGGTCGCGAGTGTCGAGCACCAGCTCGCGCGCGGCTTCGTTCGCCCACTCGAGACCGAGGGTGGCGGTGCCGGCGAGCTGGTGCTTTTCGAAGTCCACGGCCAGGTCGAGGCCCAGGTCGCGGATGCGCACCTGGTCGGGCTGGGCGTAGGAGTGTTCGTCGGCGTGGCGGTCCTGGGCGGTGGCCGGCAGGGTCAGCAGCAGGGCGAGCAGGAAGCTGAGGCAGCGCATGGGCGTTTCCGTACGGCGGGTCTGCCCGATTCTAGCGCAGCGGGGCCGCCCGGACCTGCGAACCCGGCCCCGGAAACTGACCTGGGGCAAAGCGGCGCGGCCCGGCTGGTCCATACTGGGGGGAGTCTGCCAAGAGGCCTGCCATGTCCGCCAACGCCAAGCCCCTGTCCCCGAACCTGATCGCCGACCCCAGCGCCCTGGCCAACTGGCTGGACGTGGCCCCCGCCGGCGACCCCTGGAACCGCGACAACGGCTCGCTGAAGCCCGAGGACTGGCTGGCCCTGGGCGACGACTGCACCGAGGCCCACTACCGCCAGGCCAAGACCCTGGGCGTGCCCCTGGTGCGGCTGGAGAACCTGGCCCCGGACAGCACCGCCACCGCCCTGATCCGCCCCGAGGTGGCCCGCCGGCTGCGCGTGGTGCCCCTGCTGGTGCGCGGCGGCAACGTGGCCGTGGCCATGGAAGACCCCGGCAACGACGAAACCCTGAGCACCCTCGATTTCCTCTCGCGCCAGCGCGTGCAGGCGCTGCTGGCCACGCCGCGCGACATCCGCAACGCCATCGCCCGGCACTACGACCAGGTGGAGGACCGCGACGTGGCCCGCCAGCTCGGCGTGGACCCCACCGGCACCGTGGTCGAGACCAGCGAGCAGGAAGCCCAGCGGCTGTCGCGCGAGAAGCCGGTGGTGCGCATCGTGCACGGCCTGATCGCCGAGGCCGTGGCGCGCCGCGCGTCCGACATCCACCTGCGCCCGGGCGAAAACGGCACCGACGTGCTCTACCGCATCGACGACGAGATGGTGCCGGTGCGCCGCATCATGCGCAGCCTGCACCCGGCCGTGACCAGCCGCATCAAGGTGCTGGGCTCGATGAACCTGGCCGAGCACCGCAAGCCGCAGGACGGCCGCACCACCTTCACCCTCGACGACGGCCGCGAGATCGACCTGCGCATCTCGGTGCTGCCGGCGGTGTACGGCGAAAGCGTGGTGATCCGCCTGCTCGACACCATGGAAAGCCTGTGGGACCTGGACCAGCTGGGCCTCACGCCCGAGGACCGGCGCCGCATCGACGACGTGATGAGCCGCAGCCACGGCATGTTCCTGACCACCGGCCCCACCGGCTGCGGCAAGTCCACCACGCTGTACGCGATGCTGCTGGAGCTGCGCAAGCAGCGCATCAACATCCTCACCATCGAGGACCCGGT
>CAYYJK010000209.1:0-4991 GCA_964472185.1 uncultured Prosthecobacter sp.
GACGAACGGGGTAGCCAGCAGCGCTTCGAGCATCGCGTTCCTTGCTTGGCCGCGATCCTGCGGCCTTCGGCCGGGGCGGCGGTGGAGTTGTCGTCAGCACGACGATGGTGCCCGGAGTCTAACCCAAGCGTTTATTTTCCCGCCGTGAAACGCCGGCGCTATGCTCGCGCGATGGACGACGGGGGCAGGGATTCACGCGGCTGGCTGGTGTTCGGGCTCACGGGCCTGGTGGGCGAATGCCTGCGCGACGCCTGCCGGCCCGACGACCCGCCGCTCATCGCCGTGTCGCGCCGCCCGCAGGCCGATGCCGCCCGGCTGCGCTGGCTGGCCGGCGCCTTGCCCGCGCTGGCCGACCCGCCCTGCGCGCCCTCCGCGGTCGTGAGCCTGGGGCCGCTGGATGCGTTCGCCGCCTGGTTCGCGCGCTCGTCGCTGGCGCCGGCGCGCGTGGTGGCGCTGGGCTCCACCAGCGTGCACGCCAAGGCCACGTCGCCCGATGCCGGCGAACGTGCCGTGGCCGCCGCTCTCGCGGCGGCCGAGTCGCGCCTGGCGGAGGCCTGCGCCGCCCGCGGCAGCGCGCTCACGCTGCTGCGGCCCACGCTCATCTACGGCCGGGGCCGCGACCGCAATCTTTCGCGGCTGGTGGCTTTCGCGCGGCGCTGGCGCGTGCTGCCCTTGCCGCGCCATGCCCGCGGCCTGCGCCAGCCGGTGCACGCCGACGACGTGGCCGACGCCGTGCTGCGCGCGCTGCGTTCACCCCGGCCGGTGCCCGGCCGTTTCGACCTGCCCGGCGGCGAGGCGCTGCCTTTCGACGAGATGGCGCGGCGCTGCCTGGCGGTGGCGGCCCCGCGGGCCCGGAGGCTGCCCCTGCCCGGGCCGGTGTTCCGCCTGGCCCTGGCGCTGGCGGGGCGCGCCGAGGCGCCCGGCGAAGGGGTGCTGGCCCGCCTCCGCCAGGACCAGGTTTATGACGCGGGACCCGTCCAGGCCGCGCTGGGCCTGCGTTCCAGGCCCTTCCGACCGGCCGTGGCGGACCTGTCCCGCGCTGCTGCAGCGCAGCAGGAATAGCGTGACGACCCGCACCATACGCAACAGCATTGCCATTTCCTAACGAACAATTAATATGCCTAGAGGAAATGCTCTAGAGTCTGGGGGGAGCCAGAGAGCCATGAGAACAGTTCCATCCGCGCCGGCCTTCGCGCCGTCGTCTTCGCCCGCCGCCCTTGGCGGTGCCCCGAATTCCGCACAGTCGATCTGAACCCGAGGAAGCACCCATGAAGAAATCGAATTCGCAGCACGGGCGGGTCGTCCGTGCCCGCCTGGCCGCCGCCGTCGCGCTTGGCCTGCTGGCCGCCCCGGCCGCGCAGGCCATCGAGTTCAGCCGCGGCGAACTCAGCGGCAGCTTCGACACCACCGTGTCGTACGGCTACTCCTGGCGCGTCGAGGACCAGGACCCGAACCTGATCGCCAAGTCGTGGTTCAACCCGCTGCTGTGCACCCAGAACGTGCCGCTCGGCGCGATCCCGGTCGGCCCGGGCCGCTGCACCAGCACCGGCGGCGTGCCGGGTTCGCCGACGCAGGCCGCCGCCGAGGGCCGCTTCTCGGTCAACCGCGATGACGGCAACCTCAAGTACGACAAGGGCGACGCCATCTCCAGCGCCTTCAAGCTCACCTCCGAGCTGAGCCTGAACTGGCGCGACTGGGGTGCGTTCATGCGCGCCACCTACTTCTATGACTTCGAGAACGTCGACCGCGACGACCTGACCGAAGAAGCCAAGGACCGCATCGGCGAGCGCTTCCGCATGCTCGACGCGTTCGTGTTCAAGAACTTCGAGCTCGGCGACGAAGGCCAGCTCGGCGGCACCGTGCGCGTCGGCCGCCAGGTGGTGAGCTGGGGCGAGGGCACCTTCATCCAGAACGGCATCAACGTCATCAACCCGGTCGACCTGTCGGCGCTGCGCGTCGCCGGCGCCGAGCTGAAGGAAGCGTTCCTGCCGGTGGACATGCTGTGGGGCTCGATCAACCTGTCGGACAACGTCGCCCTCGAGGCGATGTACATGCTCGAGTTCGAGGAAATCGAAGTCGACGCCGCGGGCACCTACTTCAGCGCCAACGACTTCGCCACCCCGGGCGGCACCTACGTGATGCTGGGCTTCGGCACCACGCCGCAGCCGGTCTACAACCCCGAGAACTTCTTCGCCACCTGCTACAACGGTCCGGCCGGCTACGCCAACTCCGACCGCTTCGGCGACCTGTCGGCCATCTACGGCGCGCCCACCGCGGCGCAGATCATCGCCATCGGCTGCGGCAACGCCGTGGGCCGCCTGCCGAACCGCAATGCCCGCGACGACGGCCAGTACGGCATGGCGCTGCGCTGGTACGCCGAGAACCTCAACGAAACCGAGTTCGGCTTCTACTTCCTGAACTACCACAGCCGCGTGCCGCTGCTGTCGGGCCGCGCGGTCAACAACCCGCTCGTCGGCGCCGCCTCGGGCCGCTTCTTCGCCGAGTACCCGGAAGACATCCAGATGTTCGGCGTGAGCTGGAACACCACGCTGCCGGGCGGCGTCGCCTGGCAGGGCGAGGTGAGCCACCGCCCGAACATGCCGCTGCAGGTCGACGACGTCGAGCTGCTGTTCGCGGCCCTGACCCCGCTCAACCCGTTCATCCCGGTGCCGGCGCTGCAGTTCAACAGCCAGCTCGGTTCCTACGCGCTGGGCCAGGAAGTGCGCGGCTGGCGCGAGCATGAAGTGAGCCAGGTGCAGATGACCTTCACCAAGGCCTTCGCGCAGGCCTTCGGCGCCGACCAGATCGCCGTGGTCGCCGAGCTCGGCGGCACCGAGGTCTGGGACCTGCCGCCGCAGTCCGAGCTTCGCTACGAGGGCGAAGGCACCGACACCGGTGGTGGCTGCGACGTCGGCGACGTGCTGGCCGCGGGCTTCCCGGGCGCCGGCGCGCTGCAGTTCGGCTGCCTGCGCAACCCGCTCACCGGCACCGGTGGCTTCCCGACCGCGTTCTCGTGGGGCTACCGCCTCGCCGCGCGCGCCGACTACGCCAGCGCCTTCGGCACGCCCCTCACGCTGTCTCCGCGCGTCGCGTTCAACCATGACGTGAGCGGCATCACCCCGGGACCGGGTGGCAACTTCCTCGAGGGCCGCAAGTCGCTGACGCTGGGCCTGGAAGCGAACTACCTGAACCAGTGGGTGTTCGACCTGAGCTACACGCAGTTCAGCGGCGCCGAGCAGTACAACCAGATCCACGACCGCGATTTCGCGGCGTTCACCGTCAAGTATTCGTTCTGAGGCCACAGGGAGGCAGAGGATGAAAATCAACAGGAAACACGGGCTGGCGCTCATTGCCGGCGCCGCGGTACTCGCCACCGGCATGGCCCAGGCCAAGGTCAGCGCGCAGGAAGCTGCGAAGCTGGGCCAGAGCCTGACCCCGGTCGGCGCCGAGAAGGCCGGCAACGCCGCCGGCACCATCCCGGCCTGGGAGGGCGGCATCACCCGTCCGCCCGCGGGCTTCCGCGTCGGTACCTTCCACATCGACCCGTTCGCGGCCGACAAGCCGCTGTACTCGGTCACCCGCGCCAACCAGGCGCAGTACGCCAACGTGCTGACCCCGGGCCAGAAGGCGATGTTCGCCAAGTACCCGACCTTCCGCATGGACGTGTACCCGACCCGCCGCAGCGCCTCGTTCCCGCAGCGCACCTACGACTTCACCAAGCGCAACGCGACCTCGTGCGAACTGGTCGCCAACGGCGAAGGCGTTCGCAACTGCGCCGAGGGCATTCCGTTCCCGATCCCGCAGAACGCCTACGAGGTCATCTGGAACCACAAGCTCAAGTACAAGGGCCTGTCGGTCATCAGCTACTCGAACCAGGCGGCCCCGACGGCCAATGGCGCCTTCACGCTGACCAAGGTCCGCGAGGAGCTGCTGGGCCTGTACTACAAGCCGGGCAACACCTCCGAGAACATCAACAACATCCTGCTGTACTTCAAGCAGGAAGTGCTCGGCCCGGCGCGCCTTGCCGGCCAGGTGCTGCTGGTGCACGAGACCCTGAACGCCCAGGCCTCGCCGCGCCAGGCGTGGGTCTACAACCCGGGCCAGCGCCGCGTGCGCCGCGCGCCGAACGTGGCCTACGACAACCCGGGCACCGCCTCGGACGGCCTGCGCACCAATGACATGACCGACATGTTCAACGGCGCGATGGACCGCTTCGACTGGACCCTGGTGGGCAAGCGCGAAATGCTGGTGCCGTACAACTCCTACAAGGCGCACAGCGACAAGACCAAGGTGCGCGACCTGATCCGCCCGGGCCACCTCAACCCGGACCACATGCGCTACGAGCTGCACCGCGTGTGGGTGGTGGAGGCCAAGCTCAAGCAGGGCCAGCGCCACATCAACAGCCGCCGCACCTTCTACGTGGACGAGGACAGCTGGCAGATCCTGCTCATGGACCACTACGATGGCCAGGGCAACCTGTGGCGCTACTCCGACGCGCCGTCGGTGAACTACTACGAGGTGCCGACCTTCTGGTCCACCCTCGAGACCCACCACGACCTCAAGTCGGGCCGCTACATCACCATGCTGCTCGACAACGAGGACAAGCCGCGCGACTTCGGCTACCAGAGCACCCCGGCGAACTACTCGCCGCAGAACCTGCGTACCGCGGGCGTGCGCTGATCCGCTAGTTTTGGAACCACCAGCCGCGCCCGAAAGGGCGCGGCTGCGTTAAGGGGCCCTGCGCGTGCCGGGGCCAGGCAGGAGGACGCAATGCCCAACACCCCCAATCACCGCACGCGCCTCGCCGCAGCCCTGCTGCTGGCGCTGGCGTTGCCCTTCGCCCTGCAGGCGCAGGACGGGTCCACCGACCCGGCCGCCGCCGAAGGCGACACCACCGAATCCCAGGCCACGGACGACGCGTCCCTGGCCGAACCCGCGGCCGACGCCACGGCCGTGGACGAGGCGCCGCCGGCGGAAACCACCGCCGCGCC
>CAYYJK010000209.1:5001-6743 GCA_964472185.1 uncultured Prosthecobacter sp.
CTGCTGGACGCCGAGATGATGCCGCGCGCCAGCCGCTCGCTGCTGCTCGACGTGGTGCGCACCCAGGCGGGTTATTTCGCCGTCGGCGAGCGCGGCCACGTGCTGTCCTCCGAGGACGGCCAGGCCTGGAAGCAGGCGCCGGTGCCCACCCGCGCCACCCTCACGTCCATCGCCACCGCCAACGGCGTGCTCTGGGCCGCCGGCCACGACGGCGTGATCGTGCACTCCACCGACGGCGGCCAGACCTGGACCCGCCGCCGCGCCGCGCCCTGGACCCTGGACACCATGGATCCCACCGAAGGCGTGCCGGTGATGGACGTGCTCTTCGTCGACGGCATGCACGGCTTCGCCGTCGGCGCCTACAGCCTGATGCTGGCCACCACCGACGGCGGCGTCACCTGGGAGCCGCGCAGCATCATCGACCACGGCGACGACGCCGCGGCCGACGCCGAAGCCGCGCCCGCCGCCGAAGCCGCGCCCGTCGCCGACGCCGGCGAAGGCGACGACTGGACCTTCGACGCTTCCGACCTCGAGCTCGACGCCGAGGCCGACCCGCACCTCAACGCCATCGCCCAGGACGCCGGCGGCGCCCTGGTGATCGCCGGCGAGCGCGGCGCCTTCTTCCGCTCGCGCGACGGCGGCCAGACCTGGGAACGCAAGCGCCTGCCGTACGAAGGTTCGATGTTCGGCATCCTGGCCTGGGACGCCGGCCACCTGCTGGCCTTCGGCCTGCGTGGCAACGTGCTCGAGTCCATGGACCTCGGCGACACCTGGACCCCGGTGGAAACCGGCGTCGGCACCAGCCTGCTGGGCGGCCACGCGCTGCCCAACGGCGGCGCCATCCTGGTGGGCGCCAACGGCGTCGTGCTGACCCGCCCGGGCACCGGCACGCCGTTCGCGGCCACCAGTTTCGAAATGGCCAGCGGCGAAACGCCGAACCTCACCGGCGTCCTGCCGGCCGGCGACGCCGGCTTCATCGTGGTTGGCGACAAGGGCGCCGGCCTGTACCGCCCGCAGTAACGGAGATCACATGAGCCTGCCCAACAGCCAGCCCGGCCCGTTCGCCCGCCTCGCGGAAAACCTGGTGTTCGCGAACCGGCCGCTGATCCTGGTGGTCTTCGCGATCATCACCGTGGCGATGCTCTTCTTCGCCAGCCAGCTCAAGGTGGACGCCGGCTTCAAGAAGCAGGTGCCGCTGCAGCACGAGTACATGCAGACCTTCCAGGACTACGAGCTCGAGTTCGGCGGCGCCAACCGCGTACTCGTGGCCGTGGTCGCCAAGGACGGCGACATGCTCGACCAGGCCTTCATGGCCACGCTGGAGAACGTCACCAACGAGGTGATCAACCTCGACGCCACCGATGACGCCCGCGCCCGCTCGCTGTTCACGCCGAACGTGCGCTTCATCGAGGTGGTCGAGGACGGCCTGTCCGGCGGCAACGTCATCCCGCAGACCTTCACCCCGAACGTCGAGGGCTTCGCCTCCACGCCGGAGGACTTCGACCAGATCCGCGGCAACATCATCAAGGCCAACATCGTCGGCCGCCTGGTGGCCAAGGACTTCTCGGGCGCGATGATCTGGGCCGACCTGATCCCGGAAAGCGCCACCAACAAGCTCGACTACCAGCAGGTGGCCGACCAGTTCGAGGCCATCCGGCAGAAGTACGAGGACGAGAACCACAGCGTCCACATCATCGGCTTCGCCAAGATGGTGGGCGACATCAGCGACGGCGCGCGCTCGG
>CAYYJK010000210.1:0-6685 GCA_964472185.1 uncultured Prosthecobacter sp.
GCTGGGATCTCCGGCAGCTGGAAGCCGCCGTCCAGTCGGCGCCGGCCGGCGCCGAGGGCCTGGTCTTCCTGCCCTACCTGAACGGTGAGCGCACGCCGAACCTGCCTGGCGGCAGCGGCGTCCTGCACGGCCTGCGGCCCGGCAACTTCACCCCGGCCAACCTCGCCCGCGCCGCCATCGAGGGCGCCACCCTGGGCCTGGCCTACGGCCTCAAGCGCTTCCGCGACCTGGGCATGAACCCGACCGAGATCCGCCTCACCGGCGGCGGCAGCAAGAGCGCCACCTGGCGCCAGCTCGCGGCCGACTGCTTCAACGCCGAGGTGGTCACGCTCCACACCAGCGAGGGCGCCGCGCTCGGCGCCGCCATCCAGGCCGCCTACGCCCGCGCCGCGGCGCTCGGCGAGGAGGTCAGCTACGAGGCGCTGTGCGCGCGGCTGGTGACCCTCGACGAATCGACGCGCTGCCGCCCCGACGCGGCCAACGCCGCGCGCTACGCCGCGCAGCTCGAGCGCCAGATGGAACTGACCGGCCGCCTGCAGCAGACCGGCTGGCTGTGAAGGCCGGAGCGCGCCGATGAAACTCGACCGCCTGCTCGCCAAGCACGCCGCCCTTGGCCGCGGGGCCGCGCACCGGCTCATCGCCGCAGGGCGCGTGCGGGTGGATGGCGCCGTGGTCACCGGCAACCAGCATCCGGTCGACCGCTTCATGCGCGTCGAGCTCGACGGCGAACTGGTTCAGGCAGCCGAGCGCGCCCTGTACCTGATGCTGCACAAGCCCGTCGGCGTCGTCAGCGCCACTGTCGACGCGGAGCACCCGACCGTGCTCGACCTGATCGACGACCCGGACAAGGCCGGGCTGCATCTGGCCGGCCGTCTCGACCGCAGCACCTCGGGGCTGGTTCTGCTGACCAACGACGGCCGCTGGTCGAAGCGGCTGACGGATCCGGCGGCCAAAGTGCCCAAGGTCTACCGGGTGGAGACCCAGGAACCGATCGCGCCGGAGGCCGTGGCCGCCTTCGCCCGCGGCTTTTATTTCCACACCGAAGACCTGACCACCCGGCCGGCCACGCTGGAGATCCTGGCGGAGCGCTGCGCGCGCCTGACCCTGCACGAAGGCCGCTACCACCAGGTGAAGCGCATGTTCCACCGCGTGCACAACCGCGTCACCGCCCTGCACCGGGAACGCATCGGCAACCTCGGTCTGCCCGCCGACCTGGCGCCCGGCCAGTGGCGGCCGCTGCGGCCCGAGGAAATCACCGCCCTTTGATCCGCCATGCGCCGACTCGACCAACTGCTCTCCTCCCTCGGCTACTGCACCCGCCGCGAAACCGCGCGCCTGATCCGGGAGGGCCGGGTGAGCATCCACGGCGAACCCGCACGCCGGGCCGACGAGCGCGTCGACCCGCACGCCGTGCAGGTCGACGGCGAGCCGCTGGAGGCGCCGGACGGCCTGCTGGCCATGCTGCACAAGCCGGCGGGCTACGCCTGCACCCACAGCGCCGACGAAGGGCCGACCATCTACGACCTGCTGCCGCCGTACTGGCTGGACCGCAACCCCGCCGTCACCAGCGTCGGCCGTCTCGACAAGGACACCAGCGGCCTGCTGCTGGTCACCGACCAGGGCCCCCTGGTGCACCGTTTCACCTCGCCGAAGGCGGAGGTCGCCAAGCGCTACGAAGTGGTCGTCGACCGCGACCTCGATCCCGGGCTGGTCGGCGTGTTCGCCGCCGGCACGCTGCTGCTCCGCAGCGAAACCAAGCCCTGCCTGCCCGCGCAATTGGAGATCACCGGCGCGCGGACGGCGTCCCTGACGCTGGCCGAGGGGCGCTACCACCAGGTTCGCCGCATGTTCGCCAGCCAGGGCTGGCATGTGGAAGAACTGCACCGCTCCCGCTTCGGTCCGTATGAGCTGGGCGACCTGCCGCCGGGCGAATGGCGGCTGCTGGACCTGCCGGGCTGAAGGGGAAGGGCGGCATCGCTGCCGCCCTCCGCCGTGAGTTTGGACCGGTCAGTCCATCAGCTCCTCCTTCGGCTCCGGCAGCCAGAAGGACAGGATGATGCCGAGGAAGTAGACGCTGAAGCCGACCGCAGCCGCCGTGTAGGCGAGCTTGGCGGGAGCCGCCGCCAGGTCGGTGGTCGCGGCCAGCGTGGTGGTCAGCCAGGCGAACGACGTGCCGATCAGACGGCCGCCGATGTTGGCGGCGAAGCTTTCGCCCGTGCCGCGCAGGTGCATCGGGTAGACGCGCGGCAGGTAGTTGCCCCAGAAGCTGAACTGGGCGACGGTGAACAGGCCGGCGAAGAAGATGCCGACGTAGAGCGGCATGAGGCCGGTGACCGCGCAGTAGCCGAACACCAGCGGCATGACCGCCAGCCCGGGCAGCAGGAACACGCGCAGCAGCTTGCGCCGGCTGACGATCACCACCGCCAGCGCGGCGAGCGCAAAGCGGCCAACCAGACCGCCGACCTCCTGCACCTTGGTGACGTTGGCGGCGATGCCCTGCTCGGCCTTCTTGGCGGCGCCGATCGAGGCCTTTTTCACCACGTCGGCAGGCTTGCCTTCGCTGGCCTTGGCGGCGTTTTCGGACGCGGCCTTGGCCGCCGCCTTCACCTCGGCGAGGCCGGGCACGATGCGCGGGATGTGCTGGATCGCGCCGAAAGCGGCGCCATAGGCCAGTGCGAACATGGCGGTGGTGATCAGGGTGGTGCGGCGCAGTTCCGGCGTGAACAGTTCGCCCAGGCTCGGCCGCTTGAGCGTGCCGGCGGCCTTCTTCTGCGCCCAGGCCGGCGACTCCGGCAGGAAGGGCCGGATGATGATCAGCGGGATCGCCGGGATCAGGCCGGACATGAGCGTGTAGCGCCAGGCCGCATGCTCGTCGGCCACCGTGTCGCCGCCGACCAGACCCGCGAGGAATTCCGGAAAGTGGATCGCCGGGAAACTGGCGGAGTACTTCACGCACAGGCCGTTGGCGACCGCCACCAGGAGGCCGCCGATGGAGGAAAAGGCCTGGGTGTAGCCGAGCACCTTCTCGCGCTGCTTGGGATCCGGAAACAGCTCGGCCAGCCAGGCCACCGCCGCCACGAACTCGACGCAGACGCCAATGAAGACCAGGCAGCGGAAGAACAGCAGCATGTGGACGCTGGTCGAATAGCCGGCGGCAAAGGCGGAGAAGGCGTAGATCAGGATGCTCCAGGTCAGCACGCGCCGGCGGCCCAGGCGATCGGTCAGGTAGCCGCCGAGCAGGCCGAAAACGCCGCCGGCGATGGCCGGGATGTAGAAGAGCTTGCCGACCCAGCTGTTGAATTCGGGCGAGCCCGGCGCCGCGCCGACGAGTTCCTGCAGGGCGGGACCGACGATGAGCGGCAGCATGAGCAGCTCATAGATGTCGAAGGCGAAGCCGATCGAGGCGATGAAGCAGATCAGCCACTGGGTGGAGGTGAGTTTGGGGGCGGAGGACATGACGGCGGGAGAAAAAAGGCGAACCGGGGGAAATCAACCGAGCAGAGGACGCAGCATGTCGAGGATCTTCGGCACCTCGGTGAACGGATCGGCCTTGACCTCGTACTCGAGGGTGAACCAGCCCTGGTAGTTGGCCTCGCGCAGGATCTTGAGCAGGCGCGGCACGTCGGCGGCTTCGGCCCCGGCGGCACCCTTGCGCTTCATCTCCATCTTCAGCTGCACATTGATCGCGTAGGGCGCGATTTTGGCGAGGTCGGCATACGGGTCCTCGGTGTGGAAGTTGCCGCTGTCGAAGTTGATGCCGGCCCAGGGGCTCTTGGCGGCCCGGACCATGGCGACGAGGTTGTCGGGCTCGGCGACGATGCCGCCGTGGTTCTCCAGGCCGAGGAAAACGCCCTTCCGGCCGGCGTATTCAAGGCACTCCTGGTAGGCCGCCTGGCAGTTGGCCACCGCCTCGGCCTCGCTCATGTCCTTGGGCTGCGGTCCGGCGAAGACGCGGATGTGCGGCGCATTCATGACCGCGGCGTGGTCGATCCACTGCTTCACGTAGGCGATCTGCTCGTCGAGCTTCTCGCCCTTCGGCAGCGCGAAGTTGTTGCCCACGGCCGTGCCGGCGAGCTGCACGCCGCGCAGGTAGGCGTGGCGCTTGACCTCGAGCAGGTAGGCTTCGTCGACGTCCGGCGGGAAGAAGTAACTGGTCACCTCGGCGCCCGGGACGTTGTGGTCGGCACACCAGTCGATGAAGTCGAGGATGCTCCAGGGCTTGCGGCCGTCCTTCGGTTTCTGCTCCTTGCCGCGGCTCCACTGGAAGGCGTCGCGGAAGCTGTACGCGGCGACGCCGAGCTGCATGCGGCTGCTGCCGGCGCGCCGGATCGGTTCGATGGCGGGCAGCGCGGCGGCGCCGAGCGCGCCGAGGCCGGTGGCGAGGAAGTGGCGGCGGGAAGTCATGGGCTAGGGATAACGGAACTGCGGCCGCAGGCTTACCAAGTTTCCGGAGCGGCCGCCAGAAAATGTTCCGCGCCGACACCGTGGCTCAGCGGGCCTCGGGCAGCACCGGTTTGAGCCCCCGTTCCGCGAGCAGGCGCAGGGTGCCTTCCAGCACCTCGACACAGGCGGCGGTGCCATCGTGCAGGAGCACCACCGCCCCCGGAGCGAGCGTGCGCCGCAGACGGCGCAGGACCACCTGCGGATTGCGTTCGATGCCGTCGTAACCGCGGCAGTTCCAGATGGCCATGGTCAGCCCCAGCGCCCGCAGCGGCGGTCCGATGAACAGGTTGTGGTGCCCGACCGGCGGCCGGAACCAGACCGGCGCCACGCCGAGGATGCCGGCGAGGGTCTGCTGGCAGCCGGCGATCTCGAACCACATGCGCGCCGGCCGCAGGCGCCAGAACGAGCCGGCCGGATGGGTCTGGCTGTGGTTGCCGATGAGGTGGCCGCGGTCGGCGATCGCGCGCACCAGCTCCGGGTGGCGCTTGGCCTTGTCGCCGATCAGGAAGAAGCCGGCCTTGGCCTGATGCCGGTCCAGCACCTCCAGCAGGGCCGGCGTGGTCGCAGGGTCCGGGCCGTCGTCGACCGTGATCCAGACGCCGCCGGCCCCGGCCTGATGCGCCGGCAGCCGGTCCACGTGCGCCGCAAACAGCCGGGCGCGCGGCATGGTCGCCCCGTAGGCGATGACCAGGAAGGTGCCGGTGAAAACGGCCAGCGCCCACGGCCAGGCCCCGGCGAGCAGCAGCCCGAGGCAGACCAGCGCCGGCAGCAGACTGAGCAGGAACCGCACCCGGTTGGCCCGGCGGCAGGCCTCGGGCTCGGCGGGCGCGGCCGGGGATGACACGGACTCGGCGGACGGGGGCATGGTCGGGTCAGCCGAACACCGCCTCCTCGATGCGGCTTTGCAGGGCGTCGAGATCCGCGCGGGCCGTCAGCTTGCGGCCATGGACGTCCTGGACGTAGATGGCGTCAATGGCCACGCCCTTCTCGGTGCCGATGCGCGCGTGGGTGACGTTGTGGCCAAGCTGGCCGATGGCCATGAAGACGTCGTACAGCAGGCCGAGGCGGTCGACGACCTGCATTTCGACGATGGTCTGGTCGGGCGACAGGTCGTTGTTGATGTGGACCCGCTGCGGGATCTCGGCCATGACCTCGTCGTAGCCCGGGGTGGCCCGGCGCGATTTCGCGATTGCCGGCCCAAAGTCGAAGGTCTGCGCCAGGAAGGCCTGGCGGACCGACTCCTCGACCCGCTGCCGCGCGGCCTTGTTGCTGACGGCGGTGAAGTTGGTCGTGCAGACGCGGAACATGTCGAGCACGACGTTGTCGGCGCGCTGGTACAGGTCGGCGCTGAGGATGTTGATGCCCTCCGCGGCGAGCGCGCCGGAGATGCGCGCCAGCAGGAGGTGGCGGTCCCAGCAGGTGACCGTCAGCTCGCTGTAGCCGTGCTCGGCGTGGTGGCTCCAGGTCATCACCGGCAGCAGGCCGGCCTCGGCCTCCTCGGCGATCAGCTGCGCGTAGAACTGGCGGAACTGGCGGATGTGCCCGGCGATCTGCGCCGGCTCGCGGAAGTTGAAGTAGCTGCGCGGCATGTGCTGGAAATGCGCGCCCGTCTCCTGCTCGTAGTCGGCGCCCAGCTCCTTGAGCACCGCCGTGCGCAGCTCCTCCAGCGGCACCGAGGCGCGGCGCATGAAATCGGCCGGCGCGTCGAGGTACTGCAGGGTGTTGTAGTAGAGGTGGCGGATCGAGGTCTCCTTGTAGCCGGACCAGCTCGCGTCGCTGGTGCCCTTGGAGTCGGCGTAGGTCATCAGCAGCAGGGCGTCGAGGTACTCCTTGGAGCGGACGATGCCGGCGAACTCGCCGATGACCTGCGGGTCGTCGAGGTTGGCGGTGGTCGCGGTGCGGTACATCAGCAGGTGGTTGTCGACCAGAAACAGCAGCAGGCGGCGGCGCTCGCCCTTGATGAGCAGCCGGCGGCACACCGCGTCGGCCAGGACGGTGCTCTCGGCGTCGTGCGCCTTGGTGTTGGCGGCGCGCCCGGCGTCGTGCAGCAGCAGGGCGAGGTAGAGCATGGCGGGCTGCTGCAGCTCGTGGAAGAGCTGCTGGTAGAGGTCGAGGCCCGGCTTGGGCGAACCGCCCAGCTCGTCGAGCTTGTCGAGGGTGCGCAGGGTGTGCTCGTCGGCGGTGTACCGGTGGAAGAACTCGTGCTGGACCAGGCAGGTGAGGGCGCCGAACTCCGGCAGGT
>CAYYJK010000211.1:0-3095 GCA_964472185.1 uncultured Prosthecobacter sp.
CCGGGCCGGCCAGGGCGAGGGCCAGCAGGAGGGCGGGTCGGACGGAGTGCATCGGATTGTACCCCCTGCAAACGGCCGAACCGGACGTTTTCACCGGCAGAATCGTTGTCGGATTCGGCAACCCGGCGGCTTACGCGCGCCGAATCCGGCGCACCGGCAGGCCGACGTTCTCGCCCCTGAACGGCACGAATGCGTGACGGCGGCCATCCAGTCCTGAGGAGAACGGGGCCGGTTGCCGAAAACAGGACGTGCCTGAGCCCGCAAGGCGCAAGCAGGACCGGTGACTGCGGGTGGGCGGCCGCAGCCGCCGCAAACGAACGGTCCAAGTCAGGCGCAGTGGCTGCGCTTTTCCCGTCTCCCGAAGGTTGGCAAACGACTCGGAGGTCAGGGCTGCTTGATCTTGCCCTTTTCCTGCAGCTTCTGGCGGAACTTGGCGACCTTGGGACTGACGACGACGCGGCAGTAGCCCTGGTCGGGGTTGTGCTTGAAGTAGTCCTGATGGTAGTCCTCGGCCGGGTAGAATTTTTTCAGCGGCGCGATCTCGGTGACGATGGGCTGGTCCCAATCCTTCTGCGCCGCTTTCAGGGACGCCTCGGCGACCGCCTTCTGCGCTTCGCTGACGTAGTAGATGCCCGAGCGGTACTGGGTGCCGACGTCGTTGCCCTGGCGGTTGAGCGTGGTCGGATCGTGGGCGATCCAGAAGTAGTCGACGATTTCCTGGTAGCTGATCACCGCCGGATCGAATTCGATCTGCACCACCTCGGCATGCCCGGTGTCGCCGTTGCAGACCTGCTTGTAGGTCGGGTTGTCGACGTGGCCGTTGGCGTAGCCGCTGACGACGCTCTTGACGCCCTTGAGCATCTCGTACTGGGCCTCGGTGCACCAGAAGCAGCCGCCGGCGAGCACGGCCGTCTCGGTTTTGCCCGCAGCGGCGGGGGCGGGATCGGCGGCGGAGGCGAAGGCGGCGGACATGGCGGCAAGCAGGGCAAGGAAGGTTTTCATGGGTCGCAGGTGACGACTACAGAACCGTTACGATGGGCGTCAACCTTTCAGACGTGTCCGTTTCCCGGCGGAACCGGCGATTGCCGTCTCGACAGATTTTCGCCGGGCCGGTACGCTCAGCGCTGAATCCGCCCGCGCCATGAAAGTCCTGCTTGCCCTCTGTGCCGCCGCCACCCTGGCCCAGGCCGTGACTCCGGAACCGCCGAACGTCGTGCTGGTCATGGCCGACGACCAGGGCTGGGGCGACATGGCCTACAACGGCCATCCGGAGCTGAAGACCCCGAACTTTGACGCCCTGGCGCGCGAGGGCATCCGCTTCGACCAGTTCCACGCCGCGGCGCCGGTGTGTTCGCCGACCCGTGGCAGCGTGCTCACCGGCCGCACGCCCAACCGCTTCGGCTGTTTCTCCTGGGGCCATGCGATCCGGCCCCAGGAAGTGACGCTGGCCGAGGCGCTGAAGACCGCCGGCTACCGTACCGGCCACTTCGGCAAGTGGCACCTCGGCTCGGTGCAGAAGGCCAGCCCGGTCAGCCCAGGGGCCTGCGGCTTCGACGAATGGGTCTCGGCGCCGAACTTTTTCGACCTGGATCCCGTGCTCAGCGACCAGGGGCGCGCCGTCGCCTTTCAGGGGGACAGTTCGGACGTCACCGCGGATCTCGCGGTGCAGTTCATCCGCCGCTGCGCCACGCAGAAGCAGCGCTTTCTGGCCGTGGTCTGGTTCGGGTCGCCGCACGACCCGCATCAGGCGCTGGCCGCGGACCGCGCCCCCTACGCCCACCTGCCGGAGAAGCTGCAGCATTTTTACGGCGAGATCAGCGCCATGGACCGGGCCTTCGGCCGCCTGCGCCGCAGCCTGCGCGAGCTCGACCTCGAGGAGAACACGGTGCTCTGGTACTGCAGCGACAACGGCGCCCTGCCCAAGGTGGGCTCGGCCGGCGCGCGCCGCGGCCGCAAAGGCAGCCTGTACGAAGGCGGTCTGCTGGTGCCGGCCCTGCTGGAGTGGCCGGCCCTGCGCACCGAGCCCGCGGTCATCGGCGCGCCCTGCGTCACCAGCGACATCTTTCCGACCGTGCTGGCCATGGCCGGCGTCGCCCCGCCGCCGGGGCGACCGCTCGACGGCGTCAACCTGCTGCCGCTGCTGGGCGGCCAGGAGAAGCGGCGCACGCAACCGATCGGTTTCTGGGACAATGGGGCGCGCGGCAAGCGCACGCCCTCGAAGGAGTGGATGGCCGACCTGCTGGCGGCGCAGGCGCGCGGCGAGGAACCGACCGATCCCGAGCGCCTGGCCGCCGACGCCGGCCGGATCGGCCCGCCCGCGCCGCTCAACCGCTTCCCGGGCCACGCGGCCTGGCTGGACGGCGGCTGGAAGCTGCACCGGATCGAGGACCGCAAGACCGGCGAGGTGGACTGGGAGCTTTACGACCTGGCCGCGGACCCGGATGAGAGCCGGGTGCTGTTCGCCGAGCAGCCGGAGCGCGTGCCCGCCATGCAGGCCGCGCTGACCGAGTGGCTGGAAAGCGTCGTCCGCAGCCTGAACGGCGAGGATGAGCGGCCCTGAAGGCCGGCTCACCTGAGGATGCTGAAACCGCGCAGGCCCGCCGGGGCGGGGATGCTGGCCACCTCGCGCTCCCTGATCAGCGAGCCGAGGTTGCTTTCGTCGATGGCGGCCAGGAAGGCTTCCAACTCGCCGGCGTCGGCCGCCACGGCCTGCAGTTCCACGCGTCCGTCCGCCAGATTTTTCACCGTGCCGGTGACCTCGTAGCCCGAGGCGATCTGCTTGGTGGTGTAACGGAAGCCGACGCCCTGGACGCGGCCGGAATAGAGCACTTGCTTGGCAATCATGGAGCCGCCTTGGATACGGCATCCAGCGCCGCCTGCAAGGCGGAGGCGAACTCGGCGCCGGCGGCGTCGATAAGCAGCACGCCCTGGCCGCCGCGGTTGCGGCGCAGCTGGACCGAGCGGCCCTGGGCCGAGAGCGCCAGCAGTTCCGGCGTGTCGGTGCCGGGCTGGACGTCGTAGCGCTGGCGCAGGCAGCTGCGCATGGCCTTGAAGAAGGCCGCCGCATCCTCCGGCGTGCGCCACAGCGTCTGCCA
>CAYYJK010000211.1:3195-6685 GCA_964472185.1 uncultured Prosthecobacter sp.
CTGGGCGAACTCGAAGCCGCGGTTGAAGGGGAACAGGGCCAGCTCCTTGAGGAAGACCGGCAGCGCCACCTCGTTGAGCGGATGGTCGGGATCCTCGGCCGGCAGGTCGCTTTTCGGCGCCGCGGCGGGCTGCTGCAGGCTGAACAAAAAGCGTGTCAAACCGGCATCGCCGGCCAGCAGCGACTCGCGGGCCAGGCGCTCGTCGGTGGTCAGCGGCGCGGCGGGCTTCTCGGCGGCGCGCGGAAACAGCGTGTCCCCGTACTCGCGCAGCAGCTGGCCGTACGCGACCGCGAGCGGCCGGTCGGGGGCGGGCTTGCCCGGCTCCGGGGCGGCATCCACCACCAGCAGCGTAGCGGATTCGGCGTCGTACCAGCCGCCCAGCTGGCGGCGCAGCAGAGCCGCGCGCAGGGGCAGGGGATCGACCGGCTTGTCGATCCAGCCCAGGGCGGCGAGGGCCAGAGCGAACCGCGGCGCTTCGTCCTCGGGCTGCTGGCGGCGCAGCCAGGCCAGGATCTTCGCCTCGACCTCGGCCGCCGGCACGCTCGTGGTGGGGATGGGCAGGGCCTGCAGCCGGCGGAACTTCATCAGGTCGAGGCCCAGGCCGACATAATCCGGCGGATCGTCGCCCGCAGGCAGCGGCTCCATCTTGGGAGTGCCCTTCATGCCCAACGTGCCGAGCTTTTGCAGCAGCTGGGCGTTTTCATCCTGCAGGGCGCCGACTTGGCCCTGAAGGTACTCGACCTGGCCTTCCAGCAGCTGGATCTGCGCCTTGAGATCCTCGGGCTCGGCGGCATCCGCCGCTTCATCACGGGCCGCCGGCACAACCGGCGCGGCCGGTGGACGCCGCGCCACCCACAGACCGGCGCCGGTGCCAAGGGCGACCAGGACAAGCAGAAGGGTGGCCGGGGAGAACTTGAGCATGGCGGGCGCGCGTCCCGTAGAGTGGGCGGAGCCCGTCACTTGGCCAGCAGTTTCGGCAGCAGCGGCAGCACGCTCGAATAGAAGGTGCTGCCGCCGGCGCGGCTGAGCTGCTCGGAGATCAGGTCGGCCTCGCCGACCCGGTCGGCGGGCAGGATCTCCTCGTGGCTGTGGCCTTCGCAGGCGACGCTGGTGTGGACGAAGGTGGAGCTGCCGTCGCGGGTGACCGAGACCTCCAGGCAGGGCGCCTGCAGGCGCAGGGACTGCAGGGCGCAGCCGCTGGCGCTTTCCGCCAGGGTGACCTGAATCGCCCCGCCGTCGGGCCGGGTGAAGGCGAGGCCCGGGGCGGCGTCGACGAGCACGGCGCCGAGGCGCTGGGTGATCCAGGCCGCGAGCAGCAGCGCGGCGCAGCGCTGGCCGGGGGCGTGGGTGATCTCAATCCGTTCGAGCTCCGGCAGGTGCTCCAGCGCCTTGGCGTCCTGGAAGCAGTTCGCCAGGGCGGTGCGCAGGAAGTGGCTGCGCGTCCAGCTCAGGTCGCGCACGTCGAAATCGGCGGTGCCTTCGGCGCGCGCCGCCGCCAGTTCGGCGAACTCCTGCACCGGGTCCGACCAGGTGGCGCTGTCGATGATCAGGGTGTCGATGCGGCTGTAAAAGCGCTCCTCGAAATTCTTGGTGATGTCGCCCTGCCACCAGACGGCCAGCGGCAGGTCGGCGTCGAGGTGGGCAAAGACGATGTTCTGCACCTGGGCGGCGTCGCCGCCCTCGAGCACGAACGAGATCTGCTCGCTGCAGACGACCTGCTTGCCCTGGTAGGGGCGGCAGAGGGCGTTGATCCAGGCTCGGGCACGCTGCGGCTGGGCCTCCGGCAGGCAGGTGATCAGCAGGGCGCGGCAGGCGTGGTCGGCGGTGATCTTGTCGAGCAGCTCGACGTTGCAGGCGAGCGCGCCGGGATCCTCGCTGTAGATCGCGAAGTTGATCAGCGAGGCGCGCGTCTTGGCGTTGTCGTTGTCCCAGAGATCCTTGAGCGCGCGGTCGATCTTCGGCAGCGCCACTTCGGTGCCCAGGCGGGCCAGGAGGTCGTCGGTGAGAGGCATGGTGGTTTCGGCGGGATCGCTCACAGCAGGCGCCATTCGCGGCCGTCCTGGTGCAGCAGGTCGTCGGCCTCCTTCGGACCCCAGGAGCCGGCGGGGTACTCGCACATCGGCGGCGGCTCCTGGGCGCCGTGCCAGGCGTGCTCGATCTCGTCGATGAACTTCCAGGCGTTTTCGACCTCGTCGCGGCGGGCGAACAGGGTGGCATCGCCGGCCATGGCGTCGAGCAGCAGGCGCTCGTAGGCCTCCGGGCTGGCCTTGCCGAAGCTGGAGCGGTAGTGGAAGTCCATCTTCACCTGCTGCATCGACAGCGCCTGGCCGGGCTGCTTGCAGAGGATGCGCAGGGCGATGCCCTCGTCGGGCTGGATGCGGATCACCAGGGTGTTCTCGCTGCTGCCCGGCAGGCGGGCGGTGGCGAAGGGCACCTGCGGCGGCTTCTTGAAATGGACGCTGATCTCGGTGGCCTTTTTCGGCAGCTGCTTGCCGACCCGGATGTAGAAGGGCACGCCCTGCCAGCGCCAGGTGTCGACGAACAGGCGCAGGGCGACGTAGGCCTCGGTCCGCGACTCGGGGTTGACGCGGTCCTCCTGGCGGTAGCCGACACGCGGCACGCCATCGACGCTGCCGGCGGTGTACTGGGCGCGGATGACGTTGGCGCCGACGGCCTCCGGGCCGACCAGCGGGCGCAGGGCGCGGATGACCTTGACCTTCTCGTCGCGCACGCTGTCGGCGCTCAGGTCGGTCGGCGGCTCCATCGCCACCAGGGTGAGCAGCTGGAACAGGTGGTTCTGCACCATGTCGCGCAGGGCGCCGGCGGTGTCGTAGTAGCCGCCGCGACCGCCTTCCATGCCGAGGTTCTCGGCGCAGGTGATCTGCACGTGGTCGATGTAGCGGCTGTTCCAGTTCGGCTCGAACAGGGCGTTGGCGAAGCGCAGCACCATGATGTTCTGGGCGGTCTCCTTGCCCAGGTAGTGGTCAATGCGGTAGGTGTCCTTCTCGTCGAAGGTCTCGGCCACCACCTCGTTGAGCGCGCGGGCGCTGGCCAGGTCCTTGCCGAAGGGCTTCTCGCAGACCACGCGCGCCCACTTGCCGCCGACGCCGCGGTTGAGGCCGGTGGCGCGCAGCATCTCGAGGATGGGCTTGAAGGCCTCGGGGGCGGAGGCCAAGTAGAACAGCCGGTTGGCCGGGGCACCGCGCTCCGCGTCGAACTGGTCGAGCAGCTGCTTGAGACGGATGTAGCCGGCCGGATCCTCGAATTCGCTGCGGTGGTAGTGGATGCTCTGGACGAAGTTGCCCCAGAGTTCGTCGCTGTGGCCCTGGCGGCTGTTCTTGCGGTTGCCGGCCTCGAGCTCCTGGCGGAACACCTCGTCCGTCTTGTCGCGTCGGGCAAAGCCGACCACCTTGAACTGCGGCGGCAGGTCGCCGCAGGCGGCGACGTTGTACAGCGCCGGGATGAGCTTGCGGTTGGTCAGATCGCCGGT
>CAYYJK010000212.1:0-6674 GCA_964472185.1 uncultured Prosthecobacter sp.
GCCAATGAACCCCGGCACACCGCCACCCAAGCCGCGGTCCGGCAATCCGCCGCCGCCGCCCGCCCTCGAACTGCCGGTCGATCTGCCCAGCTTCGACGGCACGGGCCATGCCGAAGCGCAGCCGCAGCGCGGCGCCGCCGGCCAGAGCTACCGCCGCCTGGTCCCGGCCGCCTATGCCGACAGCGTTGGCGCTCCTGCCGGAGCCGACCGTCCGAACCCGCGCACGATCTCCAACGCGGTGATCGCCCGCCCCGCCGACGCGCGCCCCAACCGGCTCGGCCTCTCCGACCTGTTCTGGAACTGGGGCCAGTTCATCGACCATGATCTGGATGAAACGCCGACCGCCGTGCCGGCGGAGCCGCTGCCCATCGCCATTCCGGCCGGCGATCCGCAGTTCGATCCCGACGCCACCGGCACCGCCACGCTCGGCCTCAACCGCTCGGCCTGGTCCCTCGCCGACGGCGTCCGCCAGCAGCAGAACGCCATCACCCATTACCTCGACGGTTCGATGGTCTACGGCTCCAGCCTGGAACGGGCAAACGCCCTGCGGGCCCTGGACGGCAGCGGCCGCCTCAAGACCAGCCCGAGCGAACACGGCGACCTGCTGCCGCTGAACACCGAGTCGATCGCCAACGTGCCCCCGGGCCCCGGCTTCTTCGTCGCCGGCGATGTCCGCGCCAACGAGCAACCCGGCCTGCTGGCCCTGCACACGCTGTTCGTGCGCGAGCACAACCACTGGGCCGACCGCTACCGCGGGCAGCACCCGCAAGCGACGGACGAAGAGAGTTTCCAGTTCGCCCGCCGGATCGTCAGCGCCGAACTCCAGGCGATCACCTACCGCGAGTTCCTGCCGCTGCTGCTCGGCCCGCGCGCCCTGCCGCCCTACCGCGGCCACCAGCCCGGAGTCGACGCCACCGTCTCCAACGAGTTCGCCACGGCCGCTTACCGCTTCGGCCACAGCACGGTGTCGGCGCGCGTGCTGCGGCTCGGGCCGGACTGGCGCGAGGCCGCGGAGGGCCACCTGTCCCTGCGCGAGGCCTTCTTCAACCCGGCGTTGGTCGCCGACCACGGCATCGACAGCCTGCTGCGCGGCATGGCCGGCCAGCCCTGCGAGGAGCTCGACGAGTGGATCGTCGATGACCTGCGCAACTTCCTGTTCGGCGCCCCCGGCGCCGGCGGCCTCGATCTCGCGGCGCTCAACATCCAGCGCGGCCGCGACCATGGCCTGCCCTCGTTCAACGCCGTGCGCCAGGCGCTCGGCCTGAAGCCGGCGCTGCGCTTCCGCGACGTCCATCCCAACCCGGCCGTGATCGCCGAACTCAGCAGCGCCTACGGCAGTCCGGAAGACATGGACCTGTGGGTCGCCGGCCTGGCCGAACGCGACCGCCCGGGCTCGATGCTCGGCGAGACCCTGCACCGGATCGTCGCCGACCAGTTCCGCCGCAGCCGCGACGGCGACCGCTTCTGGTATCAGAGCCACCTGCCGCCGGAACTGGTGCGCCTGGTCGAGGCGCAGTCCCTGGCCAGGATCATCCAGCGCAACACCCGCATCGGGGCGGAACTGCCGCGCAATCCCTGGCGCGCCAAAAA
The DNA here is from genome assembly GCA_964472185.1 of uncultured Prosthecobacter sp. GTDB lineage: Bacteria > Verrucomicrobiota > Verrucomicrobiia > Verrucomicrobiales > Verrucomicrobiaceae > Prosthecobacter. The sequence continues at coordinate 1,591 of CAYYJK010000212.1, forward strand.
GCCCCAGCCCTGAGATCCGCCCCGGTTCCCAACCTCCGCCCCCCATGCGCCCTCTCCTTCCTCTCGTCCTGCTGGCCCTGGCTCCGGCAGCATCCGCCCACGACAGCCAAATCCGCATCCGCGAGGAAGGAGACCGGCGCGTGATCGAGGCCAACGGCCTGCCCGATCACGCCACCGGCCGCTTCCCCAACGCCGGCAACCCCAACCGCATCCGCGCCCAGAGCTACCGCTTCACGGTGCCGCTGCGGCCGCAGCCGGCCAGCCAGCCCACCCCCCTGCGCATGCAGGCCTTCGGCATCGCCCTCAACGGCGTCGTCTTCGATCCGGGCGCGGCGGAATGGTACGACCGCGAACGGCAATGGCAGTACGAACCCCTGAACGGCGGCGTCGATCTCGGCATCGACGACCACCACGCCCATGTCCAGCCCACCGGCGCCTACCACTACCACGGCCTGCCCGTCGGCCTGATCCAGACCCGCAGCGGTGGCCGCCCGGCCATGGTGCTGCTCGGCTGGGCGGCCGACGGCTTCCCCATCTACGGCCCTTGGGATCATCAGCAGCCGGGCGCCCCCGCCTCGCCGCTGGTGCGGCTGCGCAGCAGCTACCGGCTGAAGGCCGGCGACCGCCCGGCCGGCGCGCCGCCCGGGGCCCATGACGGCACCTTCGTGGCCGACCATGAATACGTCGCCGGCTCCGGCGATCTCGACGAATGCAACGGCCGCTGGGGCCCGACCCCGGAGTTTCCCGACGGCATCTACCACTACCACCTGACGGCGGACTTCCCGTTCATCCCGCGCCAATTCCGAGGCACGCCGGACCCGAGCTTTGAACGGCACGGCCCGCCCGGCGGTGGCCCTCCGCCTGGAGGTCGGCCGCCCCACCCGGGCGGGCTCTTGGAACTGGGGCCGCCCCCGGAATTCGGTCCGCCGCGCCGGCCCCGGCCGCCGCGCGCACGGCGCGATTGAAGGCGCGGCCAACGGCACGCCCCGAACGCGGCCTGCCCGGCGTCAACGGGCCCGGAACCGGCATCGCCCCGTCTTGGGTTACCCCCGCGACGCATTTGCCGCGGCCACTCCGCCCGACACTTTCAATGTGCTTAGGCTCCGCCGGGATCCCCCATCCCGGCGCATTTTCCTTCCGAGGCGCCACCGTGAGGCGCCTGAACCTGAGTTTTCCGCATCGCCGGCACGGCGAGGAAGGCCCGCCCCAGTGCGCCGCCGTGAGCGCACTGGCGGCGGGTCAAACGGCGCCGCTCCCGCCGTCGGGCAATCGCAGTTCGGGCGGCGCTCAGCGCGGCTCAAAGCGCAGCGTCAGCGACTCGTAGCCAACGCTGCGCCGGTACGCGGCTTCATCCTCCACGTGTTCGCGGGCCTCGATCCGCGTCAGGCGCTGGACGCGCTCGACGCACTGCTGCAGCAGCGTCCGCAGCAGCAGGCGCGCGTGCGCCGCACCCAGGCAGAGATGCGTGCCGCTGCCGAAGGCGAGGTGCGGATTCGGCTTGCGGTCGAGCCGCACCTCGTGCGGCGCGTCGAAGGCCGCCTCGTCGAAGTTCGCCGACGCCCAGCCCAGCGACACCCGGCCGCCGGCCGGCACAGCCACGCCGAGCACCTCGGTTGGCACCGGACAGACGCGGCCGATGTGAGTCAGCGGCGAGATGACCCGGAAAAACTCCTCGCCGGCCAGGACGATGCGCGACGGATCCTCGCGCAGGAACTCCAGCGCCTGGGGCTGCTCCGCCAGCCAGGCCAGGACCGACGACAGCGTGTGGATGACCGTGTCGCGGCCGCCGGCAAACGTCAGGTTGGCGAAGCCCATCTGCTCCTCGCGGCTCAGCGGCCGGCCGCGGAACGTCGCCCGCGTCAGCGCGCTGAAAAAATCCGCGCCCGGCGCCGCCTCGGCGCGGTCAAACTGCCGGTGCAGGTAGGCCTCCAGCGCCGCGCCCTTGCGCGTGCCGTCGCCGCCGTCGCGGAAGACGTGCGTGCCCCAACCGATCCAGATCTCGGCCTCCGCCGCCGGCACGTTGAGCAGGCAGGCCAGCGCCCGCGACTGCAGCGGCAGGGCGAACTCGCGCACGACCTCGACGGCGGGCCGCGCCAGCGCCGCGGTCAGCAGCTCGGCGACGAGCGCCTCCACGGCCGCCACCACCTCCGGCTCGCGGGCGCGCCGGAAAAACGGCTCGACCAGGGCGCGGTAGTCCGTGTGCTCCGGCGGATCCGTCTCGATCGGCAGCTGGCGCATGCTGCGCACGTCCTCCTCGGAGGGAATCGGCACCCGGAACGGCGCGTCCGAGCTGAAGCTGCGCCAGTCCTTGGCGGCGCGGCGCACGTCCTCATGACGCAGCAGCATGGGCAGGGTCTCGCCCTGAAACGGACAGCGCAGCACGCCATCGCTCCGGCGCGGCTCCTGGAAGGGGTCGTTGGGAAGGTGCATGGTGCAGTCCATGCCCCGGCCGTGGCGCAACGCAAAGCCGTTGTGCGCCGGCCGGCCCGCGGAACCCCCTCCCGCCGGGATTGTCCAAATCTCGCCTCAGTCCGGCACCCGCATGCGCTCCAGCTCAGCGCGCACGCACTGGCGCAGTTCCGGCGGCTCCAGCACCTCCGCCTTGCTGCCCCAGCTCAGCACCCAGCGGGTGATCTCCTCCAGACCGGCCAGCCGGACGCGGAATTCGATGAGGCGGCCGTCGCTGCGCAACGGCCGGATCTGCTGGGTCGAATGCCAGAGGCGCTCGGCCACCACCCGTGCGGCGTAGTCGCGGAAGCGGATGCAGACTTCATACCGCGGGCGGTCGCCGCCTTCGTAGCTCCAAACCCCGAAGCCGCCGCCGAGGTGGTCGCGCGCGTTGAAAGCCGGGTCGCGCTCGAAGCGGGCGCGCAGCACCTGCAGGTTGGCGATGCGCTGCAGCGCAAACGTGCGCATGGCCCGCCGCGCGGGGTCATGGGCGAGCAGGTACCAGCCGTGCTCGATCTGGCCGACGTGGTAGGGCCGCACCGACCGCCGTTCGGGCTGGGCAGCCGTCAGCTTGTGGTAGTCGAAGCTCACCTCGCGCCGCGCGCGGATGGCGTCCAGCAGGTCGCCGAACAGCGTCACGTCCGCCGCCAGAACGCCGGCCGCCTTGACGGAGAAGGCTGCGTCGAGCTCGTCCCAGCGGATGGAAACCTCGCCCGGGCAGGCGCCGGCGATCTTGCGGAAACTGTCCGCCAGCATGCGCTCGAGCCGGGTGCCGCGCAGCGGTTCCAGGGCATGGCGCGCCAGGAACAGCGCCACCAGGTCCTGGCGGGAAAGCTGCAGCATCGGAAATTCCGTCACCGGCTCGGTGTAGTGGTAGCCGTGCCGGATCGGATGGTACTCCAGCGGCAGCCCCAGCTGGTCGCGCATGAAGCTGATGTCCCGCTGGATCGTCTTGGCGGTCACCTCGATCTCCTTCGCCAGCGTCGTGCAGTTCGGATAACGGCCGGCGCTCACCGTCTTGTGGATCTCCATCACCCGCCACAGCGCCGGCCGGCTCGTACCGGAGCGGCCGGCGGCGGCCACAGTCCTGCCCTGGATCGCTGATTTTGCCATGAGCGCTGCCATACGCGGAAAACGCCCCGCTGTCACTCCGGGAAGGTCCGATTCGAAGGCTCCGCCCCGAAATGGGGCGCGTCCGGGGAGCTTCCGCATCCAAGGCTGGCCCCGTTTCCAACGCGTCGCTTCGTTTTCCGCGGCTGCCCTTTTGCGGGCAAATCGGGTGGATTCAAGCACTGCAGGCCCGGCATTTTTTTCCGACGCGAAGCTGTGAGCCGAGGGATTCCCGTTCAACGAAAGAGGCATGCTGGAGAGCCGAACCCGGACGGCCGGGAAAAGGATGCGTCGGTCCTTTGCGAATCTGCGAGCAATCCCGCAAGGGCCAGTTTTCAAGGCCGGAGTTCGGAGTTGAGCGAAAGAGGAGCGGTCCATCCCTTCCGCAGACCGGCTGAAGCCGGGACTCCGAAACGCAGAAACGGCAGGGCCTGCGCCGGCGCTGAATTGTGCGCGGGACGGCGAGACGAAACCACGCCCCAGCATCTTGCCTTCAGACGCGCTGCCGCGCGTCTCTTCCGCAGGCAATCAGACCTCGAACTTGCCGCTCTGGGCCATGAAGGCGCGCAGGCTGTCCCAGGCGATTCGTGGCAGCGCATGCCTAGGCGACGTTTGTGGCATGGGCAAACAACTCTCCGAGCGTAATGTCATCGCGCCACAGCGGCAGCAAATCCACCCCGTAGCGCTTATGAACGTCGGAAACGAAGATCTCCAACTCCAAAGCGTCCGCCATGACTTGGGGGTAGGGGTAGAGAGCTCGATGGATGGCCATCAAGCGGTCGTCCGGTGAGAAGCAAAGACGCTTGGACGCGCTGAATGCAAACGCAGAAACAAGCAGGTCAAGAAAGGTGCGGATCTCGCGTTTCGAGGCTTGAGGGAAGCGCTGCCGCCACAGGCTCCAGATACAGCGGCGGCTCCAAAACTGACGCAGGCGGAATCGCTCCACCAGCACACCGATGAACAACACGGCGACGGCGATGACAGCGATGGTCAGAAGCTCGGTCATCGGGCCGGAGTCGTTCGCTGCTGCGCAGGGTCAGGCGACTTGTTCAGTTCATACCGATGGTTGAGCCATGCCTGAAGGCGACCATGCAGCCAGCCATAGAGGCCAACACCACAGGCCACGGAAAGGAGGTGCCAGCCAGTGAATGCGCTGTCCCATGAGACGCGGTCGCCGCGAATGAGCGCCACCCAAACCGGCGGTGCCATTAAAAGGGTCAAGCCCAGCAGCCCGTCGAAAACTCGCCAATACCACGGTGGGTGCTTGGGCGGGGTGAAAACGGACTCGAACTCAGGATTGGATGCCATGAGACTCTTTCGCTGGTTGGCATCGAGAAGAGAGAGCTGTCTGGCAAGCCGCCGCGCTGTCACTCGCGAAAAAATCGCAGCGGCGACGGATAGGACCATGAGAGCGCCCGCGAAGCACAGCTTTCCTTCCCGGCCCCAGCCCGCGCCGACCGTGTGGCAAACAGCCATGAGTGCGAGAAAAGCAAGGATGAGCGCGATTCGTTGCACGGGAGTTGTGC
>CAYYJK010000213.1:0-6665 GCA_964472185.1 uncultured Prosthecobacter sp.
TCAACGGCGTGCTCTGCATCGACTACACCGAAACCGATCCGAACGTCGCGCTCGATGGCCAGATCGCGCCGCAGGTGCACAGCGGCGGCGCCTGCCTGGTGCAGGTCAAGGACGTCACAATCGAGGAGTTGCCGCCCACCCCGGGCGCGCCCACATGGAAGAGCATCGGCGGCCTGGAAGGCATGAAGGCCAAGCTGCCGCCCAAGCCCCAGGCGGCGGCGAAGCGCGACACCAGCTACAACGACGTGCAGGGCGCCGCCAGAACCGCCCAGGAACAGCAAAAGCTCTTCAAACTGCCGGAGGGCTACGAGATCGAACTCGTCGTCCAGGAAAGCGAAGGTCTGGGCAAGTTCGTCAGCGTTTACTTCGACCAGCGCGGCCGGATGTGGACGCAGACCGCGCTCGAGTACCCAGTCGACGCCAACGAAAACCCCGCCGCGGCCGAGGCGGTGTATGCCGGCAAGGGCAAGGACAAGGTGCTCGTCTATCCGCGCGAAGCACTGAACGGCAAAATCCCGGCGCAGGGCATGACCAACCCCACCGTCTTCGCCGACGGCCTCGCCATCCCGCTCGGCATCCTGCCCTGGGGCACGGGCGACAGCTGCTACGTCCAGCACGGACACGATTTGAAGCTGTACAAGGACACCAACGGCGACGGCAAGGCGGACAGCTTCGACGTCGTGCTCACCGGCTTCGGCGTGCAGGACTCGCACCTGTTTCCGCATCAGTTCACACGCGCCCCCGGCGGCTGGATCTGGATGGCGCAGGGCCTGTTCAACAACAGCCAGGTCCGCAAACCGGGCAGCGATGTCGTTGTGGATTGGCCGAAGTGCAGCATGGCCCGCATGCGCCCCGATGGCAGCGAGTTCGAAGTCATCAGCACCGGTCCGAACAACATCTGGGGCCTCGTCATCACCGGCGAAGGCGAGACCTTCATTCAGGAAGCGAACGATTACGGCTACCCGGTCATGCCCTTCCACGAGTACGCCTACTACCCGGGTGGCATGGAGGCTTTGAAAAAGAGCTACCAGCCCGACTTTCCGCCGCAGGCCGAGTTCCGCATGGGGGGCACCGGCCTGAGCGGTCTGGCGCTCATCGAAAGCGGATCGCTGAAGGACCCGCAGGCCGCGCACACCATGGCCGTCGCCAATCCGATCACGTCCAAGATTCAAACGATCGCCATGCACCGCGACGGCGCGCACTGGAAACTCGCCCAGCTCGCCGACCTCGTCGCCTGCGACGACCCCTTCTTCCGCCCGGTCGCCCTCACCAACGGCCCCGACGGCTGCATCTACATCGTCGACTGGTACAACAAGATCATCTCGCACAACGAGGTCCCGCGCGCCCACCCCGATCGCGACAAGACCCGCGGCCGCATCTGGCGGGTGAAAGCCAAAAAGGCATCCGCTGAAATTCCCGACCTGGCCGCGCTGCCCAGCGCCGAGCTTCTGGATCGTCTCGAAAGCCCGAATCCTTGGGTTCAGGACATCGCGACGCACCTGCTGATCGACCGCAAGGCCACCGAGCATCTGAACGCGCTGAAGACGCTGGCGAACGATGCCAACAAGGATGCCGCCACGCGCATCCATGCCCTCTGGGCCTGGGAAGGCCTTGGCGCCGCCGACTCCGAACCGCTCTCACGGCTGCTCCGGGACGCAAACAAGGCCATCCGCCGCGAAGCGGCACGCGCGGCGGCATCGTTCGCCAAGGATTGGGAACCGGATCGCGTCGCTTACTTCCTCAAGCCCATTTTGGACGATCCTGATCCCGACGTGCGCCGGGCCGCCCTCAACAGCCTCGGCAACCACCCGGTTTTGTCTCCATCCGTCGTGGATCTTCTGATCTCCTTCGCCAAACCCAGCCTGCCCGGCCCCACGATCCCGTCATCCCGAGGCGGCAAAACGATTCCGGTGCGCGAGGCCTACGATCGCGACTACGAACGCTTTCTCGTGCGCATGTTCCTGGAGCGCCATCCCGGTGCGGTCGCAACCTTTCTCGACTCCGAGGCCGCCGCGAAGCTGCCGATGGAGGCGCGCGTGCTCGCTTCACTGGCGCTCGAACCGAAAGCGAGCGCTTCGCGCGTTGCGAAACTGCTGCCGCGGCTCGACCGCGCCCCGAACGATGAGGAACTGCTGCGCCTGGCGCAGTTTCCGAATGAAGCAGGCGTCGGTGAAGCCTTGAAGGCGCTCCTCACGAACGAAAAATCCCGCGCCGCCGTCGCCGAGAAGCTGCTCGCGCAGCGCACGAAGCTGGAGGCGAAGCAGATTGCGCCCCTGCTCACGGAAACAGCTCGCGCCATGCTTGGTCATGTTGACCTTGCGATTCGGATCCTCGCCCTGCAACTGATCGGCGGTTTCCAGCTCCGCGATCTCGAGCACGAGGTGGTTGCACAACTCGTTGCCTGTCGCCCGCATGAGACCGGCGGGCCAAATGCCGAGCGCGACCGCATGCTTGCCCTGCTGCACACGTTAAAGGAACTGCGCACGCAGCACGCCCTGTTGCTGGCGAGCATCGCCGAAACGGAGGATGCCCGGATTCGTTCTGCGGCACTTGCTGCACTCGCTGCATCAAGTTCACCCGAAGGAGCCACGGCGATACTCAAGCTGTATCACAAGCTTACGCCCTCGGACCGCCGTGCCTCCTTGAACGCGCTCTCCAGCAGCAAAGCTGGCGCGAAGGCCATCGTCAGCGCCTTGCTCGACAAATCTCTGCCGCAAAGCGATCTCGACGGCCCCACCGTCGAGCGGCTCGCCACCGTGCTCGGCGACGATCCGGCTTTGGAAAAACTGCAGCAGCAGCTCGGCGGCGTCTTCCGCGAGGTCTTGCTGCTCGACGGCTCGGACGCCGCCGTGGTCGATTCCAAGATCACACTCGACGGCCCCTTCACGGTCGAGGCCTGGGTGCGGCTCGCTCCCGGCATCGGCAACGAGGACAGCCTGCTCGGCGTGAAGGGCGGCGTGGACATGAACTTCTTCGGCGGAAAATTCCGCGTCTATGCCGGTCCCCAGTTGCACGATGTCTGCGTGGCGAACAAACCCATGACGCCCGACCTCTGGACGCACCTGGCCGTCACCCGCGATGACAAGGGCCATCTGCGCATCTACCAGAACGGCGAACTCGACGCCGAAGGCAGCAAGCCCGCTCCGCAGAAATGGGAAAATTGCCAGATCGGCTGGAGCGGCCCCAACAAAGGCACCGAAGGCGCGATCATGGAGTTCCGCGTCTGGAACAGCGCCCGCAGCGCCAACGAGATCCGCGCCTCCTTCGACAGGTCCCATGCGTCCCATAAGACCTACCTCCAGGCTGGCGAAAAACTCGGCCAAGGCGCGCGCCTCGCCAAAACCATCGACACTCCGCCGTTGCTCACCGAGGCGCAGGCGCAGGCGCTCGACGCCAAGTTCGCGAAGCTCACCCAACTCGCCGCCAAGGGCAATCCCGAGGCCGGCAAAGCCTTCAGCGCCCTCTGCCTCGCCTGCCACCAGATCGGCAGCCAGGGCGGCCAGATCGGCCCGAACCTGAGCGGTGCCGGCGCCATGGGACTGGAGGCGGTGCTGCGCAACCTGCTCACGCCCAACGCCGCCATGGAGCCGGGCTACCGCATCTACCGCGTGGAAATGGTGAACGGCGACCTCATCGACGCCTTCCTGGTCAGCGAGGAAGCCGAGGCTGTCGTCGTGCGCCAGGCCGGCCTGCCGGACCGCCGCCTGAACAAGCGCGAAATTCGCAGCGCCAAATTCCTGCGCCGCAGCCTGATGCCCGAAGGCCTTCTCGACGCCCTGAGCGACGCGCAGGCCGCCGATCTGCTGGCCTACCTGATGACGCTCAAGTGAAACGCGCCCGCTTCGCAGCCAGCGCCGCCTCCACCTGCCCCAGCGGCAGGCAGTTGATCACGTCGCGGCGCGTCAGCCAGCCCTTGCGCGCCGCACGCACCCCGAACAGCACATCCTGCAAGCCGCGCTGGCTGTGCGCGTCCGGGTTGATACTGCACTGCACGCCTTTTTCCTTGGCCAGGCGCCACCAGCGCCAGTCCATGTCGAGACGCCAGGGGCTGGCGTTGAGCTCGATGATGGTGCCGGTGGCGGCGGCCGCGTCGATGACCGCCGGGATGCTGACCGCATAGGCGGGGCGCTGCAGCAGCAGGCGGCCGGTGACGTGGCCGAGCATGGTGACGAACGGGTTTTCGAGGGCGCGGACGATGCGCCGGGTCATCTCGGCCTCGGGCAGGTTGAAGACGTTGTGCACGCTGGCTACCACGTAGTCGAGCTCCGCCAGCAGCCCGTCGTCAAAGTCGAGCGTGCCGTCCTTGTGGATGTCGACTTCGCAGCCGGCAAAAATCCGGAAGTGTCCGTCGAACTCCTCGTTGAGGGCGCGAATCTCCGCGATCTGGGCACGCAGCCGCCGCTCGTCGAGCCCGTTCGCCTGGAAGCTGCTCTTGCTGTGGTCGGCAATCCCCAGGTACTGCAGGCCCAGGTCCTGCGCCGCCTCGGCCATCTCCCGCAGCGTCGCCTTGCCGTCGCTGGCCGTCGTGTGGTTGTGGAAGACACCGCGCAGGTTCTCCAGCTGGACCAGGTGCGGCAGGTGCCCGTGTTCCGCGGCCTCAAACTCGCCGCCGTTCTCGCGCAGTTCCGGCTCGATGTACTCAAGCCCGAGGGCGCGGTACAAATCCGCCTCGTCATGCACGGCCGGCACCGGCCGCGCCGGCCGCCCCTCCACCGGCGTCAGGGCGTATTCGTTGAGCGACCAGCCCTGGTCCAGGGCGCGCTGGCGCAGCACGACGTTGTGCTCCTTGCTGCCGGTGAAGTAGGTCAGGGCGAACGGAAACTCGCGGCCGGACACCGCGCGCAGGTCGCACTGGACGCCCGCCTCCGTGTAGACGCTCGCCTTGGTGCCACCCTGGGCGATCACCTTGCGCACCTGCGGGAGGCCGACAAAGGCGGCAATGACGGCTTCCGGCTGCCGGGTGGCGACCAGAAAGTCCAGGTCATGCACCGTCTCCTTGCCGCGCCGGAAGCTGCCGCAGACCTCGGCCCGGGTCACGTCCGGATGGGCGCGCAGCGCATCGAGGACCCTCCGCGCGAGATCGTAGACCTGGTCGATCCGGAACTCCGCCGCATGCGCCTCGCGGAACGCGATGCTCTCCAGGATCTTCTCCACGGTCTTCGCGCCAAACCCGCTCAGCTTCGCCGCCTCGCCGCTGGCGCAGGCGCGCTTGAGGTCGGCCACCGAACCCACGCCGAGTTCGCGGTACAACGCCGCAATTTTTTTGGGCCCCAGGCCCTGCACCTCAAACAGCTCGAACAGCGTTTCCGGGAACTCCGCACGCAGGTTTTCGTAAAACCCCAGCCGGCCGGTGGCGACCAGTTCGTGGAGCTTGTCGCGCAGCGCCTCACCGAGGCCCTTGATGCCTTCCAGCCGATTTTCCAGCGCCAGTTGCAGGATGTCATCCGGATGGCTCTCCACCACCTCCGCCCCCGTCCGGTACGCCCGGATTTTGAAGGGATTCTCCCCCTTCAACTCCATGAGCAGGGCGATGCGTTCGAAGATCTGCGCGGCGGCTTCGCGGGTCATGCCGGCACTCTGCCGAGATTGCCGGCAAACTCAAATTGAGGCCGGGTCGCCGGAAAAAATCAACACTGGCAGGCTTGCTGAATCTGCAAGCCGGACCGTCGCACTGGCGTAACCATGTTTTTAGAATTTCCGGACTTGGGGTTTGCTTTTTTGCTTAACCTAAGTTAAGTTTTAAACAAATGATCTCTCTCACCCCTCTTCTTTTTTCCCGCCTGCACCGGGCGGTGAAGTGCGGAGCGTTGCTGGCGAGCGGCGCGCTGATCAGCAGTTGCAGCACGCCCAAATCCGAAGTCGTGGTCAGCGTCAAGGATCAGCGCATGGGCCTGTATTCGGAAGGCGTGCTGACCAGGCAGTATGCGATTTCGACCTCGAAATTCGGCATCGGTGACCGTCCGAACAGCTACTGCACCCCGCTGGGCAAGCACGAGATCATCGCCAAGATCGGCCACGGGTTGCCGCCCGGCGCCGTGCTCAAGAGCCGCTCCTGGAACGGCGAGGTGTTGAAGCCCAACGCCCCCGGCCGCGATCCGATCGTCTCCCGGATCCTCTGGCTGCGCGGTCTGGAGAGCAGCAACCGCAACGCCATGAAGCGGTTCATCTACATTCACGGCACGCCCGAAGAGACCCGCCTGGGCCAGCCGGCCAGCTACGGCTGCATCCGCATGGGCATGCAGGACGTGGTCGATGCCTTCGAAAACCTGAACATCGGCGCCAAGGTGGTGATCACCCGCGACTCCCTGCCGGGGGGCCGGAAAGCCGAGAAGCCGGAACAGGTCGAACCGGTCACTCCCGCCCCCGAGCCGGTCCTGGTGGCTGCAGCTCCGGCCGCACCGGCCCAGGCCGAACCCGCCAAGAAAGGCTGGCCGCAATCCGCGCTGGCCCTCTTCAGCCGCAAGGTCGAAACCCCGGCCGCGCAGGCCCCGGCTCCGGCCGAGACGGCCCCCGCCCAGGCGCAGACCGCCGCGCCGCAGCCGGTGGTGAAGAACAAAGTCCGCAAGGCCAGCAAGACCGACAAGGTTTCGTTCAGTCCGACCCGCTCGAGCCGCGCGCACAGCTAGGGCCAGACCAAACGCAGCCGGGTGAACAGCCGGTCCAGA
>CAYYJK010000214.1:0-6649 GCA_964472185.1 uncultured Prosthecobacter sp.
CCGCCGGAGTCCCTGCGCCGGTTGCTGCGCCCTTACGATCACCCCGAGCTCGAAGCCTATCGCGTCTCAGCCGCGGTCAACCGCCCGCGGCTCAAGACCGCAGAGGTCCGCCACCCGATCGCGCCACCGGTGCCGCAGGCCGGCGACGCCCCCGTGCCGGCGCCCGCATCCCCCGCTCCGGAAACGCCGCTGCTGAGGGGCTTCGAATGACGAGGCGCGACTGGCGGACAGGTCGTCGCCAAAAGCCTCAGCAGGCCCGACCTCCGCGCGCTGTCAGCCGAAAAAGCAGTGCCAGGCGTCCTCGTTGATGACCTGCAAAGCTTCGGCCAGCGAGGCCGTTTCCGGCACGGGATCGTACCGGTGCCAGCGGCCATCGGCCCGCTTCCAGAACAGCTGCCAGACGCCGCGAGCCCGCACGCAGCGCAGCTTGGCGAAGGCCGCCTCAACGCATTTCTCCGGCCGCTGGAATGCAGGTCGCAGGAAAAAGAGTTCGATGCTTTGGCCCTGAATTCTTTGGCCCTCGCGCACCAACTCGCGCAGATGCAGCGGCGGACGCCGGTGCCGCCATAAATGCTGCTCCAGAACCTGGAGATGCTGTTCGATTTCCGCGTCGGTGAAGGCCACAGCTTGCAGCCAGCACCGTTCCAGCCTCCGGCCGTTCGCGCAAGCATCCGCGATCCTTCCTGGGGTGGACTCACCCCTGCACTGCCGGACGCCGGCGCCGGCCGAGCAGCGCCGACAGTCCCAGCAGGAGGAGCAGGGCGCGGGTCGGCTCGGGCACGACGGCGATGACGCCATGACTGGTGAACAGGTGCACATCCCACAGCAGGCCGTAGGCACTGAGGTCCGGCAGGTCGAAATCGCCCGCCTGATCCGAGGCGCCATCGCGCAGATTCGGACCGGAATCGAACTGGCTGAAGTCCACGTCGGTCAGGGCGGTCCAGTCCAGCAGATTGAAGACCATGCCGGAAGCCGGCACGAAGCCGCCACCCAGGGCGAGACTCATCCGGCCGTTGAAAGCGGCCGTGCCGGGGCCGTCAAAGACCAGCCGGTCGTGGTCTCCGGCACCGCCGTTGAGGGCAGCGAGACTGAGAACGAGTGCGTCGTATTCGGGCGAGCCGGGTGCATGGCCGCCAAAAAGCGGCTCCAGGGCGCCCGCATTGGTGGGACCGCCCAGGCCGAGAGCGATCGTCGAACCGGTGTCGAACAGGTAGGAGGCGGTGTTGGCGGCGCCGAATGTCAAAGTGCCGTGCCCGGAGGCGCCGCCGGCAAGGAGGTCGCCCGGCAGCAGTGAGGCGCCGGACTGGAGGGTCAGGCTGCTGGCGGCGATGCGGCCGGTGCCCGCGAGCCGGGCACTCTCGGCCACGGTCAGCGTGCCGCGGCCGCTGACGCCCTGGCCGTTGCGGCCGACCTGAAGCGTGCCGCCCTCGACCTGCGTGGTGCCGCTGAACGTGCTGGCCTCGGACTCCAGCACCACGCGGCCGGCCCCCGTCAGGGTCAAGCCGCCCGCGCCGGACAGCGGCACGGCGAAGCTGAGCGTGTGGGCGGCATCCGTCACATCGAGCGTGCCACCGCCGGTGTCGAAAGTCACCCCGCGGTTGGCATCGTCGAGGGTGAAGCTGGCGCTGGGCCTGAGCGTGCCGCCGTTGAAGCGCAGATGGGCGGCATTGAAAGCGGCCGGATCGCCGCCCAGGCTGCGTTCGTCACCCAGGATCAGGATGCCGCCATTGAGGGTGGTCGTGCCGGTGATGGCGCCGGCACTTCCGCCGGCGACAAAATCGGTGTAGCTGGTCACCGTCAGGCTGCCCGGTCCGTCGAGCACCAGATCGACGTCATAACCGCTGGTGCGACGCAGGAAATGGTTCACCGTCGTGGCGCCGGTGCCGCTGAAATGCAGGGTTTTGAGGGCGGCGCTGCCGCTGGTGCGATGGAACATCACCGCCTGGTCGAACGTCAGTGTGCCGTTGTTGATGAAGCGGTAGCTGCCGAGGCTGCCGCTGGCCAGACGCAGCTGGGCGCCGAAGCGCTGGGCACCGCCTTCCACCAGCATCAGCGAGCCGTGGCTGTACAGCACCCCGCCGGTGCCGGTGTTGATGGTGAAGCTGCCGTCCGCCGTGAAGTAAAAATCGCGCGCATTGCGGTCGCCATCGATGGCGGAAACCAGGTTGCCACCGGCGGCGGCATCGAAGAAGACGTCGTTGCCGCTGCCGGGCACGCTGCCGATCTCCCAGTTGGCGCCTGCCGCCCAGGAGCTGCCGGAAGTCCCCAGCCAGGTGTGATTGGACGCCCGCACGAGGCGCAGGATGCCGTCGGCCTGAAAGCTCGAGCTGTCCCAACTGAAGCCGCTGGCCAGGGCGGTCTGGCTGAAGTCGAAACCGAGGGTGCCACTGCGGGTGGCGGCGCCGATGCCGGACCAGTCGATGAGCTGCCAGGCGCCGGCCTTCCAGAGCGTCGGCGTGCCGGTGGCATTGGCGACCGCGACGGTGCCGCCAAGCGTGAGGCTGGCGGCAGCGGTCTGCAGGCGCAGCCGATCGGCGTCCGCCGCCGCGAGGTCGCCGGCCTGGCGGTAAAGATCGAACTGCAGCGTGCCGGCCAGAGTCAGGGCGACATCGCTCGCGCTGCCGAGGGTGAGCGCCGCCGGCGCGCTGGCGGTGCCAGCCGCACCGGCGGCGCCAAGGCCGAGTCCGTGGGTATTGCCGACCATCAGGCGGGTGCCGGCGGCCACGGTGAGGGCCGCACCCGCTCCGCCGGCGATGGTGCCGGTGCCGCCGAGCGTCGCGCTGCCGGAGGTGGTGACCGAGCCGCTGCCCGTGCCGGAACCGCTGCTGTTGTTGACCAGCAGCGTGCCGGTGGAAACCAGCGTGCCGCGGGTGTAGTTGTTGGCGGCCGTGAGCACCCAGGTGCCCGTGCCGGTCTTGCTGAGCTGCAGGGCAATGGCGGCGCCGGGCGCGGCCGTGGTGCCGCCGACGATGCCGTTGAGCACGCCGTTGCCGAGGCCGGTGAGGTTGAGGCTGGAGACATGGGTGGCGGTCGGGCTCGTCGAGCGCACCGTGCCGTTGAGGACGAGGGTCTGGCCGGCGACGGTGTTGTCGATGCGGCCGTTGCCGCTGCTGGCGCCGTTGCCGTTGGAGAGCCGGATCTCGCGATTGGTGCTGCCGCCGGCTGCGCCCGTGAATTCCAGGCGGCCGACCGTCACGCTGTTCTGGCCGAGGGAGATGACGCTGCCGCGGCCCAGCGGCGAATCGACGCCGCTGTCGGCGATTTCAGGGACGCGGAAGGCGCCGTCGGAGATGCTGATGCTGCCGCTGAACGTGTTGGTCCGGGTGAGGATGACCGTGCCGGCGTCGGTGCGGCTCAGACCGCCGGTGCCGCTGACCAGCCCCTCGACGATGAAGTTCTGCCCGCCGCGGAAGGTGAGGCTGCCGGGCAGCAGAACGCTGCCGGTCAGCGTCAGTGCGCCGGTGCCGAGGTTGTAAAAGGAGCCGCCGCCAGTGACGGTGCGATTGCTGCTGGCCGTGCCGCCGAAATACTTCAGGTGCGACCCGCCACCGACCGTGAGGGCATTGCCCGCGCCGAGGGCGCTGGCGACGCCGGCATCGGCGATGCTGGTGACCTGCAGGGTGGCGTTGGTGACGGTGACCGGCCCGGTGAAGCTGTTGGCGTTGTTGGTCAACTCCCAGGCGCCGCGCTGGCCGCCACTGGCGCCGGTGACCGCCATAATCAGCCCGCCCTGGGCGCCGCCGTCGCTGATGCGGCCGCTGATGCGGTTGACGGAGTTGTTGTCGCTGCGGTTGCCGGCGGTCCCGGCCAGGTTGAGCGTGATGGTGCCGCTGGTGGCACCGCCCTGGATGTCGCCATGGATCAGCAGCTTGTAGGCGTTCGGGTCGGCATCGGCCGACGTGGCGTTGTTGGCGAACGTGTAGCTGCCGGCGGCGGAGCCGGAAGCGGGCTCGAGAATCAGCGGCGCGTGGACCGCGGTGGCGGTGAGTGTCCCGGCGGCGACGGTGAGGCTGCCGCCGCTGCTCAAGCGCAGGGCTTCGCCGGCATTCGCGCCGGCGCTGCCGATCGTGTACAGCCCGGCGGTGTTGGTGCCGTTGAACAGCAGCGACCGCACGTTGCGCCCGGCGTCGATGGTGAGCAGCGTGGCGGCGGTGCCGGTGCCCAGGATGGCGGTGTCCGCGTTAGTCGAACCGCTGGTTGCGCCCGGGGCGACACCCCCCAGCCAGTTGCCGCCAAGGTTCCAGGCCTGCGTGCCGGTCTGCAGCGCATTCCAAGTGATGTCCGCCGCCGGCGCAGCGGCGAGTCCGAACAGGGACAAGGCAAAAGCCCGGCTGCAGGCCAATGCTGGCGCAGCCCGGCGCAGGAGGCCAGGGATCATGAAACCGTCAGGGGGTTGGGGACGAACGGGGGGGATTGGAACAGGCCAGCACGGTCGCGCACGACCCGCCTTGCCTGTCCGGACTGTCATACGCAGGGCGGAAACCCTGGCAAAAAGAATCCACCGGGCGAGCCGGGCCCTACGTCGGACCTTTAGCGGCTCCAGGCAGCCGAAGTCCGGCTCAGGCGAAGCGGGTTTTCACCGAACGCGGGATGAGCGCGCTGCGCAGGGCGTCGGGGCGCACCGAACGCAGGAAATCGATGAGCAGGTCCGGGCTGTCGACGATCATCTCCGCCGTCCGCTCGCGGCTGTAAGGCCAGGTCGAATTCTGCAGCAGGTAGTCCAGATCGGCAAGGATGTCCTCGACGTCGGACTCGCTGAAATTCGCGAGCTGGAAAGCATGGGCGTGATTGAGAGGCACGGCGCCAATGCAGATACGACAGCGGCGGCGCGAAATCAAGACGCATGCGGAAGGCGCACGCCCGTCAGGCGTCGAGCTGGTAGCGCTTGCGCTTGCGATACAGGGTGGCGGCGTCGATGCCCAGCACCTCGGCGGCCTCCTGCAGCGAATCGGTGCTGCGCATGATCCGGCGGATGTGCTCGCACTCGAGCAGCTCGAGGCTGATGCGGCTGCCGACCTGGTGGCCGGTCTCGGCCGCGCCCGAAGGCGGCGCCATCTCGGGCAGATCGCGCGGGGTGATTTCGATGCCTTCGGCGAGGATGACCGCGCGCTCGATGGCGTTGCGCAGCTCGCGGATGTTGCCCGGCCAGGCGTGCCGGCGCAGGACTTCGATGGCGGCCGGACTGAAGCGGCGCACCGGCCGGCGGAACTGGGTGGCGAAGAAGGTCAGAAAGTGCTCGGCGCAGGCGAGCAGATCCTCCGGACGGTCGCGCAGCGGCGGCATGGTCGCGGAGATGACGTTGAGCCGGTAGAACAGGTCCTCGCGGAAGCGGCCCTCGGCCACCCACTGCTTGAGGTCGCGGTTGGTGGCCGCGATGACGCGGACGTTGGCCTGCCGCGGCGTGTTTTCCCCGAGGCGCTCGTACTCGCGCTCCTGGAGCAGGCGCAGGAGCTTGGGCTGGATCTCCAGCGGCAGCTCGCCGATCTCGTCGAGAAACAGCGTGCCGCCCTCGGCGGCCTTGACCTTGCCCCAGGTGTCGCGCAGGGCGCCGGTGAAGGAGCCCTTGACGTGGCCGAACAGCTCGCTCTCCAGCAGCTCGCGCGAGAGGCTCGGGCAGCTGACGGTGATGAAGGGCTTGTCGCGGAACGGGCTGCGCTCGTGCAGGGCGCGCGCGACCATGCTCTTGCCGGTGCCGCTCTCACCGAGGATGAGCAGCGAGGTCTGGGTGTCGGCCGCGCGGAACAGCTGCTCCAGAGCGCGCTGCAGCCCCGGATTGCGCGACGCCACCTCGAGCTTCGGCACCTGGGAGCGCACCTCGGTGGACAGCTCCTCAACTTTGCGTTCGAGGTTGCGCAGGGTCGAGATCCGCTTGAGCGCCTGGCGGAGCTGGTCCGGACTGAAGGGTTTTTCCAGGAAATCCACCGCCCCCAGGCGGGTGGCCTCGACCGCGTTCGGAATGGAGGCGTGGGCGGTGAACATGACCACGTGCACTCCGGGATGCTCGCGCCGGATGGTCTCCAGCAGCTGCAGGCCGCTTTCCTCGCCGAGGTAGAGGTCGAGGAGCACCAGGTCGAACGAGGTCTCGCGCAGGCTGCGCAGGGCCACGCCGCCGTTTTCGGCGGTTTCCACGTAGTGTCCGGAAGCCTCCAGCGCCAGGCTGGTGGCCCTGCGGATGCTCGGTTCGTCGTCAACAATCAGAATGTCCATGGTCGGTTGGGATGGGCGGTTAAAGGGCGGCGATGGGCAGCTCCAGGCAGGCGCAGGCGCCCGGCGGCTGAGCGCGGTTTTCAACAGTGAGCCGGGCGCCCAGGCGGTCGGCCGCGCGCTTGGCGATCGACAGCCCGAGGCCGGTGGAGGACTCGCCGCCGGTGGGGCGCGCGCTGAGGCGGGTGTAGTTCTGGAACAGCCGGGCCAGGTCGCTGTCGCTGAAGCCCGGCCCCTCGTCCTCGATGAGCACCGAGACGCGCTCGGCCTCCACCAGAACGCGGGCGCGGATGGCGCTGCCGACCGGCGAAAACTTGACGGCGTTGCTCATCAGGTTGTCGAGGACCTGGCGCAGGCTGAACAGGTCGCCCTGGATCTCGGCGGCACTGGCGGGCGCCTGCAGGATGAGGTCGATGCTCTTGCGCTTGGCCGAAGGGTACCAGGC
>CAYYJK010000215.1:0-2385 GCA_964472185.1 uncultured Prosthecobacter sp.
GCGCAGGTGACGTGGCCGATGACTTCGGCATGCTTGGCCTGGATGGCCTTGCAGCCGGCGAGCAGCACCGGGTCGAGGCGCGCGGCGTTGCCGGTGAGGTCCTCGCGCAGGATCTTGCGGATGTTCGCCAGGGCGGCGGCGCAGCAGACCGGATTGCCGGTGTGGGTGCTGGTCATCGATCCCGGCGGGAACTGGTCCATGATGTCGGCGCGGCCGATGACGGCGCTCAGCGGCAGCGAGGACGAGATGCCTTTGCCGCAGCAGATCAGGTCGGGCACCACGCCGTAGTGCTCAAAGGCCCAGAACTTGCCGGTGCGGCCGAAGCCCGACTGCACTTCGTCGAAGGTGAGCACGACGTCGTGCTCGGTGCACCAGGCGCGCAGCTTCTGGATGTACTCGACCGGCGCGAAGTCGGGACCGACCCCCTGGTAACTTTCCATGATGACGCCGGCGATCTGCGAGGGCTTCATGCCGCTCTTCTCCACCGCCTTCAGGAAGCCGTCGAAGCTGCTGTCGTCCTCCCAGTAGCCGTCGGGGAACGGCACGTTGATGATGGCCGGATCGAGGTTGACGATCCAGGTCTTCTGGCCCGCCATGCCGCCGGCCTGCTGCGAGGCGAGCGTGCGGCCGTGGTAGCCACGGTCGAAGCCGATGATGCCGATCTTCTCGCGGCCGCCGACGGCAATGCCGTGGGCGCGGCTGAGCTTGATGGCGCACTCGGTGGCCTCACTGCCGGTGCTGAGCAGGAAGACCTTCTTGAGCGGGTCCGGCGAGACGCTGGCGATGAGTTCGGCCAGTTCCGGCCGTTCCTCGCTGGGGAAGACGTAGTTGTGGATCAGGCCGCTGTTGACCTGGTCGATGATGGCCTGGCGCACTTCCGGCACGCCGTGGCCGCAGTTGGTCACCAGCACGCCGCTGCTCCAGTCGAGCCAGCGGTTGCCGTACTTGTCGTACACGAAGATGTCCTCCGCGCGCTCCCAGACGATGGGCGGCATCCCGCGCATGGACAGCGGCTCGTACTGGCGGCTGCGCTCGATGTGCTGGATCGAATCCGGATGCGGCACAGGCGTGCAGATCGTGCGGTACTTCGTCGCGACGTGCGGGACGGTTTGGGGGGTGGTGTCGTATTCTTTGCCCATGAGAGGTGATCGGTGGCTTGGCCGACGGTGTTCGCGGTGCGCTTCCGACGCTACGCGCAAACTGGCGCATGTGGGTATTTTTGTGACAGCGCCCGGCTGTCAGGGATTTTCCGGGTTGTAGCGCGCGCGCAGCAACCCGGCCGGAGCGTCCGGCCAGCCGGCGCCGTCCTCGATCCATTCGTGAAGCACGCCGACCTCGTCGTCGGTCAGGGTGACCTGGAGCTTGGGCATGAGCAGGGGGTGGGTGCCGTTGCGCATGACCGAGGTCAGCAGCAGGCTGGCGTCGGGATCGCCGGCGACGAGGTAGCGGCGGCCGTCCGCCCGCGGCGCCAGGACGCCCTCGCGGCGCGTCAGGGACAGGCCGGCCGGCGGTTTCTCGCCCTGGTGGCAGCGGACGCACTGCATCTCGAAAATCGGCTTCACGTAAGCGACGAAGTACGCGTGTCCGGCCGAGCCGGGCCGTGGGCGTTCTGGCTCGCCGGTGCTGCGGCAGGAGGCGAGGGCGAGTCCCAGAAGGCCGAGGGCAAGAAGAAGTCGTTTCATGAGGGCGGCGATGTCGCGTGACGAATTACGGTTTTTTCCAGAGAAGCGCCAGAAAAAGCGGAAACTCCCGGCGCGCCCGGTTCTCTGCGCGCGCCCGCGGTCCGGGCTGGCTTTCCTTGTGCGAATACCACTCGCGCAGGCCGGCCATGAGCAGCCCGGCCTGGAAGCCGGACCGGGTCAGCGTTTCCAGGCTGCGGTGGAAGGACACGGTGCTTTCGCTGTCGGCCTTGCCGGGATGCATGGTGATCGGGATGCCAAGGGTGCTGCTGTAGGCGTCCACCCGCCGGTACTGGATTTTGCGCTCCTCCTCGTGCCCCCAGCTCGACTGGCGCGGGATGCGAAAGGCGGGGTGATTGAGCACCCAGAGCATGCGCCCGCCCGGCTTGAGCGCCGCCGCGGTGGCGGCGATCACCGTGTCCAGGTGCTCCATGTTCTGCAGGCAGAGGATGGCCGAGGCGGCGTCGAAGGGGCCGAGCCCGCCGAGTTCGGCGGCATCGCGGTCGTAGTAGCGGATCGGCGTGCGGCTGGCATAGGTGCGGGCCTTGGCGATCAGCGTCGGCGCGGCATCGACGCCGGTGACGCGCGCGCCGCGCTCGGCAAGCGCCCGGGAAAACACCCCCTGGCCGCAGCCGAGGTCGAGCAGGAGTTCGCCGCGCTGGGGCTGCAGCAGTTCCAGCGCCTGGGGAATGACCACGGCCTGGTA
>CAYYJK010000215.1:2485-6627 GCA_964472185.1 uncultured Prosthecobacter sp.
TCCTGGAGACCAAGGTCAGCACCGGACGCCGCAACAGCACCCCCGCCGGCGAATTCAAGGCCGGGCCGTTCAAGGCGGTCATGCACCGCTCCAGCCGCTACAAGAACGCGCCGATGCCCTGGAGCGTCCAGGTCAACGGCCACATTTTCATCCACGGCTTCACCTCGGTGCCGGACTACCCCGCCTCGCACGGCTGCATTCGCGTGCCGCTGACCGGCGGCAATCCGGCGCGGTTTTTCTACGAATGGGTGCACCGCGGCACGCCGGTGAGCATCCGGCGCGACCCGCCGCCGGCCAGCGCGGAGCTGGCCCAGGAGGCGCCGTGAGGCGGTGCCTCAGATGACGCGGTCGTTGCCCCCGTCCACCGGGATCTGCGCGCCGGTGACCTTGGCGAACAGCGGGCTGGCCATGGCGGCGACCATGTTGCCGATGTCCTTGGATTTGATCTCCACCTTCATCAGGTTCTTGGTCTTGTACTCCTCCACGGTCATGCCGTAGCGCTCGGCGCTGCGCTGCAGCGCCTCCGGGGTCCAGAGCTTGGTGTCGAACACAGCATCCGGATGGACGATGTTGACGCGCACCCGCCAGGGCGCCAGCTCCAGGGCGGCGACGCGGCAGAGCTGGGTGAGCGCGGCCTTGCTGCAGGAGTAGGCCGACGCGCCCGGGCCCGGCGCCTTGAAGTTGCGGCTGCCGACGAAGATGATGCTGGGCTCCAGGCCGAGCTTCACGAACGGGATCACCTTGTGCATCAGCTTCTGATGGCTGGTCAGATTGATCGCCAGCGTGCGGTCCCAGTCCGTCTGGGCCATGACGTCGAGGTGCTCGTTCTTCGGGAAGATGCCGGCATTGCTGACGACGATGTCGATGCCGCCGAACTCGCGCACCACGAAATCGATCGCGTCCTGCACCGGCTGGTCCTCCGTGAGGTTCACCACGATGCCGGTGCCGCCGATCTTCTTCATGATCTCGGGGATCTCCCGGTCGATGTCGAGGCCGACCACCTGGGCGCCCTGTTCGGCGAGGCTTTCGGCAATGGCAAAGCCGATGCCGGCGGCGCAGCCGGTGACCAGCGCGACCTTGCCCTGGTGCACCTTGCGGGCCGGCCCCTTGCGCAGCTTGGCCTGTTCGAGCTCCCAGTACTCGATCTCAAAAATGTCCTTCTCCGGCAGCGGTTCCCAGCCGCCGACGGCCTCGCCGAGCTGGACTGTGGCCGCGGTGTGCCGGGCGATGTCGGCGACAATGTCGGCGTCCTTGACCGTGTCGCCGAAGCTGACCAGGCCGCAGCCCGGCCAGATGGCGAAGCGCGGCGCCGGGTCGAGCATGGTCTGGCCGGCGGCATTGCGCTGGAAGTAGGCCGCATAAGCCCCGGCGTAGGCCTGCACGGAGGCGTCGATGTCGTCGCCGATCACCGCCGGCGCGCGCTTGGTGCGGATGCTGTGGTCCGGAGTCAGCGGGCCGCGCGTGCCGAAGTCGGCCACGCCGGCCAGACCGGCGTAACCGGCGGCTTCGGGGCTGGCGTTGAGGCGGGCGATCTGCGGAAAGCCGCGCTGTTTCGAAACGGCCTGGCGCAGCCGGGCGAGCGCCTTGAGCTCCACCCGGGATTCCGCCTGCGCCGGCAGCGCCTGCCCGCTCAACCGGGCCAGGCACTCCTCGGCCTGGGTGACCATCTCGAGGTGCAGTTCGTAGCTCCTGCGGGCGTCGTCATCGAAGGTGAACAGGCCGTGCTTCAGCAGCACCATGCCCTGGATGCCCTCGGCGCGCAGGTCGCGGCCGGCGATCAGGTCGGCGACGGTCTTGGCCAGGATGAAGCCGGGCATGACGTAGGGCACGACGATCACGCGCTTGCCGAAGAGCTCCTCCACGCGCGCCTCGCCCGAGGCGTTGCAGGTCAGCGCGGCGATGGCGTTGGCGTGGCTGTGGTCAACAAAACGGAAGGGCAGGATGGCGTGCAGGATCGCCTCGATTGAGGCCGCCGGGGCGTTCGGATCGGTCATGGCGGCGCGCTGCTGCAGCACCATGTCGGCGTCGGACATCGCCGGCAGCCGGGCCATCCGCAGCAGGGCGTCCATGCGCACCGGTGCGAAGCCCGCACGCTCGATGGTCGCCAGATCCCAGCCGCTGCCCTTGACGTAGCAGAGCTGCACCTCGTCGCCGAAGAAGTCCGTCTCGGTCACCTTCACCGAAGTGTTGCCGCCGCCGTGCAGGACCAAGGCCGGATTGCGACCGAGCAGACGGCTGGTGTAGACGCGCTGTCCGAGCAGGTCGGTTCCAAACGAGGCGGCTTCTTGATCGTTCCAAAGGCTTTGCATGGCGGGAAAAGGGAGCGCGCAGACTTCCGGCGGAAGGCCCCGCCTGCAAGGGGATTTTGCCCGGCCGGGCGCGCGATGTCGCTTGCCCCGGAGTCAAAGCCCGTGCTCAATAGCCGGGCCAACAGCCCCGATTGCCATGCCTGCCAAAGCCTTGCTCAAGAAGAAGTCGGACAAAGGAGCCGGCAAGAAGCCCGCGGCCAAGCCGGCCGCCCCCGCGCTCAAACGCATCCCCTTCTGGATCGGCTTCGACCTCGGCGGCACCAAGATGCTCGCCTGCGTGCTCGACGCCGACTACCGGATCCTGGGCACGGCGCGCAAGTCGACGAACGGCTCCGACGGCCAGATCAAGGGGCGCAAAAAGATCCTCAACACCATCCAGGAAGCCATCGAGGCGGCCGGGGTCGATCCCAAGGGCCTGCAGGGCATCGGCATTGGCTGCCCGGGCCTGGTCAACCCCGACAAGGGCATCCTGATCAACGCACCCAACCTGGGCTGGCACAACATGGGCCTGGGCTCGATCCTCAAGACCGCCTTCAAGAAGCCGGTGGCCGTGCTCAACGACGTCGACGCCGGCACCTACGGCGAGTACCGCCTGGGCGCAGCCAAGGGCGCGCGCTCGCTGCTCGGCATCTTCCCCGGCACCGGCGTCGGCGCCGGCTTCGTGTACAACGGCCAGCTGATCATGGGCCGCAACGTCTCGGCCATGGAACTGGGCATGATCTACCTGCCGGGCACCCACCTGGGCAGCGGCGAATTTGGCGCGGTGATCCTTGAGGACCTGACCAGCCGCCTGGCAGTGGCCTCCCAGGCCGGCGTCGCCTGCTACCGCGGCCAGCTGCCCGAGCTCGACAAGAAGACCCGCGGCAACCTGCGCGACATCCGCAGCAAATCGCTGGCCGCGGCTTTCCGCGGCAAGGACGAGGCCGCCCAGGTCATGTTCCGCAACAGCATCCGCTACCTCGGCATGGGCGTGGCAGCGGTCGTCAACCTGTTCGCCCCGGACCACATCACCATGGGCGGCGGCCTGGTTGAAGAGCTGCCGGAGCTCTACCTCAACCAGCTCAAGGACGAGGTGAACCGCTATGCCCTGCCCGGCCTGACCCAGGGCATCAAGTACTCACTGGCCAAGCTGGGCGGCAGCGCCGTGGCCGTGGGCAGCGTGGCCTGGCTGCGCCAGACCCAGGAACGCTAGACCATGTCCGAATCCGTCATCCCGCCCGCCTCCCGAGAGCACGCCGTCATCTACGTCGGCGCGGCGTCCCTGTCCCTGATCATCGGCTCGCGCGACGACAACGGCGACTTCCACCTGCTCGAGCACCTGGACAAGCCGCTGCCAGTCGCGCGCGACATCTTCCGCACCGGCACGATCACCCGCGGCACGATGGAGCAGGCGGCCGGCATCCTCCGGGACTACCTGCTCAGCGTGCGCGAATACGGCCTGCCGCTGGCCCAGGTCCGCCTGTTCAACACGAACATCCTCTCCGAAGCCTCCAACCACGAGATCTTCCTCAACCGCCTGCAGGTGACCACGGGCCTGAACGCCCGCCTGATCGACGACGGCGACATGACCCGCCTGGTCTACCAGATCGGCCTGCGCATGCTGCAGAAGAACCCGGCCCTGCGCGAGGGCAACACCTTCGTCTCCCACATCGGCCCGGGCAACACGCGGGCGCTGTACTTCAAAAACGGCCGGCTCGCCGCCTACAGCAACTACCGGCTCGGCATTTACCGCGCCCGCGAGGCGGTCGCCGGCGCCGACGACGAGTCGACGCAGCAGCTCTCGCACCTCGAGGAGCACATCCGCGGCGTCGTCGACCACCTGGCCCAGGACTA
>CAYYJK010000216.1:0-6618 GCA_964472185.1 uncultured Prosthecobacter sp.
GCCTTCGGCTACGTGCTCAACCGGCCGCTTGACCAGCAGGTCGCCGACCTGCTGCCCGAACAGGACCTGGGGCCGCTCGGACAGGCGCCGGTGTATTACGGCGGCCCGGTCGCCACCGACAAGCTCGCCTTCGCCTCCCTGCACTGGAACCGCAAGCAGGGCACGCTGCGCTGCCAGACGCACCTCTCGGTGGATGCCGCCGCCCACGAAATGAGCCTGGGCCGCGATGTCCGCGGGTTCGTCGGCTACACCGGCTGGTCAAGCGGCCAGGTCGAAGGCGAAATCAAACGCCGCTCCTGGATCCTGTCGCCGGCGCGCCGCTTCATCCTGGGCCACCCCGCCCCCGAATCCATGTGGGGGACCATCCTGACCGAACTGGGCCCGCTGCACCAGCTCATGGCCGGAACGCCCGAACAGGTCGAGCTCAACTGAGCGGACCGGACCGGCTTTTTGCCCGGGGCACACATTCGTTTTTGCCCGCCGCGCCCGGTGCGCTAGGGTGACGCTCCCCATGTCCCTCGCCGTCCTCAGCCTGCTTCAGGAAAGCCGTCATCCCATGCGCATCAACCTCATCGGGGTGGCGGGATCCGGCATGAGCGGCCTGGCCTCGCTGCTGCTGGCACTCGGCCACCGGGTCAGCGGTTCGGACAAGGCGACCACCCTGGAGACCGACCGGCTGCAGCAGCTGGGCCTGCAGTTCCATCCCGGGCACACCGAGCACGAGGTGGCGGACTGCGACATGGTCATCTACTCGAGCGCCATCAAGCCGGGCAACGTCGCCTACGAGGCGGCCTACAAGCAGGGCATCCCGCTGGTGCGCCGCGCCGAGGCGCTGGCCGCTGTCATGGCCGGCAAAAAGGGCGTGGTCGTCGCCGGCACGCACGGCAAGACCACCACCTCCGCGCTGACCGCGCACCTGCTGCGCCAGGGCGGCCTCAAGCCCAGCCACTACGTCGGCGCGGAAATCCCCATCCTGGGCACCAACGCCCATTGGGATCCCGAGGGCGAGCTGTTCGTGGCCGAGGGGGATGAAAGCGACGGCACCCTGGTCAACTTCCAGCCGCAGCACAGCATCGTGCTCAACATCGAGCCGGAGCATCTCGACTTCTACGACGGCATCGAGGCCATCAAGGCCGTGTTCCGCCGGCTGCTCGATCAGACCCCGGGCTGCTGGGTATACTGCGCCGAGGATCCGGTCGCCCGCGAAGTCTGCAGCGGCGGCGAACGCGCGGTCAGCTACGGCTGGAGCCGCGCCCACGACTTTTCGGCCGACATCCTGGCCATGCGGCCGGACCACACGGAGTTCGAGGTCTACCAGGGCGAGGACAAGCTCGGCGCCGCGACGCTGGGCATTCCCGGCCGGCACAACGTTTCCAACGCCCTTGCGGCGATCGCCCTGGCCACCCGCCTCGGCGTTCCCTTCCCCCGCATCCAGGAGGCCCTGAAGAGCTTCCGCGGCGCCAAACGGCGCTTTGAGATCCGCCACAGCGGCACGCGCTTCACCGTCATCGACGACTACGGTCACCACCCCAGCGAGATCGCCGCCACGCTCGCCACCGCCCGCGGCCTGCGCCCCGAACGCATCGTCTGCCTGTTCCAACCGCACCGCTACAGCCGCACCCAGCTGCTAAAGAAGGAGTTCGGCGCCGCCTTCGACGAGGTCGACTCCCTGCTGGTCACCGACATCTACGCCGCCAGCGAAAAGCCGCTGCCCGGCGTCACCGGCGCAACGATCGTCGAGGAGGTGCTGGCGCACGACGCCCGCCAGGGCCGCAAGCGCCCGGCCGCCGCCGTGCAGTTCACCCCCACCCTGCTGGAAGCGCGCGACAAGGCCGGCAACGCCCTGCGCCCCGGCGACCTGCTCATCACCCTCGGCGCCGGCAACGTCCACGAGGTGGGCCGGGCCGTCGCCCGCGACCTGCCGCTGCTGGAGCGGCTCTGGGAACTGCTCGACCAGCACGGCGGCGGCGCAGCGCGGCTGCAGGAACCGATGAGCCGCCACACCACCTTCCTGATCGGCGGCCCCGCCCAGTTCTGGATCGAGCCGCGCACCGTCGCCGGCTTTGCCGAAATCGTGCGCCACCTGCGCGCGGCCGGCGTGCCCATCCGCGTCATTGGCCGCGGCTCCAACCTGCTGGTCCGCGACGGCGGCATCCGCGGCGCGGTGATCCATCCCAGCAAGGGCGAATTTGAAGAGGTGCGCGCCGAGGGCCTGCGCCTCGTCGCCGGCGTCGGCGCCCGCCTGAAGAAAATCGCCAGTGCGGCGCGCAACGCCGGCATCGGCGGCCTGGAATGGATGGAGGGCGTGCCGGGCAACCTCGGCGGCGCCATCCGCATGAACGCCGGGGCGATGGGCGCGGAGATGTGCGACCACGTGGTCAGCGTGCGCTTCATCGCCGCCGACGGCAGCCTCCAGGAAAAACCGCTGGCGGAAATCACCCGCCAGTACCGCAGCGTGCCGGAATTCGAGGCGCAGTACATCGTCGGCGCCGTGCTCGAAGGCCGTCCCGCGAGCCCTGCGGCGATCGATGCCGGCCTCGAAGCCAGCCGGGTCAAGCGCCGGACCACGCAGCCCGTCGGCGCCAGCGCCGGCTGCATCTTCAAGAATCCGCAGCTCTGCGGCGCCGGCAAGCTCGTCGACGAGCTCGGCCTCAAGGGCCGGCGCGTCGGCCGGGCCGCCGTCTCGGAAGTGCACGGCAACTTCATCGTCAACGAAGGCGGCGCAACGGCGCGCGAGGTGCTCGACCTGATCGCCGAGATCCAGGCGGCGGCCCGGCGCGAACGCGGCGTCGAGCTGGAGCTCGAGGTCAAGGTCATCGGCGAGGACGCGCCGCTGCCGCTGTAGGCCCGCAGCGGGCCTACTCGACGTCCATCACCGCCGCGTGCAGCGAGCTCTTCTGCCAGCGGCCTTCCAGCGTGTACACCAGGTGCGGCGTGTACAGCTCGGGCTCGAGCAGGAAGGAGTCGTGGCCCTTGGCCGAGTGCACGGTGATGTGCATCGACGACACGTCGGCCTTCTCCAGCGCGGCGACCATCTCGGCCTGCTCCTCTGGATAGAAGCAGAAGTCGGAGTCGATGCTGAACACGAGGTAGTGGTGGCCGGCGGCGCGGCTGCGGGCGAACAGGTCCTCGTAGCAGTCCACGCCCGCATCGCGCAGCGGGTCGAAGCGCAGCCACATGTTGACGATGCGCAGGTAGCTGTTGGCGTCGAAGCGCTTCACGAACTTCTTGCCCTGGTGCAGCATGTAGCTCTCGACGTTGTGGCCGACCCGGTACCAGGCGAGCTGGCCGTTGGGCTGGCTGACCGTGGTGCGGGCGCGCTTCTCGATGGCGTCGAGGTGCACGAAGGTCTTGTGCGAGATCATGCGCGCCAGGGCCAAGCCGTATTCCGGCGCCGGACCGTCGTAGTAGTCGCCGCCGTGGAAGTGCGGGTCGTTCTCGATGGCCATGACCTGCTCGAACAGGGTCAGGCGCGTCAGCACCGTGGTGCGCAGGCCGGTGGCGACGGGCATGACGATGCGGACGCGCTCGGGGAACAGGGTGGCGAAGTTGATGGCCAGCAGGCCGCCGACGCTGGCGCCGATGACGGCGTGCAGGGTGCGGATGCCCAGGTGGTCGAGCAGGGCCGCCTGGCTGCGCACGACGTCGCTGGTCAGCACGGAGGGGAAGCGGCTGCCGTAGGGGCGGCCCGTCTCCGGATCGAGGGAGGCCGGCCCGCTGCTGCCATAGCAGCCGCCGAGGTAGTTGGCGCAGATGACGAAGTACCGGTTCGTGTCGAGCGCCTTGCCAGGCCCGATGTAGAGATCCCACCAGCCCGCCCGGATCTCCTCGGCCCAGCGTTCGCCGACGCCTTCCACCGTTTCGGTGCGGCCGGCGGCATGCTGGCTGCCGGAGAGGGCGTGGAAGAGCAGCACCGCGTTGCTCTTGGCGGCGTTGAGGCGGCCGTAGGTCTCGTAGGCGACGGTGATGCCCGGCAGGGTGTCGCCGCTGGCAAACACGAAGGGCTCGGCGGCGGAGCCGAGCTGGAAAAACTGCGTGGTGGTGGCACCCAGACCTTTGGACATAAGCAGCGCATCTAACCCCGGGACGGCGCCGCATCAAGGTTCAAGGTGGCCCGCAGCTCAGGCCTGCAGCCGAAAATCGTCGCCGTCCAGCAGGCGGTCGAGAGCGCGCCGGTACGGACTCGGCATGGGCGCGGCCGCCAGTTCATGCCAGGGCAGCAGCCGGTGGTTGTCGGGCCACGGCGGCAGCGCCGGCGGCGCCTCGTGCACCCACAGCGTGACCTTGTAGCGGGTGATGCCGTAGCGGCTTTTGAGCAGCACCGGCGGCGGCCGCCGCAGCCAGGCTTCCGGCAGGGCCGGCAGCTTCCACAGGCCGGTGCGCCGCGGCCCCGTCTCCTGCTCCAGCAGCACGCCCTCGGCGGTGCGCAGGAACACGACCCGCTCGGTCACCTCCGTCAGCGTCTGCCGCGCCGATTTCACCGGCAGGGCGGCGGGATCGGTGGCGCGGCAGAACGCCTGCACGGGACAGTCCGCGCAGAGCGGCTGCGCCGGCCGGCAGACGGTCTGGCCCAGCTCCATCAGGGCCGAATTCAGGGCGCGCGGATCGTCGCTGGCCCGCACCAGCCCGGCGGCACGCGCCCAAAGGCGGCGGCTGCCGGCGGTCGAATCCACCGGGGTGGCGTCGTTGTCCAGCCGGGCCAGGACGCGGGCGACGTTGCCGTCGACCAGCGGCTCCGCCAGGCCGAAGGCAAAACTGGCGACGGCGCCGGCCGTGTAGGGGCCGATGCCCGGCAGGGCGCGGATGGCGTCCGGCTCGCTGGGGAACCGCCCCGCATGCCCGGTCATCACCGCCTGCGCCAGTTTCTGCAGGTTGCGCGCCCGGCGGTAGTACCCCAGGCCCTCCCAGGCCTTCAGCACTTCGGCCTCGTCCGCCGCCGCCAGCGCGGCGAAATCCGGAAAGCGCTGCAGCCAGCGCGCGTAGTAGCCGCGCTCGAGCACCGTGCGGATCTGCGTCTGCTGGAGCATCACCTCCGAGACCAGGATCGCGTAGGGATCGCGCGTCTGCCGCCAGGGATAGTCGCGGCCGTTCGCCTGGAACCACCGGACGAAAGCGCGGGCAAGCTCGGCGGGCATCGGGGCAGCTTCAGCGGGAGGAGACGGACTTGCGCGCGCTGCTCTTGAGCAGGTTCTCCAGGGCTTCGTCCGGCGTGACGCCCTTTTTCAGGGCCTCGTCGTATTCCGCCTTGGCCTTGTCCCACTGCGGCGGATCCCAGGTCGCGTACAGCACCGCCAGGTTGAAGTGCGCCTCGCCGTAGTTCGGATCGATCGCCAGCGCCGTCTTGAACTCGCGCTCAGCGCGGTCGAGGAAGTTGAGCTTGGTCGAGATGATGCCGAGGTAGTGGCGGGCGCGGGCGTTCTGGGCGTTTTTGGCGAGGCTCTTCTCGAACGCGCCGGAGGCGTCGTTCCAGCGCTGCTGCTTGAAGTGGGTGACGCCGAGATGGAAGGCGGCCACTTCGTTGGCCGGGTCGACGGCCAGGCACTTCTTCAGCGCCGACTCGGCCTCGGTGAGCTTGTTCTCGCGCTGCCGGGAGTAGCCGAGGCCGACGAGGGCCATGGTGTTTTTGGGATCGGCGCGCAGCGCATCCTCGTAGAGGGTGGCGGCATCGGCGAAACGCTGGGTGGCGAAGGCCTCGTTGGCCTTGTTGAGCAGGGCCGTGACCGGATTTTCCTCGGCGGCCTTGGGAGCGGCCGCCGCCGGTTGCGAGACGCGGGCGATGAGGGTGCCCTGGATGCCGTCGCTGCCGAGCATCTCCCGCACCGACGGATCGGAGAACAGCTTCTCCTCATCCGGGGTCAGGGTCAGGCGGCTGCCCTTGAGCTCCTCGACCTGCTCCAGCAGCTTCTTGGAAACGCCCTCCATTTTCTGCAGCTCGGCGAGCACCAGGTCCTTGGCCTGCTGCTGGCGGTACTGGCTGCGCAGCTGGCGCATGATGATTTCGCGCAGCAGGTCGTTCTCCTTGGCCAGCTCGGGGGTCATCGCCTCCGGCTTGCCGGCCTGGAGGTTCTTCAGCTGCAGGGTCAGCTCGGCAACCTTGGTCTGGTAGGCGCCGCTTTCCTGACGCAGCGTCGCCATCTCGCCCTGCAGGGTGGTCACCTGGCCGCGCAACTGGGCGATCTCCTGATCCTTGCGGTTGACGTCGGCCTTCAGCGTCTCCACCTGCTTCTGCGCGGTTTCGAGGGCGGACTTCAGGCGGTCGTTCTCAGCGATGATGCGCTTGACCTCGTCGCTGGCCGGAGCGCGCTTCTTGAGCACCTCAATCTGGCTCTGCATGCCGAGATACTGCGTGCTCAGCTTGTCACGCTCCTGCACCGCGCTGTCGCGCGCGGTGACGGCGGCGTCGCGCTCCTTGACGGCCGCATCGCGTTCGCCAAGCAGCTGGTTGCGCTCCTTCTCCAGACTGGCGATGCGCAGCGAGGAATCGGCCAGCTTTTGCGAAGCCTCCTTCGAGGCCTGCTCCGCCGTGGCCAGCCGCTGCGCGGCCTTGCGGTACTCGACCTCGATGCCGAGCTTCTCCTTGACCAGGGCGTCCAGCTGCGTGCCGGCCGCGCGGCCGGC
>CAYYJK010000217.1:0-6589 GCA_964472185.1 uncultured Prosthecobacter sp.
TGATGATCACCACCGAAGCGATGGTGGCCGAGGCCCCGAAGAAGGACGAGCCGGCCATGCCGGCCGGTGGTGGCATGGGCGGCATGGGCGGCATGGACTTCTGATCCCCCCGAAAGCCCCTCTCCCGCCCGCGGGAGAGGGGTTGGGGAGAGGGAATTCCCGCTCCACGAAAAGCCCCGCTCCGGCGGGGCTTTTTCTTTGCCCCGGAATCGCCTCTGAATGGCCGGCACGAGCCGTGACCTCCGGCAGGGGTGGCCACTTGGCCGCAGGCCGCAGGCTGCCGCCTTCCCGAACGCCGAGCCTGCCCTGATGAAACCCCTGCCGCTCCTTGCCGCCGCGCTCGCCGCCGCCGCGCTCTCCGCCTGCACGCCGGCCCAGGTGAAACTGCCCGCGGGTTTCGCCGAACGCGCGGTGGCGCATGCGGTCAGCGGGCACTCGCCCCGCCGCTTCAACCAGCCCATCCACTTCGGCCCCTACAGCGCGCGCCGCATGCACGAGGGCGACACCTTCCGCTGGGAAGCGCCCGTCGGCCGCACCGGTTTGCGCGCCAGCGAGCGGCCCTACGCCTTCACCCTCACCACCCTGGGCCAGCCGCCGGTCGAGGTGCAGTGCGCCTCGCGCCAGACCGTGCTGCACCATGGCGATGAAGATTCGTCGCTTGAACTCGACCTCACCGCTTTCGAAGGTCCGCTGCTGGCCTGCGGCCTGCGGATGGGCGACGGCGCCCCGGTGCTGCCGCTGGAGCTGGCCGTGCGCCGGCAGGGCTTCGAAGGCAGGCTCGACTCGCCTTGGGGCCCGTTGGCCATCCGCAGCCTGCACGGCTACGCCTGCAGCGGCTTCACTTCGATGGACGCCAACGGTTTCGAGGTGCAGCGCGCCGGCGAAACCTGGATGGTGGTGGAAACGATCAACGCCGGCCGGGTGCTGCTCGACCCCGCCGCCGACCCCCGCCAGCAGGCCTTCCTGGCCGCCGCCGCCACCGCCCTGCTGCTGCTCGACGCCGACTTGGGCGACTGAGCGGCGAGGCCGCGCTGGTCCGGCGTGCTCAGCGCCGCGCCAGTTGCAGGGTCTCGGCGATGGCTTCGCGTTGCAGCGCGCGCGTGCGCGGCATGTGCAGGCCCAGGTCGCCGGCCTCGGGCTGCCGCAGCCAGCGCGTGCGCTGCAGCCGCTTGAGGATGGACGGCACGTCCGCGCGCGGGTCCACGCGTTCGCGCCAGGTGGCCAGCAGCGCCTCGGCCGCCTGCTGCCGTCGCGCCGCAGTGTCGGGCGTGTCCAGCGTGAGCGGCAGCTTGGGCGTGACCAGGATCAGCAGCGACTCCTGACGTGTCGTATCCGAGGTGCGTTTGGCCAGCAGGCCCACCAGCGGGATGTCGCCGGCCACGGGGATCTTCGAGCTGAAGCGGTCGGAGACTTCCTCGGACAACGCGCTGAGCACCAGCGTCTGCCCGAATTCCACGTCGGCCGTGGCCGACACCGTTTGCCGGAACGTCGCCAGCGAACGCTCGAAGGTGCCCACCTGCTCCTGGGTCAGGAACGAGCGTTCGGCGCCGACCTGGAAGGTGACCTTGCGGCCGTCGATCTGCTCCGGCGTCACCTTCAGCTGCACGCCCACGTCGATGGGCTGGAGCTGGCCCAGATTAACCCCGCTGACCTCGACGTTGATGGTGCGCCCGGCGAAGAACTGTGATTCCCGGCCCAGGTGCGCAGTGATGGAAGGGCGCGCCACCACGCTGTAGTGCTGGCCCGAGTCGTTGAACAGGTTGAGGCTGTAGTCGAGCTGCGGCGTGGATATCTGCGAGGTGATGGTCCGGGTGGATTCGCGCCCGAGGCTGTTGATGGTGCGGGCCAGGGTGTTGTTGTAGCCATAGAGCATGCGCAGACCATCGAAGAGGTTCACGCCGCGCGTGGCCTGGTCGAGTTTGGAGCTGAGCAGGATGGTGACTTCGACCACCACCTGGTTGGGTGCCACCGCGGGTTCGTCGGCCGGTGCGTCGCTGGTGGCGAAACCGTCGTTCGTGGCGAAGCCGTCCTGCGTGGTGTTGGCCATGGCCAGGAATTCGCCGACACGCTTCTCCAGGTGCGCGCGCCCGGCGGGGCCGCCATCCTTCCCGGTGCGGCGGGCCAGGTCGCGCGCGCCTTCATTGCCCTGCGCTGCGAGGGCCAGCGCCTGCAGCCGCTGCGTTTCCGGTTCGTCCGGCGCCAGTTCGTGCGCACGCGCCGCGGCCAGCGCCAGCATGGGCAGGTCGCGCCCGAAATAGGACGCCACGCCCAGGCCGTAGAAGGCCTCCCAGCGGCCGGGCTGGTCCATGGCGGCTTCGGCGAAGCGGTTCTGCGCGGCGCCGAATTCGTCGCGCTCGAGCTCCAGGAAGCCCAGGTGCAGCAGCGCCCAGTACTGGCCCGGTGCGAAGCGCACGGCGTTGGCGTAGCCGACCGACGCGAGCTCGAGGCGCGCGCGGTCGCCGCCGCGCGCCTCGTTTTCCTCGGCCAGCGCGTGCAGGAACTGCAGGTGGCCGTTGCGCAGGTCCTGCTGCAGCAGGCGCGCCAGCGACTGGCGGGCCGTGCCCCAGTCGCCGTCCTGCAGGGCGCGCTGGCTGGCGGACCAGTCGTCGGCGGGGCGGGGCAGTTCGCTGCGGGCCGCGCTGGCCTGGCGGGGAGCGGTGGCGCAGCCGGCGAGCAGCGCCAGCGAGCAGGCGAGGGCGAGCGGGGCGAGGCGGGAGCCTTGGGTGCGGGAGCGGGTCATGGTCGGTCCTCAGAAGGTCAGTTCGTTGTCGGCTTCGGTGGTGGTCGCGTCGGGGCCTTCGGCCACGGCGTTGTTCGGGTCGACCACCAGCCGGAACGGCGGGTCGAGCGCCGGCGCGGCGACCGAGGGGTCGAGGAAGCAGCCGGCCTGGTTGCCGAAGTCGCGCATCAGCGGCCCGGTCACGTTCACCACGGCCACGCTGGTGGGCCGGCCCGGGTAGTTGTCGCGCGTCACCGGCGCCGAGTTGCCCGGCACGCGCGCATCGAAGGACGAAAGCACGCGCCCGCTGGCGTCGTCGCGCAGCTCGGCGCGGGCGCTGGCCGTGTCGCCACCCGCGGAGGACAGGCCCCAGGACAGCGGCGGCACCTGCGCCCGGCCGCGCGCGTCGTTGCCGAGTCCGGCGCAGAACCCGCCCGGGACCATCACGTTCGTGCCCAGGCCGCCGATGCGCCGCAGCAGCGGCCGCTCGGGAAACAGCCGCGCCGGCAGCAGGTTGGCGCCGCTGCCGGCACCCACGCGGATGCCGCCGGCGATTGGCGGCGTGGCCGTGTTGCAGGCGGCGCGCGGCAGGGTCACCGGCTGGCGGTGCTGCTGCGTGGAGCCGCCGGCGTCGGTCACCTGCAGCGTGATGTTGAAGTTGCCGGGCTGCGCGTAGGTGAGCACGGTGCTGATCGGCTGCGCGCCGCCGGTGATGCGCTGGCCGGCGCCGCCGTCGAGCTCGCGCCGCGTGATCGCCAGCGAACTGGTGCTGAGGTCGCGCACCGAGACCTGCATCGGGTTGGCGCAGACCGTCGAGACCCCGAACGCCGCGGCCAGGTCGCTGCGCGCGGCCGCGCCGGCCTCGACCAGCCGAACGCGCAGCGGCGCGTGCAGGTTCGGCACGTTGTTGAACGACGACAGCGCGAGCGCGAAATCGATGGCCCGCGGTGCGGGCGCCACCGGTGCCGTGGGGCGCGCGAAGCGGTCGCCGTTGAGGTTGTTGCGTGCCGTGGCCGTGGGGGCCTGCAGCGCCGGCGCGGCGCGCAGGGCTCGGGCCGCCGCGGCGTAGTCGATGCGCAGCGCCGGGAAGCGACCGGTCGGGTCGGGCGCGCCCACGGCCTTGGCCAGCATGGACTGCAGCGCGCCCAGCGGGCTGTCCTGGCCGCTGGCGAATGTTCCCACCCCCGCCGGGCCCTGCACCACCGTGACGCCGCGGTTGCCTGCGCCCGTGCCGCCACTGAAGCCGGCGCCGCGCAGCACGGGCAGGCCCCCGAGGTTCGTCACTTCCAGTGAATGCACGTCGCAGCCGCGCGGCATCGGGTTGTCGGGGTTCAGGCCGATTTCCAGCGTGTCGCCGTCCACCTTCACGTGGCCGCCGTTGGCCTGCAGGCAATCGTGGTTTTCGCCCACGCGCACGCCGGCATCGAAGCGCGACGGCCAGCGCAGGTCCAGGCTGCCCGGCACTGGCTGCAGCACCACCGGCACTTCCAGCGGCGCGCCCAGCGCGAAGGCGAAACGCAGGCGACCGCGCTGGGCCGCCGAAGGATGCGTGGCGGTGTCGATGGTGATGTCCACCGAGCCGCGCGCACCGCAGCCGCGCGCGGCGTTGTCGGCGCCGCCGCGCTTGCGGCCCACGCTGAATCCTTCGCGGGTGATGCCCTCGAGCCGGATGTCGTTGGCGAGGTCGACGTTGCCCCAGACGGTGAACGTGACGCGCCCGCCGCCGAAGGAAAGCGGCGCGCCGCCCGCCCGCCAGACCGTCGGCCGGTTGCCGGTGGCGTTGATGCCGTGGCCGGCGAGCACGATGCCGCGCTCGCTGACCGAAGCGCAGCGGTCGTCGGGGCCGAGGTGGAAGGCGGTGATGAATTCGCCGGCGGCGTGGGCCGCGGGTGCCGCCAGGCAGGTCGAGAGGGCGGTGGCCAGGAGGGCGTGGCGACGCGGATTTCCGGGCTTCATGTTCATCGAGGACTCCGGGTTCAGGGGGTGGTGGTGAGGCGGGCTTCGATCGCCGACATCCGGGCGGTCGCGTGGGAGCCCCCGTTGAGGGCGCCCGAACTCGAGGCGTGGGTCCGGAACAGCACGATCGGGTTGCCGCCGACGGGCTGTTCGGCGGACAGCCGGACGCTGCGGCTCGATTCCTTGTTCGCGTACCAGAGCAGCGGCGCGACGGCGGAGACGGACAAGGTGTTGCTGATCGACGGCGCAGTGACGGTGGCGTTGGCACGCCCCATGCCGACGCCGGCAATGCCGCCGACTTCGACGGACACACGTGCCGAGTAGTAGACCGCGAGCGAAGCCGTGCTGGCCTGGGTCAGGTCATAGTTCGTCGACAGGTTCGCGCCTTGCGAACAGCCGCCCGCGCCTGCCGCCCGCGCCTTCACCTCCATGAAGTCGCGCGTTTGCTCGATGTCCCTGGTCGTGAGGCCGGCGCAGTTGGCGGAGGCCGACGGATCCAGGACGAGCCGGATGGTCCGCGACGACGCGGGCGCGGTCGTCGCCGTCGAACCCTGGTCCTTCGCGTCGCCGAACTGCCCCAGGATCATGTGGTCGGACGTGGCCTGGAACGTGTGGCCGGGCAACACCTGCTGCAGCTGGCGTGCCACCGCGGCCAGGTCCACGCCGGCGCGCTTGAGCGCGGCGCCGTAATAGGCCGCGTGGCGCTGGCGGTAAGCCCGGCCAGCCTCAAGGCGTGCCTTGCCTTCGGGCAGGGCCAGGAGCGCCTTGAGGTCCGATTCCATCGCCTCGCGCCGCTTGGGGTCGGCCGACAGGGCCGCGTCGAGGCGGGCGTCGACGCCGGCGAAGAGCTTCTCGAGCTGCGCGTCCTGCGTCGGCGTCAGCGCGTCGGGGTCCTTGGCGTTGGCCGGGCTGGTGGTGGCGCCGCCCAGCAGGAGCGCGGCGAGCATCAGCCGCGGGAAGAAGGTCGTTGCGTGCAGTCGCATGTCGGTGTCCTCGGTGGGGGATGGGTTCAGCGGCTCTTGACCGCGTCGTCGCCGGCCGGGTAACCGGCGCGGGCGAGGATTGCGGCGATGACGTCGTTGCGGGCGGCCTCGCAGGTCGGTGCGCCCTCGGGGAAACAGCTCGTGGCTTCGCGGGCGATCACGGCGGCGTTCGTGCGCGCCACGCCCTCGCTGCGCAGGGCGCGCAGGAAGTCGCCGTAGCAGTCGGCCTGCGCGGGCTCGTGCCGCACCTGGCCGTCGAGTTCGAGCCGCACGGCGACCACCGGGTTCTGCGTCGGCGACTGGCCGGGGAAACGCAGGGACACGCAGGACGCCATCGCGTCCAGCGACAGGCCGTTGCCCGCCACGGCGCGCGCCGGCACTTCCTTGAACACGGCCTCGGCGCGGTAGCCCAGGCTCAGCAGACGGCCCCAGAGCCGCGGCAGCGGCGTCGACGGATGAAGCCGCCGGGCCAGCGACGCCAGCGCGCCGGGTTCGGGGTGGAAACCGCCGTTGCCCAGCGGCATCTGGCGCGCTTGGTGGAAGCGCGAGCCGGTGCCGAGCAGGGTGTCCAGCGGCAGGGCCAGGGTGGCGGCGGCGACGTCCCAGGCCTGCGGCGGCGCGGACGGGGGCGCCGACAGGATCAGGAACAGTCCATCGAAAGTTTGGCCGGGGAACAGGCGCGCGACTTGCCTGGCGCGCGTTTCGAGCGGCCGCGCCAGGCCGATGAGGCGGGCGTTGAGGCCACGCGCATCGAGGCGGTCGAGCGCCACCAGCGCGTCCACCATCGTGTCTTCCGGGTAGCCGGCGGCCAGCAGGGCCCGGATGCGCTCGTCGTCGGACTTGTCGAAGTGGCTGCGCAGGGCGGTCACCGCCACCGGCGGGCGCACCCCGCGCTGGCGCAGGCGGCGCCCGGCCTCGCGCACGTCCGGAG
>CAYYJK010000218.1:0-6511 GCA_964472185.1 uncultured Prosthecobacter sp.
GGGCATCCGCGGCATCACCGGCCCGATCCCGCGCATTCCCTGCTCGGACGGTGCCGGCGAAGTGCTGGCCGTCGGAACCGGCGTCGCGGACTGGCAGCCGGGCGACCGGGTGGTGATCCCGTTCATGCCCAGCTGGCTCGACGGCGAATTCACCGCCCAGCACGCCGCCCTGGCCCTCGGCGGCGCGGTCGACGGCCTGCTGCGCGAGCAGGCCTGCCTGCCCGCGGCCAGCCTGCTGCGCGTCCCCGAGCATCTGGATGCCGCCGAAGCGGCCAGCCTGCCCTGCGCCGCCGTCACCGCCTGGGATGCCCTGATGGTGCGCGGCCGCCTGAAACCCGGCGACACGGTGCTGGTGCTCGGCACCGGCGGCGTTTCGGTGTTCGCCCTCCAGCTCGCCAAGCTGGCGGGCGCCCGCGTGCTTGCGATCACCAGCTCCGACGCCAAGGCCCGCCGACTCCTGGAGCTCGGCGCCGACGCCGTGCACAACTACCGAACCGACCCCGCCTGGGACGACTGGGCGCTGGCGCAGACCGGCGGCCGCGGCGTCGACCAGGTGGTGGAAATCGGCGGCCCGGAGACCCTGAACCGCTCGATCAGGGCGGTGCGCTTCGGCGGCCACATCGCCCTGATCGGCGTGCTCACCGGCACCGCCGGCGACATCCAGACGGTCGGCCTGCTGCGCAAAGGCATCCGGCTCGACGGCATCTACGTCGGCTCGCGCGCCATGTTCGCCGACCTGCTGGGCGCCTGCACACAGGCGCGCCTGCGCCCCTGCCTCGACAGCCGCTACGCTTTTGCCGACGCCCCCGCGGCCTTCGAGCACCTCGCTTCGGGCCGGCATGTCGGGAAGATTGTCATCGAACTCTGACGGCACCTTGACGCCCGCGCCGCCCGCGCCTCCTTTGCCGCGATGCCAAACATCCCCATCCAGATGCCCCAGCTGGGCGAGTCCATCGCCGAGGCCACCATCGTGCGCATCCTCGTCGAGCCCGGCCAGCAGATTGACGCGGGCACCGACCTGTTCGAGGTCGAGACCAACAAGGCCACCATGGCCGTGAGTTCGCCCTGCGCCGGACGCATCCACCAGATCACCGCCCAGGTCCAGAAAAGCTACGCGGTCGGCACCAACCTCGCCTCGTTCGAGATCAGCGACGAGGACGCCCAGTCGCTCGGCTTCTCCGAAGACGCCCCGCCGGCCGCCAGCCCCAGTCCGCCCGCCAGCATGCCGAGCGCGGACTCCCTGCACTTCCAGTTCCGCGAGGAGGACAACATCACCGACTACCAGCCCAAGGTGGAGCCCGTGGTAGGTGGCGCCCTGCCCGTCCCGGCCGGCGCCACCGGCGCCAGCTACATCTCGCCGCGCATGCGCGCCCGCATGAACGAGCTCGGCCTCAACGCCTCGGACCTCGCCGGCATCGCCGGCACCGGCGCCGGCGGACGCGTCACGGTCGGCGATTTCGAAAACTTCCTGCGCGGCCTTGAGCAGCACCGCCTGACCCCGGCCTCGCCGATGCGCATCGCCGTCGCCGACTCGATGCGCCGCAGCTGGAGCCGCCCGCTGGCCACCGTCGGCAGCCCGGTCATCCTCGACGCCATCCTCGCCCACCGCAAGAAGGCCAATCCGAAGCCCGGTCCGGCCCTCTACGTCATCCGCGCCCTCGCCCTCGCGCTCGCCGAAAACACCGCCGTGGCCGGCCGCCTCATCGGCAGCCGCATCGTCCATCCGCGCGCCATCGACATCGGCTTTGCCGTCGAGGTCGAGGACGGCGTGCTTGTGCCCGTCCTGCGCGAGGTCGAAAAGACGCCGCTGGCCAAGCTGGTGCCGGTCTACAACAAGCTGGTCGAGCAGGCGCGCGCGCGCCGCCTGCCCAACGACGTCAACCGCCCGGGCATCGCCACGGTCACCAACTTCGGCACCTTCGGCATCGTCTGGGCAACCCCCATTCCGCTGCCGGAACAGAACCTGGTGCTCGGCCTGGGCGCCGGCAGCAAGGTGCCGCGCTGGAGCGAGGAGGTGAAGCAGTTCATCCCGGTCACCGAAGCCGAACTCACGCTCAGCTTCGACCACCGCATCCTCGACGGCGGCGGCGCCGGCCGCCTGCTGCACCGCGTCGCCCAGCTGCTGCAGGCGCCCGAGAAGCTCTGAAGCCGCGTCAATGCCCGCAGCCGCGGGAGTCGTCCGGCGGATCGGTGTCCTCGATCGTCGCGGCCGCCTTCAGCGTCTCGATCAGGGCGTTGAACTTGCGGTCCTTGTCCGCCTCGGTCAGCCGCTGGCGCACGGCGTCGCGCACCGCCTCGAACGGCAGCGGCTCCGGCGGCCGGCGCCCCAGCACCGTGCACAGGTGGAAACCCAGCTGGGTGGTGAACACCGGACTGATTTCGCCTTCGTTCATCGAGAAGGCGATGACCTCGAACTCCTCCATGAACTCGCCGCGCTTGAACCAGCCGAGATCGATCTGCTGCTGGTCGTCGGCGCGCTCCGCCTCCGCCGTCTGCAGGAAATCGGCCCCGGCCAGCAGCTGCCGGCGCAGGGCGCGCATCGCCTGGTAGACCTCGTCCCGGCTGCCGGCCCCCTGCAGGCTCTTGGTGATGTGGGCCACCCGGATCATCTCCTCCGTCAGGTACAGTTCCTGGCGCTCCGCGTAGGCCGCACGCAGCTCCGCCTCGCTGAATTCGGGCTCCGGCCCGTAAATCTCCCCCAGCATCAGGTCCAGGCGCACGCCGCCGGCCACGTTCGTGCGCACCAGCGCCTCGTCCTTGTACGGCATGCCGATGTTCAGGTAGAACTGGTGCTCGCCGCCCGCCTCGTCCATCAGCCGCTGCAGCCGCTCGGTCACCGCGGCCTCGGGCACCTCGGGAAAGCGGCGCAGCGACTCCTGGTTGAGCAGCACCCGCGAGATCAGGTTGTCCTTGGCCTGGCCGAGAAACTCGGGGTCGCGCTCGCAGCAGGAGACCTGCAGCAGGCGTTCGTAGTGCCCCTTGACGCTGCGGAACTCGCCTTCGATGACTTCGTCGTCCACCTGTTCGCCGTTGATGATCAGTGCCATGGCCGACACTCGGAGCGCGGAGCGCCGGAGGCGCAAGGCGAATCTCCCGGCCGCCTGCGCGATTGACACCCGCCGCCGCCGAACCTACTTGGCAGCATTCCATCCGCCGGCGGGCATGAAATCTGCACCCGCCGCCCACGTTGCCCCGTCATGACTGCCCTCGCCCGCCTCGCCGCCGTCAGCCTCGCTTTCGCCCTCAGCGCCTGCATCCAGCCGCCCACGGCCCGGCCGCTGGGCGCCGCCTACCCGCCCGCGGCCTACGGCGCCCAACCGGCGATGGCCCAGCCGCCCGCCGCTCCGCCGCCCTTCGACATCGGCGCCGAGCCGATGTTCGCCGCCGCCAGCGTGCCGCACATCCGCGCCGAGTCCTTCCTGCTGATCGACGCCGCCAGCGGCCGGCATCTGGCCTCGCGCAACGCCGAAACCGCGCGCGCCGTCGCCAGCACCCAAAAACTGGTCACCGCCCTGGTCGTGCTCGACGCCGGCAACCTCGACAAGCGCGTCACCGTCACCGCTTCGGACATCCGCGTCGAACCCACCTGCCTGGGACTCCGCCCGGGCGAAAGCTACACCCGCCGCCACCTGCTCTACGCCTTCCTGATCAAGAGCTGCAACGACGTCGCCAACGTGCTCGCCCGCGACAACGCCGGCAGCATCAGCGCCTTCGCCGCGCGCATGAACGCCAAGGCGCGTTCGCTCGGCTGCACCCGCTCCAACTTCAAGAACCCGCACGGCCTGACCGTCGCCGGCCAGTACTCGACGGCGCGCGACATGGCGCGCATCGCCATGGCCGCCTACCGCGACCCGGTCATCCGCGACGCCGTGCGCCGCAAGTACTACACGTTCCGCCGCAACAACGGCCAGACGGTCACCCTGAAGAGCACCAACGACCTGCTCGGCAACATGCCGGAGTGCAACGGCATGAAGACCGGCTACACGGTCGCCAGCGGCCGCTGCCTGATCTCCACGGCCAGCAGCCGCGGCCGCGACGTCATCCTCGTCCAGCTCGGCACGCGCACGAAGTACATCTGGCAGGACGGCCGCCTGCTCATGAGCTGGGGCCTGCAGCGCACCCGCGGCGGCGCCCTGGCCTGGAACCGCTGACCCCCCGAAGCAGCCTTGCGACCGGGGCCGCAGCCCCGACCTAACAAACTATTTAACCAGACCGCCAAAGCCGCAGCCGCGCATTTTTCAAGGTTGGCACGGCGCCTGCTTGAACGCTTGCCAAGCCGGTTCCCGCAGCCGCCCACACACCAACTCAAAACAACACAACTATGCTAACCAGCAATCACCGATGGACTGCATGCCTGGTCGCCGCCGGACTCGCGGCGGCAACCCTGGGGCTCACTCTTGAACCCCGCGCCTACAGCCAGGAGGCTGCGCCGCCGGCCGCCACCGCGCCCGCCGCCCCGGCCGCGGCTCCTGCAGCGCCCAGCGCCCCCGCTGAAGCGCCGGCCGCCCCGGCGGAGGAAGCCAAGGGACCGTCGGTGGAGCTGTTCACCACCAACAACCTCTGGATGATGATCGCCACCGCCCTGGTCTTCATCATGCACCTCGGCTTCGCCACCGTCGAAAGCGGTCTCACCCAGTCGAAGAACACGGTCAACATTCTGTTCAAGAACACCCTGATTCCCTGCATCGGCCTGCTGACCTACGTCCTCTGCGGCTTCAACCTGATGTATCCGGGCTTCGCCGACGGCGACTCCCAGTTCTGGTTCAAGTTCGCCGGCTTCGGCATCGGCACCGACGAGGCGGGCGTGACCTCCGCCTACAACCCGGGCTACACCTACTGGACCGACTTCCTGTTCCAGGCGATGTTTGCCGCCACGGCCGCCACGATCGTTTCGGGGGCCGTCGCCGAGCGCGTCAAGCTGGGCACCTTCATGGTGTTTTCGACGATCTACGTGGCGCTCGTCTACCCGATCGCCGGCAGCTGGAAGTGGGGCAACGGCTGGCTGAACCGCCTGGAAACTCCGTTCTATGACTTCGCCGGCTCGACGCTGGTGCATTCCGTGGGCGGCTGGGGCGCCCTGGCCGGCGTGCTGCTGCTCGGGCCGCGTCTCGGCAAATACACCGCCGACGGCAAGATCAAACCGATCCTCGGCCACTCCATGCCCCTCGCCACCATCGGCGTCTTCCTGCTCTGGCTCGGCTGGTTCGGCTTCAACGGCGGTTCGGTGCTCTCCGCCGACCCGGCCCTGGTCTCGCTGACGCTGGTCACCACCTCGCTGGCCGCCGCAGCCGGCGGCTTGGCCGCGGCCGTGATCTCGGCCGTCGTGCTGAAGAAGCCGGACCTGTCGATGGCCCTCAACGGCATCCTCGCCGGCCTGGTCGGCATCACCGCCGGCGCCGACCAGATGTCGCCGGTCGAGGCCATCATCATCGGCGCGATCGCCGGCGTCCTGGTGGTGTTCTCGGTGCTCTTCCTCGACAAAGTCAAGATCGACGATCCGGTCGGCGCCATCTCGGTGCACCTGGTCTGCGGCATCTTCGGCACCGTCGCGGTCGGCCTGTTCGGGGCGAAGGCGGGCAGCGCCCAGCTGATGTCCCAGCTGACCGGCGTCCTCGCCTACGCGCTCACCTTCCTGGCGGCCCTGGGGATCTTCTTCATCCTCAAGATCACCCTGGGACTGCGCGTCCCCGCCGAAGAGGAGACCCAGGGTCTCGACATCGGCGAGCACGGCGCCGCCGCCTACCCGGACTTCCTGGCCAACCACTGAGTTCGCCGGTTTCCTGAAACCCGCATCTCCCTGGCCGCTGCGGCGGCCAGGGATTTTTTTTGCCGAGACGATCCGCCACTCCGATCAAAACTTGGCATGGCGATTGCTTATCTGATTTTCCGTCCAGCCATTCAGGGTCTCCAATCACCGCCCGGGCTGGGCGCAACCACGAACCAGCCAGCCATCCATGATCGCTCCCGCCCCCCGTTGGCGCACCCTTGCGTGCGGTATTCTCGCCTCCATGTCCCTCGCCCTGGGCAGCGCCGCCGCCCAGGAGACGGCGCCGGCGCCGGCCCCTGCGGCCGCCACCGCTCCCGCGGCCGGACCGAGCCTCGAGCAGCGCATCGCCGACATTGAAGCCTACATGAACAACGGCGCCCGCGTGACGGAAGCCGGCCAGTCCAAAGTCGCCGGCCCCGGCCCGGGCCACAACGCCTGGCAGATGGTCAGCACCGCCCTGGTGCTGTTCATGACCCTGCCCGGCCTCGCCCTGTTCTACGGCGGCCTGGTGCGCAAAAAGAACGTCCTGTCCGTCCTCGCCCAGTGCATGGGCATCGCCGGCCTGGTCACCATCCTCTGGTGGGCCTGCGGCTACAGCCTCAGCTTCGGCGCCGGCAACGCCTTCATCGGCGACCTGAGCATGAAGTTCCTCGAGGGCGTCGAACCCGGC
The DNA here is from genome assembly GCA_964472185.1 of uncultured Prosthecobacter sp. GTDB lineage: Bacteria > Verrucomicrobiota > Verrucomicrobiia > Verrucomicrobiales > Verrucomicrobiaceae > Prosthecobacter. Next base: position 6,438 of record CAYYJK010000218.1, read on the forward strand.
AACGTCGGCGCCGGCTACCACTGGATCAGCGACAGCATGTGGGCGATGTTCCAGCTCACCTTCGCCATCATCAC
>CAYYJK010000219.1:0-6450 GCA_964472185.1 uncultured Prosthecobacter sp.
CACAGGGCCGCCTTGTCGCCGGCCGCCACGGCGGACAGGCCGAACTCGCTTTTGAAATAGAGCACGTAGTAGCTGGCCAGGCCGACGAAGCCGCCGAAGCTGATCGTGTAGTAGAAGCAGAACCAGTGGGCGTCCTTCTCCCGCAGCAGCTGCAGGTAGTCGCGCAGCTTCTTCGGGCGGTGGCTGCCCGGTGCCTCCTTGGAAAACACGGCGTAGAGGACGAAAACGATCAGCGCGGGGATCAGCGCGAAGCCGAACACGCTCTGCCAGCCGTAGGCCGCGGCCAGGCGCGGGGCGATCAGGCTGTCGAGCACGACGCCGACGTTGCCGGCGCCGGCCAGGCCCATGACCACGCCCTGCAGACGCGGCGGATACCAGCGGCCGGCCTGCGGCAGCGCCACGGCAAAGCTGGCGCCGGCAAAGCCGAGCACCAGGCCGAGCAGGAGCACGCCGGCGAAGCTGCTGACGCCGAACTGCCAGACTGCGGCCAGCGCCGCCATCACCAGCAGTTGCGCCAGCAGGCCGGTGCGCTTGGCGCCGATGCGGTCGACCAGCAGGCCGAGCAGCAGGCGCAGGACGGCGCCCGAGAGGATGGGCATCGCCACCATCAGGCCCTTCTGGCCGGCGTCGAGCTGCAGCGACTCGCCGATCTGCGCGCCCAGCGGGCCGAGCACGGTCCAGACCATGAAGCTGAAGTCGAAGTACAGGAAGGCGGTGAGCAGGGTGGGCCAGTGGCCGGAGCTTTTGAGGTCGGAAAACTTCATGGCGGTTGGGTGGAACGCCTGTCTGTCAAAGCCGGAGTCGTGCCAGGACGCGGCCTTCGGGACTCAAACCGCTCTCATTGTCTTCATGGAATCCATGAATGAAGTTCATTGGAAAAGGGGCGGAAAAAACCGGCGGCCGCGGGCGGCCGCCGGTCGCGCGCTTCAGAAGTCGAACTGCACCTGCACGTAGCCGAAGTGGGCGTTGTCGCCCGCGCCGGTGTCGCTCAGGTAGTCGCCGGCGATGAACAGGCTGTAGCCGGCCTGCAGGCTGACGTGCGGGTTCCATTTGTACACCGCGGTGAGGTCGATCTCCTGGCCGCGGAAGTTGCTCGCACCGCGCGCGGCGGCGTTCACCGGCCGCACGGCGGTGACGCCGTTGACGCGGCGCCAGCTGTCGTCGTTGCTGGCGTTCCAGTAGAGGTGGTAGTCGAGCATGACCTTCAGCTTGGCGGTGGGCATGAAGCTGAAGTTGAGCTGCGGGTTGTGCATGTTGAGCCAGCCCGTCGTGTCCATGTAGCCGTAGAACAGGTGGTTCGTCGGGTAAAGGTTCTGGAAGGTTTGCAGGTCGCCGTCGGCCGGATCGCGGTCGCCGGTGGCGTAGTTGTACTGGATGCCGAGGCGCGGCTTCCACCGGCAGGCGGACCAGTTGTAGCCGAGGCCCCAGTGGCCGGCGAAGGCGGTCAGGTCGCGCCCGTTGACCTCGCCGGTCTGGAAGGCCATCTCGGTTTCGTAGTCCCAGCCGCCGAGCTTTTTCGGATCGCCCTTCCAGAGGGTGCCGAGGGTGATGAAGCTGGTGTCGCCGAGGCGGGGACCAAACGCGGCGGTGCCGTCGTCGCGCTTGTGCAGGAGGTAGAAGTCGGTGGTGGTGTTGATCGGCACCCACTGCGTGCTGGCGTACAGGCCGCTGAACAGGTCGTTGACGCTGTCGTCGTCGTCCAGAAAGTTGGACTTGTTCCATTCATGGTCCCTGAAGTTCACCGGGCTGGCGCTGAACAGGTCGAGTGACCAGGTCGGCGCCGCGTAGCGCAGGCGCACGGCGTCAAAGGTGCGCGCCTGGTTCAGCCATTCCAGCGGTCCGATCAGGCGCTGGTCGCCGTAGGACAGGAACTGCCGGCCGAGCGTGGCGCTGAAGCCCTTCTTGAGGTCGCCGGCCTGGACGTAGGCCTTGAGGAGGTCGAAGGTGTCGTCGCCCTCGGCGGCGAAGGTGCCGATCTCGTTGGGCCGGCTGCCGCCGAGTTCGCGGACGTCCTGGCCCTGGACATAGAGCTTCAGCCAGGGCGTGACGGCGTAGCCGAGGCCGAGACGGAAGCGCTGCAGCAGCCAGGAGGCGTCCTGCGGGCCGTTGACCTCGCTGTTGAAGTCAAAGTTGTTCTCGCGCGCCTCGAAGCGCATTTTTTCCTGGAGATCGACGGTGAGCCGGCCGTCGAGCAGGGTGATTGGGGCGTAGCCGGGTGGCGGTGGCGGCGTGGCGGGGGCGGGCGCGCCGGCATGGGCCGTGGCGGCCGCAGCCAGGAGGGGAAGGAAGCGTTTCATGGAGGATGGGCGTTGCTGGGGTGTGTGGGTTGCGGGTTGCTGGCTAAGCGGCGGCGGCAGGGAAAGCGGTGTTGCGGGCCAGTTCGGCGGCCATGTCGGGCGAGGGCTGGAAAGCCGGCTCGCGGCTCGGGCGGATGTGCGAGCGGTCGTTGAGGAAGGTGATGAGGCGTTCGCGCAGCTCGTAGTAGCGCGGGTCCTCCATGATCTCCTTGCGGTTGCGCGGGCGCTCGAAGGGAATGCTCAGTATGTCGCCGACTTCGGCCTCGGGGCCGTCGGTCATCATGACCACCCGGTCGGACAGGAAGATGGCCTCGTCGACGTCGTGGGTCACCATCAGCGTGGTGATGCGGTTGCGCCGCCAGAGCTCGAGCAGCACCTCCTGAAGTTCGTATTTGGTGAGCGAGTCGAGCATGCCGAAGGGTTCGTCGAGCAGCAGCATCTTGGGCTGCAGGGCAAAGGCGCGGGCGATGCCGACGCGCTGGCGCATGCCCTGCGAGAGCTCGGCCGGGCGCTTGTGCATGGCGTCGCCCAGGCCGACGATGCTCAGGTAATACTCGGCCATCTGCCGGCGCTCCTGCCTGCTGGCGGTGAAGTACACCTGGTTGACGCCGAGCATGACGTTTTCAAAGGCGGTCATCCAGGGCAGCAGGCAGGGGGACTGAAAGACGATGCCGCGGTCCGGCCCCGGCCCGACGGCCTCGCGCCCGGCCAGGATCATGTTGCCCCGGCTGGCATCGCTGAGTCCGGCCACCATCATGAGCACGGTGCTCTTGCCGCAGCCGCTGTGGCCGATGAGCGTGGCGAATTCGCCCTCCCTGAGGCGCAGGCTGAAGTCCTTGACGATCGTGGCCGGCCCCTTGGGCGTGTCGTAGATTTTCCACAGGCGGTCCAGCTCCAGCATTTTGGGGTTCGGTGCGTTCATGGGTTCACCTCCACTTCTTCGGTCTTGAGTTCGTTGCGGCGGCGCGGGCCGCGGCGGCTGAGGAATTCAAAGCTGCCGCGGCGTTCCAGATCCTCCGGCAGGATGTCGGGCAGGACGAGCCGGCGGCTCGACTTCACCGTGTGCTGCTTCTTGGCGGCGAGCAGGGTGTGGATGAGTTCCGCGCGCAGCTGCTTGAAGCGCGGGTCGTGGTTGACGGCCTTGCGGTCGCGCGGCCGCCCGAGGTCCACCCGGATGGGGGTGCCGAGCGTCGCCGGCGAGGTGGGCAGCAGCGGGATGACGCGGTCGGCGAGCAGCAGGGCCTCGTCGGGGTCGTTGGTGACCCAGAGCACCGTCGTCAGCTTCTCGCGCCAGATCTCGCTGATTTCATCCTGCAGCGTGGCGCGCGTCAGGGCGTCCAGCGCGCTCAGCGGTTCGTCGAGCAGCAGCACCCGGGGTTCCATGGCCAGCGCCCGGGCCACGGAGACCCGCTGGCGCATGCCGCCGGAGAGCTCGCGCGGCAGCTTGTGCGCCGCGTGGTCGAGCTTCACCATCCGGATGTACTTGGCCGCCTGTTCGCGGCGCTGCTGACGGCTCCACTGCGGGAACACCTCGTCGACGGCGAGCGCGATGTTTTCGGCGACGCTGAGCCAGGGCAGCAGCGAGTAGTTCTGGAAGATCAGGCCGCGGTCGGGCCCCGGTCCGCGCACGGGCTGGCCGTCGAGCCGGACGCTGCCGGCGTCCGCCAGCCCCAGACCCGAGATCAGGTTGACCAGGGTGGTCTTGCCGCTGCCGGAGTAGCCGACGATGACGACGAACTCGCCTTCCTCGATGCTCAGGTTGATGTCCCGCAGCACCTCGGTGCGGCGTCCGCGCGGGCCGAAGCCCTTGGCGGCGTGGTCGATTTCGATGAGAGCCATGGTGTGGGGCGGTGCGGAGTTCAGGCGGTTTTGAAGCGGGCTTCCACCGCGCTCATCAGGCGGTCGAGCACGTAGCCCACGATCCCGATCGTCAGGATGCAGAGGATGATGTGGGCGTAGCTGTTGGCGTTGTACTGCTGCCAGAGGAAGCCGCCGACGCCCGGGCGGCCGGTCAGCATTTCGACCGCGACGATGACCAGCCAGGCGATGCCCAGGGACAGGCGGAAGCCGGTGAACATGTAGGGCAGCGTCGCGGGCATCAGCACCTTCCACAGGGTCTTGCTGCGCGAGAGCTTGAGCACCTTGGCGACGTTCAGGTAGTCCTGCGGCACGGCGCGCACGCCGACGGCGGTGTTCATCACCGTCGGCCACATGGCGCAGACCGCGATGGTGAACAGTGCGGCGGCGTCGGAGGCGCCGAAGGTGGTGCGGCCCTCGGCGTTGACGATTTTGACGCCGCTGAACAGGATCATGCCCAGGGGCAGCCAAGCCAGGGGCGACACCGGCCGCAGCACCTGGATGAGCGGATCGAAGGCGAGGGTGAACTTTTTCGACAGGCCGAGGAAGAAGCCGACGGGCGTGCCGATCAGCAGCGCCAGAAAGTAGCCCTGGGCGACCAGGACGAGGGACATCCAGGTGAAGCGCAGGATGCCCTGGTCGAGTTCGCCGCGCTTGGCCAGCGGTTCGGTGATGTAGAGCCTGCTGGCGGTCCAGGTCTCCGCCGGCGTCGGCAGGTCGGCGGAGATGCCTTCGCGCTTGGTGACTTTGACGGTGTCGCCCCAGTCGTCTTTTTTGACGGTGGTGACCGATTTGCCGGCGAGGGCGTGCCAGATCAGGCCGCAGGCCAAAAGGGCCAGCAGCGGCAGGAGCAGGGCGTCGAGTTTGAAGCGTTGGATCAGGTTCATGGGCGGGAGTGCGGGTTCGGGCGATGGCCGTGGACTCCGGGCGCCTGGGCCAGGCGGGGAGCTTGGGGCGGGAAACGGGCTTGGCCGACCGCCGCGGCCGGCGGCAGTCGGCCGGGGGAACTCAGCTCTTGAGCGTTTTCACGGCAAAGGCGGCCGCGTAGGCTTCCGGGTCGGCCTTCGGATCGAAGGTGACGCCGTCGAACAGCGTCTCCGCCCGGTCGTCCAGGCCGCCGTGGGCATGGCCGATCTCTTTCATGGCCTCCTCATAGAGGTCGGTGCGCATCACCTGCCTGGCGACGCCTTCGTAGTCCGGCGCGCCTTCGGTGAAACCCCAGCGGCGCAGCTGGGTGAGCCACCATTTGGCGTACTTGGGCTGCGGGTAGTTGCAGTTGCGGTCGCTGAAGATCATGTAGTCCGGGTCGCGGATCTTGCGGCCGTCGCCCATGTCGTACTTGCCCTGCAGGCGGCCGAGGATGGTTTCCGGCGGGCAGTTGATGTAGGTCGCGGCGCTGACGATCTGCGCCTGCTCTTCGCGGTTCTCCATTTTGTCGAGCCAGACGCTGGCTTCATGCAGCGCCTTGAGGACGGCCTTGACCGTCTTTGGGTTCTTTTCGGCGAACTCCTCGGTGAAGGCGCAGACCTTTTCCGGATGGTCCTTCCAGATGGCCTGCGTGGTGATTGCGGTGAAGCCGATGTCCTCGGCGATGGTGCGGGCGTTCCAGGGTTCGCCGACGCAGAAGCCGTCCATCTTGCCGACCTTCATGTTGGCGACCATCTGCGGCGGCGGCACGGTGATCAGGGAGACGTCCGCTCCGGCGCCGGCCGCATCGCCGGGATTGATGCCGCCGGCGGCGAGGTAGTAGCGCATCCACATGGCGTGGGTGCCCGGCGGGAAGGTCATGGCGAACGTCATCGGCGCGCCCTTCGAGCGGGCTTCGTCGACCAGGGGCTTCAGGGCCTTTGGATCGGCGGCGACCTTGCCCTTGAAGGTGTTGGACAGGGTGATGGCCTGGCCGTTGCGGTTGAGCAGCCAGGGGATGACCATCGGCTTTTTGGGGGCGCCGCCCAGGCCCATGGTGGAGGCGATGGGCATGCCGATGAGCATGTGCGTGGCCTGGATGTCGCCGTTGCTGAGCGAGTCGCGAATGGCCGCCCAGCTGGCGCCCTTGCTCACCGTCGAGCGGATGCCGTACTTTTTGAACAGCCCCTTCTCGTGGGCGACCACGATGCTGGAGCAGTCGGTGAGGGCGATGATGCCGAGCTTGACGTCGGCGGTCTCGGGCGAGTCGTCGGCGTAGGCGGAGCCGACCCAGCCTTGGGGCAGGCCGGCGAGCAGGCCGCCAAGGCCGGCGCTGGCGGTGCGCTGGAGGAGTTGGCGGCGGTTGAGGCGGATGGGCGGGGTGTTCATG
>CAYYJK010000220.1:0-4487 GCA_964472185.1 uncultured Prosthecobacter sp.
CTGATGCCGCTGTCGCGGCGGCTGGCGCCGGCGGCGGGAGGGCGGGGCGCGGAGCGGGCGGAACGCTTCGCCGGCTGGGGGCTGCTGGCCGCGTTGATGATTCCCGGTCCGGTCTGGCTGGGGGTGGCCGGCGCCCTGTTCTGGCTGGGCAGCTGCCTGCTCCGGGCGGTGCCGGCGGGACTGTCCTGGCGGCAGGCTCCCAGCCTGGATCCGGTGCGGCTTTGTGCGGTCGCTGCGGCGGTGTTTCCCGCCGTCGGCGCGGCCTGGCTGCTGACCTGCCGGCTCGGCTGGATGCCGTTGGGGTTTGATGCCCTGATCGTCCTGCTCACCGCCGCGCATTTTCATCATGCCGGGTTCACGCTGCCGCTCACGGCGGCGCTGCTCGGCCGCGAGCGCCCGGGGCCGGCGGTCCGTCTGGTCTGCGTTGGCATCCTGCTTGGCGTGCCGCTGGTGGCCGCCGGCATCACCTGCACGCATTTCCGGGTGCTTGCCTGGCTCGAGCCGCTCGGCGTCGCCGTATTGGTGGCCGGGGCCGTGGGGGTCGGCCTGCTGCAGGCGGCGATGGCGTTTCGCCGCGGCGTGCCCCTGTCGGTGCGCGCGCTGTTCCTGCTGTCGGGCCTGAGCCTGCTGGTGGCGATGCTGCTGGCGCTCGGCTTCGGCCTGCGCGGCTGGTTGCCCGCCTGGGCGCTGCCGATGCCCGCCATGTGGGCCGTGCACGGCACGCTGAACACCCTGGGGTTTGGCTTGGGCGGCCTGCTGGCCTGGCGCCTGCTGGCGGCGCACCGATTCGCCGCCGATCCCTGAAATGCCGCTTGGCCTTCAGGCGTTTGCTCCCCACGCTTCTGCCATGAAATTCCTCCTGCTTTGCCTCGCTTTGCTCAGCCCGCTGGCGGCTGCTGACAAAAAACTCATCGTCATGATTGCCGGCCGGCCCTCGCACGGACCGGGCCAGCACGAGCACAACGCCGGCATCCTGCTCCTGAAAAAATGCCTGGAGCAGAGCGCGGTGCGCGACCAGGTCGAGGTGCGCGCGCATCTCAACGGCGGCTGGCCCGCGGCGGAGGAGTTGGCGCAGGCGGCCACGGTGGTCATCTACGCCGACGGCGGCAAGGGGCATCCGGCGCTTCAGGGCGGCCGCCTGCGGCAGCTCGACCGGGAGATGCAGCGCGGCTGCGGCTTCCTGACCCTGCACTACGCGGTCGAGCCGACGATTGAGCTGGGCGGCAAGGAGTTCATCGACTGGATGGGCGGCTGCTTCGAGATCCATTGGAGCATCAACCCGCACTGGGACGCCAGCTTCAGGGAACTGCCGGCGCATCCCATCGCCCGCGGCGTGCAGCCCTTCGGTTCGCATGACGAATGGTACTTCCACATGCGCTTCCGCAAGGGCATGCAGGGTGTCCTGCCCATCCTCAGCGCCGTCGCACCGGAATCGACGCTCAGCCGCCCGGACGGCCCGCACAGCGGCAACCCGGCCGTGCGCGAGTCGGTGAAGAAGCAGGAAAAGCAGCACGTGGCCTGGGCGGCCGAGCGCGACGGCGGCGGCCGCGGGTTCGGCTTCACCGGTGGCCACTTCCACCAGGGCTGGGGCAACCCCGACCAGCGCAAGCTGGTGCTCAACGCCATCCTCTGGACCGCCCAGGCCGAAGTGCCGGAAGCCGGTGTCGATTCCGTGGTGGGCGAGGCCGACCTGTCGGCCAACCTGGATCCCAAGCCCGGCCAGGGGCTGCCTGAGAAGCCCAGGCGCCAGTGACGCGGCTCAGCCGAGCATGGCTTTCAGCACGTGGCCGTGCACGTCGGTGAGCCGGCGGTCGATGCTGTTGTGGCGGACCGTCAGCCGGGTGTGGTCGATGCCGAGCTGGTGCAGGATCGTCGCGTGGATGTCGTAGACGCTGGTGGCCCGCGCCGGATCCTGCGGCCGGAAGCCCCAGACATCGCTTTCCCCGTAAGTGCCGCCGCGGATGCCGCCGCCGCACAGCCAGTTGGTGAACACGAACGGGTTGTGGTCGCGGCCCTTGCTGCCCTGGGAGCAGGGCATGCGGCCGAACTCGGTGGTCCACAGGATGAGGGTGTCGTCCAGCATGCCGCGCTGCTTGAGGTCCTTGATCAGCGCCGCAGTGCCGCGAGCCATGCCCAGCGACAGCGGTTCGTGATCGCGGTGGATATCCTCATGGCTGTCCCAGTTGCGGCGCGGGAAACCGTTGTCGTTGCCGCTCCAGATCTGCACGAAACGGACGCCGCGTTCGAGCAGGCGGCGGGCCACCAGGCACTTGCGGCCGAAGAACTCGGTCTCGGCCCGGGCGTTGAGGGTGGTGTCGTCCACGCCCGCTCCCTCCGCCGCCAGGCCGTAGAGGTCGCGGATGTGCTGCGGTTCGCGGGCGACGTCGAGGGCGTCGGTGGCGCTCAGCTGCATGGCGGCCGCCAGCTCATAGGCGCGCACCCGCGCCTGGAGGCGGTCGTCGCCGGCATGCGCGGCGGCGTGCGCCTGATTGAGCCGGGCCAGCACCTCCAGGCCGGCGCGGTCGCGGGCGGGGGTGATGAAGGAGCTTGGCGGGGCGTGCAGGTCGGCGATGGGCTCGGCGCTGCCCGGGCGGATGACGGTGCCCTGGTGCTGGGCGGGCAGGAAGGCGTTCGCCCAGTTTTTGGCGCCGTTGGAGGCGAGACCGCGGTGATCGGGCAGGACCACGAAGGAGGGCAGGTTGTCGCTCTCGCTGCCGAGGGCGTAGCTGATCCACGAGCCGGCGCTGGGGAAGCCCGGCAGCTGGAAGCCGGTGGCCTGCAGCAGGGTGGCCTGGCTGTGCACGCCGGTCTTGCCGACAACGTTGTGCACGAAGGCGATGTCGTCGACGACATCGCCGAGCGGGGCGACGATGTCGCTGAGGTGCTTGCCGCTCTGGCCGTAAGGCTTGAAGGCCCAGGGGCTGCCGAAGCAGGCGCCGGGCGTGCTTTGGAAGAGTTCGACCTTCTCGCCCGGATCCCAGGGCTGGCCGTCGCGCTGCGCGAGCAGCGGCTTGTGGTCCCACATGTCCACGTGGCTGGCGGCGCCGGCCATGAACAGCTGGATGACGCGCTTGGCTCTGGGCACGTGGTGCAGGCCGCGCAGCGAGCCGGGCGCGGCCTGGGCCTGGTCGCGCAGCAACAGGTCCGTGAGCGCGAGTCCGCTGAAGCTGTGCAGGAAGGTGCGGCGGTTCATGGGGCTCAGTCCAGGTAAATGAAGGCGTTCAGGTTGAAGATCACGCGCGCCAGGCTCTCCAGGCCTTCGGCTTGCAGGTGGTCCTGCAGCAGGGGCCGTTCGACCGCTGTTGGCGGCCGGCCCAGCACGAGGCGGCAGGCTTCAGTGACGGGGTCATCGCCGGCTCGCAGCCGCTGCGCCAGCCGGCGTGCCATGGCTTCGACCAGGCGGTGGTTCCATTGCGACAGCGCCTGCAGGGCGGTCGTCGACTCGTCGCGCCGGGCGACGCTCAGCGACGGGTCGGCGCAGTCGAGGGTCGTCAGCAGGGGCTGCGGCTGCGAACGCACGACGAAGCGGTAGACGCTGCGCCGGTGGCTGGCGGGGTCCTCGGGATCGTGCAGGTGATACTCGTAGTGGGGCGAGTGCTGCGGCTTTTCGATGACGAAGTCTTGGAACGAGGGGCCGCCGCGCGGTTCCTGCCGCAGGGCGCCGCTCACCGCCAGCAGGCTGTCGCGGAACTCCTCGGCGCTCAGGCGGCGGCGCTGGGCGCGCCAGAGATGGGCGTTGCCGGCGTCGAGGCGCGCGTTGGCCGGGTCGTGACTGCTGGCGCGGCGGTACGCGGCGCTGGTGACCAGGAGCCGCACCAGCGCTTTCAGGGAGTGGCGGGGATCGTCGCGCAGGCGGCGGGCGAGGAAGTCGAGCAGCTCGGGATGGGTGGGCGGCAGGCCCATGCGGCCGAAGTCGTTGGGGGTGCCGACGAGCGGCTGGCCGAAGGTCCACTGCCAGAGGCGGTTGGCCATCGAACGCCAGAACAGCGGGTTGTCGCGGCTGCTGATCGCCTGCGCCAGTTCGGCGCGCGCACTGGCTTCCGGGGCGCCGGCCGGCAGTTTGAATTCAGCGGCGGCGCCCGGCCAGAGCGGCGGCAGGCCGGGCTGCAGCCGCTCGCCCGGCGCCTTCAGATCGCCGCGATGCAGCAGATGGATGGGCCGGGGCTTGCCCCCGGTCGGTTTGAAGTTGCCCTGCGCGCTGAACTCCGCGGCGGCGGCATAGACGAGTTCGCCCTTGGGCAAGGTGCCGAGTTTGGCCTGCAGCGGAGCCAGCTGCCGGGCCAGCGCCTCGAGCCGGGCCTCGCGTTTCGGGTCGCGCAGTTTGGCTTCGATCGCCGCCTTGCGGGCCTCGAGATCGCGCAGTTCGGCCAGCGCCGCCGGCTCGTTGAGTTCGCGGTGGAAGATGCCGTCCGTCAGGTTGGCGCGGCCCCAACGCGGCCCGGCCTCGATGCTGTCCAGGGCGCTGACCGCGGCGCCGCGGGCGAGGT
>CAYYJK010000220.1:4587-6448 GCA_964472185.1 uncultured Prosthecobacter sp.
CGCGGCCCGGCCTCGATGCTGTCCAGGGCGCTGACCGCGGCGCCGCGGGCGAGGTTGTCGTGATTCTCCCCGCCGATCGCCTCGACTTCCCCGAGGGCAAAGATGTAGTCGTTCTGGCGCGCTGCCAGGCGCGTGGCGGTGATGCGGACAAAGCGCGCCGGGGCGCCGCCGACGTCGATCAGAATGTCCGCACCGCGCGGATTCGGCGCGTCGGCCCCGGTGGCGTCGCGCACCAGGCGCACGTTGTTGCGGAAGGCCGCGTCGTCGGCGACTTCAACCTTGTACCGCGCCGGGAAGCCGAAACCGGCGCCGATGTTGTTGTAGCGGTCGAAGGCCGGGATCAGCCGCAGCTGCTCGATCCCCTGCGGCTTGCCCAGATCGATCTGCACCCATTTGACCGTGTCCTGCGCCGGGGCGATGGCGCTGTGCCAGCCGTACTGCGGGCGCAGCGGTGAGCCGTGCTTGGCGCGCAGTTCCGCCAGCCGCCGCTCGAGGCCCGAGGTGCGCGCGCCGAGCTCACGCTTGGCCTCGGTCTGCAGCTGCGCCTGCTCGGCGCGCAGGGTGTTGATCTCGGCCTGCAGGGCGAGCCGCTGCCGTTCCTGGTCAGCCGGCAGGCCGGCGTGGACGCGGTCGGCCCGGTCGACGGCGGCGAACACGGCCTGCAGGCGGTAATAATCCTCCATCTTCACCGGATCGAACTTGTGGTGATGGCACTGCGCGCACTGGACCGTGGTGCTGGTGAAGACGTTGAAGACCGCGGCGACCATCTCGTCGCGATCGAGGTGTTTGGCGATGCGGCCGTCCATTTTGGCCTCGCCGACTTCGACATGGCCGATGAAGTCCCAGGGGCCGGCGGCCAGGAAACCGAGGCCGAGGATGCCGTCACTGCTGCCGGGAAACAGGGCGTCGCCGGCGATCTGCTCCTGGACAAAGCGCGGGTACGGCTTGTCCGCGTTGAAGCTGCGGATGACGTAGTCGCGGTAGGGCCAGGCGTTGGGGCGGGGCTTGTCCTTGTCGTAGCCGTGGGTCTCGCCGTAACGGGCGAGGTCCAGCCAGTGCTGGGCCCACTTTTCGCCAAAGGCGGCACTGGCGAGCAGGCGGTCGGCATGTTTGGCCACGGCCGCTGCCAGGTCGCGACCGGCGTCGCTGACAAAGGCGTCGACCTCCGCCGGGCTCGGCGGCAGGCCGGTGAGGTCGTAACTCAGGCGGCGGATCAGCACGGCCGGCTCGGCCGCCGCCACGGGCTTGAGCCCCTTGGCCGCCAGCGCCGCCTCGAGGAAGGCGTCGACCGGATGGCCGGGACCCGGCGGCACCGCCGCCTGCAGCGGCCGCAGGCTCCACCAGTCGAGGTTGCGGGGCGGATTGTCGCGCAGCACGCGCTCGCCGGGCCACGGGGCGCCGGCCGCGACCCAGCGGCGCAGGCGCTCGATCTCCGCAGACGTCAGCGGATCCGCCTTCTTGGGCATGGCCGGCTCCGGGCCGCTGACCTGTTCGATCAGCGCGCTGGCGTCCGGCCGGCCGGGCGTGAGCGTCTTCAGCACCTGCTCGCGCAGATCCAGCCGCACGTCGCCTTTGGCGCTGGCCGCATCGTGGCAGGACAGGCAGCGCGCCTCAAGGATCGGGGCGATCTCGCGTTCGAAATCCGGCGCCGCGGCACTCAGGGTCGCGGGCAGGATCAGGCAGGCTTTCCAAAGCATGCAGCTATCTACGCGCCCGCCGGGCGATTCTCATGCGCCGCCCGGCCGTTGGCGCCGTCAGGTTCAATTCAGGCCCAGGCGGGCCAGCCCGGCAAAACGGGTCGGCAGCTGCGGCAGCCCGGGCGGGATGGCGGCCTGCCGCCGGGCGGGCCGGGTCAGGGCGC
>CAYYJK010000221.1:0-6438 GCA_964472185.1 uncultured Prosthecobacter sp.
GCCAGGCCTTGAGGGTGAATTTGGGCTGCTTGGCGAGCGTGCGGTCGCCCTGGTCGTACAGGCTGTGCGCCAGCCCCTGATGCGCGCGCCGCTGGGTGGCGGGTTCGGCCGAGGCCAGCGCCTGGCTGAACGAGGCGATGGCGCGGTCGTAATCTTTGGATTCGTGGCTGGCGAGCCCCCGGACCTGGGCCTCCAGCGCCGGGCGGTCGGGGACGCTGTCGCGCCGCAGCCAGGCCGCCCAGAACGGCGGGCTTTCGGCGGCCGGGGCGGCTTGCGGGGCCAGCCCGGCCAGCAGCAGGGCCAGGGCCGGCAGCGCGGCACGGCGCACGGGAGACGGACGGATGAACCAGGCACACATAAGAAGCAATACGCCTATAGACAGCGGCCAGTGGAAACGTTCGATGAGGGTGACCCGTTGCTTGGCGGCATTGCTCTGGGCCTGCAGGGCCGCAAACAGGTCGCGCACCACCCCGGCCGTCAGCGGCTGGGTGCCCAGTTTCAGGTACCGGCCGCCGGTCGCCGCCGCCACCTGCTGCAGCACCGCCCCCTCAAGCCGGGTTTTGACGACATTGCCCTCGCCGTCGCGCACGTAGTCGCCCGCGCGGTCGGGATCCGGATCCGGAATGAGCGAACCCGCATCGGTGCCGACGCCGACGGTGAGCACCAGGATGTTTTTCCTGGCCGCCTGCTCGGCAAACTCGCGCACCTGCAGGTCGGGCTCGCCGCCGTCGCTGAACAGGATCAGGCCGTGGTTGCGCGCCGGGCTCTTTTCAAAGGTCTCCACGGCCAGCTTCAGCGCCCGGCCGATCTCGCTGCCGCCGCGCGGCACGGAGGTGAAGTCGAGCGACTGGATGCTCTCGATGACGGCCTCGTGGTCGGTGGTCAGCGGCGCCTGCAGGTAGGCGCTGCCGGCAAAGGCGATCAGGCCGACCCGATCGCTCTTCAGCATCGACAGCAGGTCCTGCGCGGCCAGCCGCGCCCGGGTCAGGCGGTCGGGCGCAATGTCGTTGGCGAGCATCGAACGCGAGGTGTCGATCGCGATCAGGATGTTGCGGCCGGACTCGAGCTGGGTGGAGCGCTCCTCGCCCCAGCGCGGACCGGCCAGCGCCAGAATGAAGCAGCCGAGGGCGAGCAGTTGCAGCAGAAAAATCAGCCGGACCCGCGCGCTGGAAACCCCGACCACCAGGCGTGCGCGCAGCCGCGGCGCGGTCATGCCGGCGACGCGGGAACGCGCGCGCCAGTCGGCCCACAGGCGCAGCCCCGCCAGCGCCGGCAGGGCGAGCAGCAGGTAGAGGAACTGGGGCTGGGCGAAGTTCATGGGTCAGGTGGCCACAGCGGCCGGTGCGGCGTTGAGCAGGCTCAGGCGCAGCAGCAGGGCGAGCAGCAGCAGGGCGGCGGCGGCGGCCACGGGATAGAGGAACAGCTCCTCGGTCTCGACGATGCTGCGGCGCTTGATTTCGCTCTTCTCCAGACGGTCGATGGTGTCAAAGATGTCCTGCAGCGCGTTGAGATCCTGGGCCATGTAGAAGCTGCCGCTGCCGATGCGGGCCACCTCCTGCAGCGTCGCCTCGTCAAACTCCTGGCGGCCGCTGGTGATGACCCGGCCGTTGGGCAGCGGAATCATGTGCACGCCGGGCGTGCCGATGGCGATCGTGTAGATCTTCTGCCCCAGCGTCGCGGCGAGTTTGGCGGCGTCCTGCGGACTCAGCTTGCCGCTGTTGTTGGCGCCGTCGGTGAGCAGGATGACGACCTTGCTCGGCACGGTCTCCTTGTCCAGCCGCCGCGCCGCGGCGGCCAGGCCGGAACCGATGGCGGTGCCGTCCTCCATGACGCCGGTCTGGACGCGGTCCAGGTTCATTTCCAGCCACTCATGGTCCAGGGTCAGCGGGCAGGGCTGGTACGGCGCTCCGGCGAAGGCGACGATGCCCACGCGGTCGCTCTTGCGGCCGCGGATGAAGTCGCGCATGACCCGCTTGGCGGCGGTCAGCCGGTTCACCGGCCGGCCGCTGATGTAGAAGTCCTCGATGAGCATCGACAGCGAAACGTCGACCGTGAGGCAGATGGCGATGCCCTCGGACTTGTCCTCGTCATGGGCAATGACCTTCTGCGGGCGCGCCAGTCCGAGGATGGCCGCCGCCAGGCTGAGCAGCACCAGACCGAAAGTCAGGCCGCCACGCGCGGCCTTGGCCGGCGTGCCCAGATCGCGCAGCAGGAAGGCGGTGGGAAAGCGGACCGCCGGCGCCCGGCCGATGCGACCGCGCCACCAGGCCAGCACCGGCAGAAGCAGCAGGGCGAGCAGCCAGACGGGCTGCGCCAGGATGAGGTCCGGCAGGAAAGGCAGGCTCATCGCTGATCCTCCTCCAGGCAGGCGAGGGCTTTTTCGACCAGCTCCGCGGCCTCCGCCGGGGTCGCCGGCAGCGGGGCGAAGGCGAGCTGGTCCCACAGTTCGGCCAGCGGCGCGTAGCGCTGCAGCCGCGCGGCGCCGGCCGGCAGCGCCCCCTCGCGGAAAATTTCGCGCGTGGTGCGGAACGGCGCCGGGATCTGGTAGCGCTCCAGGAAGTAGCGCCGGAGCACCTCGGAAACCTGCCGGCCGGTTTCGGCGGGAAGCTGCTGCGGACTCCGCTGCTTCAGGGCCTGCAGGGCCCGCAGCGCCTCGTGCCAGGGCTTGCGCGGCGGCTTGGCGGCGGCGGCGCGCGGCCGCAGCAGCAGCCAGAACACCAGCGCCACCAGCAGCACGATGAGCAGGACGGCGCCAGCCACCAGCCAGGGGTTGGACAGCGGCGGCAGCTCGGGCAGCTGCACCGGCGGCAGATCGGGGTGCGGCAGGGGCTGCGGTGGCGGCTCCGGCGGCCGCGCCTGGGCGAACAGAAGGGCCGTCATGCTCAGCGTTTCCTCCTTCTGCGCGCCCGGAAGTAGGCTTTCATCGCCGGCGCATAGTCCTCGTCGAGGCGGACGTCGATGCGCTCGACGCCGTTCTTGCGCAGGACGCGCACCAGGTGCTCCTGGCGCTCGCTCATGCGGCTCGCGTACTGGCGGCGCACCGCCGGGTGCGAGGTGTCGACAAAAAACTGCTCCCCGGTCTCCGGATCCTCCAGGCACAGCCGGCCGGCGTCGGGCAGCTGCCATTCGCGCGGATCGCTGATCTGGGCGGCCACCACGTCGTGCTTGGCCGCCAGGGCGCGCAGGCTGTGCTCCCAAGCCAGGTCCGGCGTGAGAAAATCCGACACGACCACCACCAGCGCGCGATGGGCGATGCGCGTCAGCGCGGTGTCGAGCGCCGGGGCGAGCTGCGTGCGCCGGCTCTTCGGTTCGCAGCTCAGGATGTCGCGCAGGATGCGCAGGGCATGGGCCGACCCCTTGCGGGCGGGCAGGTACTCCTCGACGCGGTCGGAGACCAGGAGCAGGCCCACCTTGTCCTGGTTCTGCACGGCGCTGAAGGCGAACACCGCGGCCACTTCCGCCGCGCGCTCGCGTTTGCTGTCCTCCTGGCTGCCGTAATCGCCGGAGCCGCTGACATCGACCAACAGCATCACCGTCAGCTCGCGCTCTTCGATGTACTTGCGCACGAACGGCTCGTTCATGCGCGCCGTGACGTTCCAGTCCAGAAAGCGCACGTCGTCACCCGCCTGGTACTCGCGGAAGTCATCGAACTCGATGCCCTGGCCCTTGAAGCGCGAGTGGTACTGGCCGCCGAGGGTCTCCTTGACCATGCCGCGCGTAATCAGCTCGATGCGGCGCACGCGCTTGAGGATGCGCGTGAGCTGGGCGTCGTCGCTGGGGGGATCGATGGGCATGCACGAAGGGGGGCTGGACTGCCGGAGCGCGCGGGCCGCGGCACGGAAGGCGCCGCGGTTCAGGGCACCGGCAGCTTCTCGAGCAGCTGGCGGATGACGTCCTCGGTGGTGACGCCTTCGGCTTCGGCCTCGTAGGACAGCAGGATGCGGTGGCGCAGGATGTCCGGCGCCAGGTCCTTGATGTCCTGCGGCGTCACGTAGTTCCGGCCGGCGAGGAAGGCGTAGGCCTTGGCGGCGAGGGCGAGGTTGATCGTGCCGCGCGGCGAGGCGCCGCAGCGGATGAGCAGCTTCAGATGCGGCGCCACCGGTTCGGGCTGGCGGGTGGCATGGATGATCGAGACGATGTAGTCGCGGATCTTCGGATCCACGTAGAGGTCGTTGACGATGCCGCGGCTGGCCACGATCTCGCGGATGTCGGCGACCGGCTGGACCTCGAGTTTCGGGGCGCTGGTGGCCATGGCGTCCAGCACCTTGCGCTCCTCGGCCGGCGACGGGTAGTCGACGCGCACCTTGAGCAGGAAGCGGTCGAGCTGCGCCTCGGGCAGCGTGTAGGTGCCCTCCTGATCGATCGGGTTCTGGGTGGCGAGCACCATGAACGGATCCGGCAGCTTGTAGCTGGTCTCGCCGATCGTCACCTGCCGCTCCTGCATGGCCTCCAGCAGCGCGCTCTGCACCTTGGCGGGCGCGCGGTTGATCTCGTCCGCCAGCACCAGGTTGGCGAAGACCGGACCGAGGCGCGGCGTGAAGTGGCCGTCCTTGGGATGGTAGACCATGGTGCCGATGACGTCGGCGGGCAGGAGGTCGGGCGTGAACTGGATGCGCTTGAAGTCGGCGTGCAGGCAGGCCGAAAGCGTGCGCACCGCCAGCGTCTTGGCCAGGCCTGGCACCCCCTCCAGCAGCACGTGACCGTTGGTGAGCAGGGCCACCAGCAGGCGGTCCACCAGCTCCGTCTGCCCCACCAGCACCCGCGCGATCTCGTTCCGCAGGGGCTGGACCCAGGAGGAGGCCTTGGCAATGGCGCTGGAATCAGGAACGGTGGACAGGGGGGCGGGATCGGACATGCAGGCGGACGGTCAATGGTGGGAATGACAGAGTCAAGACGGGAGCGTCATGTTCAAAACGACGCCATGCCCGCTTTTTGCCGCAAAACTTTGCCGGGCGTTCCGCGTTCAGCGGCCGCGGGGTTCCCAATGGTACTCGGGGTCGCGGCGCCGGTCGTAGTGCTTGGCCCTGGCCTTCTGCTCGCGCTTGGTGCGCCGTTCGACGGTCATCTGGCGCTTTTGGCGGCTGCGCCGCAGCTTTTCGATCTCCTCGTCGAGCTTGAGGAAGCCCTCAAAACGGCCGGCATCGAGCTGCCCGGACTCGAGCGCCGGCCGGATGGCGCAGCCGGCATCGCTGCCATGCCGGCAATCCTGGAAGCGGCACTGGTGCGCCAGCGCCTCGATGTCGGCGAAGCGCTCGCGCAGCGTCGTCTCGTCGGTCCACATCTGCACTTCCTTGATGCCCGGATTGTCGATGAGGATGCCGCCGTTGGGCAGGATGATCAGCTCGCGCGCCGTCGTGGTGTGGCGCCCCTTGCCGGTGATCTCGTTGACCTCGTCGGTCCACTGGTACTCGTCGCCGAGCAGCTGGTTCATCAGCGAGGACTTGCCGACGCCGCTGGAGCCGACCAGGGTCACGGTCACGCCCTTTTTCAGGTACTGGCGCAGCACGCTCAGGCTGCGCTTGCGCTGGCTGCTGGTGATGTGCACGTCCGCCTCCGGATTGAGGGCCTGGATCGCCGCCGCCGCCTCGCGATTCTGCGCCTCGGCGTACAGGTCCGACTTGTTGACGAGCACCACCGCCTTGGCGCCGCTGCGGCCGATGATGGCGAAGTAGCGTTCCATGCGCCGCTGACTGAAATCCGGTCCGGAGTCGGTCACCACGACCACGACATCGACGTTGGCGGCGATCACCTGCTCCTCGGTGCTCTTGCCCGCCGCCTTGCGCGACAGGCAGGTCAGGCGCGGCAGCCGGGCGCGGATGACGTGCTCCTCCCCCTCCCCGCCCACTTCGAGGGCGACCCAGTCGCCGACCGCGGGCAGTTCGGCGTCGGTCTCGGCCTCATGGTAGACCTTGCCGCTCATGACGGCCTCGAACTCGTCGCCGTCGCCGACCAGCGCCCCGTAGGTGATCTTGTTGTCGCGCGTCAGCCGCGCCGGCACCCAACCCTCCCGGTGGTAGGGGGCGAACATTTTTTCCAGGGCGGCATTCCAGCCGATGTCCTCCAGCGTCATCGTCGCCACTGTAAGGCCGGATTCGCCGGGGACAAGGCGCGGGTTCGCCGCGGTCAGGCGAGGATTTCCTTCGCCACGCTGCCGTACACATCGGTCAGACGGAAATCGCGGCCGGCATAGCGGTAGGTGAGCTTTTCGTGGTCGAGCCCGAGCAGGTGCAGCACGGTGGCGTGCCAGTCGTGGATGTGCATGCGGTTCTCCACCGCCTCGTAGCCGTAGTCGTCGGTGCGCCCGTAGTTCATGCCGCCCTTCACGCCGCCGCCGGCCATCCACAGGGTGAAGCCCTTGTTGTTGTGGTCGCGGCCGTCCTCGCCCTGGCTGTGCGGGGTGCGCCCGAACTCGCCGCCCCAGATCACCAGCGTGTCCTG
>CAYYJK010000222.1:0-4722 GCA_964472185.1 uncultured Prosthecobacter sp.
TCACCGGCACCAGCACCCTGCGCATCGGCGGCACCTACGGAGTCGTGGAAGGCCTGCACTTTCGCGATCCCGATCCGGCGGTGAGCGACCTGATTCAGTTTCGCCTCGATTCGAAACACCCCGCTCAGCACGCGCGGTTGACCGCCTGTGCGATCACCAGCGAGGCCCGTCAGGACAGTTCCAAGGAATCGCGCTGGGTGGGCTTGTATGGCCGCAACCACCGGATCGATCACTGCCTCCTCCAGGGCAAGACCGGCAAGGGCACCACGCTGGTGGTCTGGCTGGACGACACGCCCGGCGGCGAACCGCCCCGGCACCGGATCGATCACAACCTCTTTGGACCGCGCGAAAAGCTGGGCAAGAACGGCGGCGAAACGATCCGGGTGGGCGACAGCAAGACCTCCCTGCAGACCGCCGCCTGTGTGATTGAGGACAACCGGTTCGAGCGCTGCAACGGCGAGGTGGAGTGCATCTCCAACAAGTCCTGCGGCAACCTGTACCGTCGCAACACCTTCCTCGGCGTCAGCGGCACGCTGACCCTGCGCCACGGCAACGGCTGCGTTGTGGAAGGCAATTTTTTTGACGGTCGCCACGAAAAGGGCACCGGTGGCATCCGCATCATCGGCGAGGACCACGTCGTGCGCGGCAACCATCTGCAGAACCTCGCGGGCGACGGCCTGCGCAGCGCCTTGACGCTGATGCTCGGCATTCCCGACTCGCCGCTGCACGGCTACTTCCAGGTCCAGCGCGCGCGCCTCGAGGCCAACACGATCCGCGACTGCGCGAGCCCGATCTGCATCGGGGTCGAAGGCAGCACGGTCGAGCGCCGGCCCGCGCTGCCGCCGCTCGCGTGCGTGTTCGTTGGCAACCGAGTGCAGGCACCGAAAGCCACGGTGGTGACGGCGTTCTGCGACCTGGCGGGGGTGCGCTGGCAAGCCAACACCTTTCACGGTCGGGCGCTCGGCCTGCCCTCGACGCCGGGCATTGCCTGGCAGGTCCCGCAACTGCCCGCGGCGCCGCAGGCGCTGACGCCGCGCGAGGTCGGGCCGTCCTGGCGGCCCTGAGCCGCGGTTCAGAGCAGGGCGCGGAACTCGGCTTCGCTGACGATCTTGACGCCGAGCTTGGCGGCCTTGTCGAGTTTGCTGCCGGCCTCCTCGCCGGCAAGCACGTAGCTGGTCTTGCCGCTGACGCTGCTGCTGATCTTGCCGCCGTGCGAGCGGATCAAATCGGCGACCTCCTCGCGCGGCTGGCTGAGCGTGCCGGTGAGCACCCAGGTGGTGCCGGCCAGCTTGTCGGAGGCGGCCTGCACCTCATTCTGCGTGAAGGTCAGTCCGGCCTCGCGCAGGCGCTGCAGCAGGGCGGCGTTTTCCGGATTGCGGAACCAGTCGTGCAGGCTCTGCGCGACCACCGCGCCGATGTCCGGGCACTGGGCGAGCTCCTCCAGGCTGGCGGCGGCGATGGCGTCGATGCTGCTGAAGTGCTCCAGCAGCCGGCGTGCGCCGGTGGAGCCGACGTGCAGGATGCCCAGGCCGAACACCAGACGCCAGGGATCCTGCTGCCGGCTTTCGGCGATCGTCTTGAGCAGGTTGTCGATGCTCTTGTCGCCCATGCGTTCCAGGCGGGCGAGCAGGCGCGGCTGGAGCTGGTACAGGTCGGCGGCGTCGGCGACCAGCTGCAGATCGACGAGCTGGGCCACCACGGATTCGCCCAGGCCGCGGATGTCCATGGCGCCGCGGCCGGCGAAGTGCTCCAGGCGGCGTTTGACGACTTCCGGGCAGCGCGGGTTCGGGCAGCGGATGACCACAAGCTCCTCGTCCGGCTGCACCGGCGTGCCGCAGGCGGGGCAGCAGGCGGGGCGTTCGATGACGCGCTCCCCGCCGGTGCGCCGGTCCTTCTTCACCTCGACCACGGCGGGGATGATTTCGCCGGCCTTTTCAATGACCACCGTGTCGCCGACGCGGATGTCCTTGCGCTCGATCTCCTCGAAGTTGTGCAGGGTGGCGTTGCCGACCGTCGAGCCGCTGAGGAACACGGGCTCCAGGCGCGCCACCGGGGTCAGGGCGCCGGTGCGGCCGACCTGGATGTCGACGGCGAGCAGCCGGGTTTCCGCCTGCTCGGGCTGGTACTTGTAGGCGATCGCCCAGCGCGGCGCCTTGCTGGTGGCGCCGAGCTCCTTCTGGTCGGCGAAGCTGTCGACCTTGATCACGGCGCCGTCGGTTTCGTAGGGCAGGTCGTGGCGCTGGGCATCGAGCGCGCGGATGGCTTCCAGCAGGCCTTCGGCGCTGTCGGCGGGCCAGGTGAGGTCGGCGCCGCGCAGGCCGAGTTTTTTGAGCAGGGCCTGCACCTCCGCCTGCGATTGCGGCGCCGGCTGCGCGGCCGCCGGTGCAAACAGGTCGTCGCCGGCCGGCGCCGCGGCGGGCGGCATGACCAGGTCGACGATGCCGTAGAAGACGATGTCGAGCGGCCGGGTGGCGGTGATGCGCGGGTCGAGCTGTTTGAGCGTGCCGGCAGTGGCGTTGCGCGGATTGGCAAAGCGCGGCTCGCCGGCCTCCTCGCGCTCGGCGTTGAGTTTGGCAAAGCCGGCCTTGGGCATGAACACCTCGCCGCGCACCTCCAGGGTCTGCGGGCCGTCGGCGGGCAGGCGCAGCGGCAGGCGGCCGATGGTGCGCAGGTTGTGGGTGACGTCGTCGCCGGTCTGGCCGTCGCCGCGGGTGGCGCCGTACCGGAGCACGCCGTCCTCGTAGCGGATGCTGATGGCCACGCCGTCCACCTTGGGTTCGATCACACAGGCGATGCGCTCGCGCCCGAGCCCCTTGACCAGCCGCTGGTAGAAGGCGGTCAGCTCCTCCTCGGAGTAGGTGTTGTCCAGGCTCATCATCGGCACGCGGTGCCGGATCTGCACGAAGCCCTCGATGGGCGCGCCGCCGACGCGCTGGGTCGGGCTGTCGGCCGTCAGCAGGTCGGGGTGCCGGGCCTCGAGGTCCTGCAGTTCGCGCAGCAGGGCGTCGAAGGCGCGGTCGCTGATCTCCGGCCGCGCCTCGACGTAGTAGAGGTGGTTGTGGCGGTGCAGCTCCGTGCGCAGGACGGCGGCCCGGGCGGCGGCTTCGGCGTGGGTCATGGCGTACGGGGGCTGGGCGGTCAGGGGTAGAGCGCGCGGTAGGCGTCGGTGATCTTCGCCAGCCAGGCGTCCTGGTCCATCGCCCAGTAGCGGTTCGAGAAGATTTCGACCTCGCGCACGCCGGTGAAGCCGGCGGCCTCGACCCAGTCGGAGATCTGCCGGATCGGGATGCAGCCCTCGCCCATCAGGCCGCGGTCGTTGAGCAGGTCGGTGGTCGGCGTCTTCCAGTCGCACAGGTGAAAGGCGAACAGGCGCCGCTGCGCGGCGGTGTGGGCGATTTGCTGCTGCAGCTCGGGATCCCACCAGATGTGGTAGACGTCGGCGGCGATGCCGACCTGCGCGGGCGAGCCCAGGGCGTCGCAGAGGTCGTTGGCCTGGCGCAGCGTGTTCACCGCGCTGCGGTCGTCGGCGTACATCGGGTGCAGGGGTTCGATGCCCAGCTTCACGCCCGCCGCTTCGGCCTCGGGCAGGATCGCGGCCAGGCCGTCGGCGATCTGCCGGCGCGACTCCGCCAGCGGCTGGCCGGGCACCGCCCCGCAGACCAGCACGATCAGCGGTGCGCCCAAGGCCTGGGCCTGCTCGATGCAGCGGCGGTTGTCATCGATCGCCGCCTGGCGCGCCGCGGCCGTGGCGCCCGGGAAAAAGCCGCCCCGGCAGAGGCTGGCGATGTCGAGCCCCGCCTCGCGCGCCTGGCGGCCGACCGCGGCCGGGTCGCGTCCCTCCAGGTTGTAGCGCCAGAACGTGATGCCACCGATCCCGGCGGCGGCGTACTTGGCGATGCAGGTCTCCGTGTCCCAGGGTTTGGTGGTGATGGTGTGCAGGCAGAGGCGGCGCAGGGCTGGCATGAGCGGAAAACGTGGCCGCACCGCAACCCGGCAAAACCGCCTTCGTCAAGCGGGAGTTGGGGAAGGGCCGGATCGCCGATGGGGGCGGCGTTGTGGTGTCCCGGCTGCTGCCGGCCCGAAGGTTGCTTGGGGATCGCGACGGGCCTGCCGACCGTCAGGCAGGGGCGAGTTGCGGCGCGTCTGAAGATTCAGGGCTTCACGGTGCTGGCGCCTTGAAGCTGGCCGCCGAACGTTTTCTTGCCAAACCGCTCTCGATTTCGTAAAAGAAAATCGCAATCTTTCGGGCGACCTTGGTGCGCACAAAGCCGGGGTGCGTCCGAACGGTTCTTCTGCACAGGCTCAATGAAACGGTTCGATGGAGAGATGATGAAGACCTCAGCACTGATTCTGGCAGCAACTCTTTGCAGCGCAGTCGTCGGCGGCGCTTCGCTCCACGGTGCCAATCCCGACCACTGGCGCCGTCAAGTTGCCCAAGTCACCCTTGGCATGCCGCGGGGGGAGGTGGAGAAACTGCTGCCACCCCACCCGAAGTCTCTCCTCACCATGAGCGGAACGGGAGGCTCGCAATCCGTGACCTACTGGCTGGATGAGCACTGGTGCGTGAGCATTGCCTATGACTACACGGAAGTCCCACGTGGTGCGAAGGGAGTGGCCCTGGACACGACCAGCCCCCAGAACAAGGTGCTGACGAAACCCATTCTCACCCAGAAGGAGATGCCTGTCATGGACGTCAAGAGCCTGGAAATCTTGAACAAGGAG
>CAYYJK010000222.1:4822-6434 GCA_964472185.1 uncultured Prosthecobacter sp.
AGGCGTTCACTCTGCAAAGCCACTCGGCCATGAAAACCCTTGCGATCTCTCTCCTGCTTTTCGTGGGCGCGGCCGTTGCCGCAGACTCCCGAGAGGATGGCACCTGGGAGTTCTTCACCGTCCTCAAGTCCGCCGCAGGTGAACCGATCTCGGTGCGGATGATTACTGGTCCCTGGGAAGCTTTCGAGCACAAGATCGAGCAGAAGGTGGGTGACGTTTGGAAGGTGGTTCCGAAGCACGAGGAGACGGATTCACAGGATTCTGCCGCTTATCGGATTGACGGCCGAGAGTCCGTTTGGGGAGCGGACGGATTCGGCTGGCCGGACAGGGAAGTGAAGCTCTTTGTCGTCCGCTGGGGCAACCGAACGATCAACATTCCTCGGAAGCATTGGCAGAACCATTACGGGCTTCTGCTCAACACGGTGGAGGAGACGAAGAAGAACTCGGACATCGGAGGGTGTTGGACCCGGGCCTGTCTGGACTCCAAGACCGGTGATCTCGTCGTTGTTGCCAATGGTGGCGGGGGCGCGGGGTGGTATCGAGCCACCTGGCGGATCAAGTCCGACGGCACCATCACGGATTCAGCGGAGAAGACAGGCGACTGAGGGGTCCGCATGCACCGACAAGGTCGAACAACGACGCGGGTGCAAGGGCTCGTCGCCGCCACAGCTTAAACTTCAGCCCAAGACCATGAAGCTCACGTCCATCGCAGCATTGGCCCTGTTCTTGGTTGGCTCGGTGTGCGCGGATCCCACAGAAGACGAGGCGAAGTTTCTCAAAATCGAAGGCGCTGACCCTGGCTACCGCGTCGGAGAGATGGAAACCTTCAGGAAGGCGGATTTGCCAGCCGGCATCCTTGAACTCATGCAGGGATACGACTGGGGCAGCGCGGAGGGTTCGTTGCCCGCCACCTTTCAGGGATACCGGCTCGACCTCAACAAGGATGGGCAGAAGGAATACTTCATCAAGACAATCTACGGCGGCTCGGGCGGACCCGCCTTCATGGTTTTCGCACGCATTCGGGACTCATGGCGTGTCATTCTGGATTTTCAGGGCGGATTCGGAATCGTGCCAACGGCAACGCAGTGGCCGAAGATCGTAGCGACCTCGCGGGGCGGCGGGGGCACCTACGGCAAGCTGCATTTTGAATTTGAAGCCGGCCAGTATCGGGAGACCCTTCGTGAATCGTATGTCCGGGGTCTCATCACCCGGAAAGTCATCCCGAAGGCCGCCAAGGACGAGGCTCAACCGGGAAGCGCGACAGCCGGGCGTGAGTGATCGACTTCGTCGCGGGTCTTGAGGCCGAGGCGATTGCGAGGGCGATGGTGAGGGATCGTGGCCCGTCGCGTGCATTGACTCTGGGGCAAGCCAGCGAGGTCGATGCCCTGGGGCAGATGTTGCCTTAGCTGGCCAGGCCACAGGCCCTTTGAGGCTTCGCTGGCGATCTTGGTGCGCCTGTCGGTGTGCTGGAATCCCGGCTTCAGCCGGTCATTCGCGGTTCGGCTTTCGCGCCGGACAAAACACCAGGATGCTGCCGGCTGGCATCTTTGCTCTTGCTGAGGTTGAGGTTTTTTGTTAGGATAATGTTTAAGATGAGTGTACGATGCACTGC
>CAYYJK010000223.1:0-4474 GCA_964472185.1 uncultured Prosthecobacter sp.
GGCTTGGGCCGGTGCGGCAGCAGCTTGGCCCGGATCTCCGGCCGGCCCCAGGCGGCGGTCAAACCCGCGTCGGTGGCCGCCACCAGCTTTTCCACCAGCAGCGGCGGGATGAACAGGGTGTCGGCGTTGTTGTCGAAACCTTCGCCGCCGGCGCCGTCGGTCGGGAAACTGTCGCCCAGCCGGTCCTGGGCGCCGTGGAGCAGGTCGCGCATGGTCAGGCTGTACTCGCGCCGGGTCAGCCGCCGGGCCTTGCGGTAGCCGGGGTCGGAGGGAGTCTGCGCGCGCACGGCCTGCTGCGCGGCGGCGATCCAGTCGGCCAGGAGCCGGCGTTCGGCGTCGCTCGGCTGCTGCGTGCGCTTCTTCGGCGGCATCTCGCGGGTGCGCACCTGCTCGCCGATCTTGTCCCAGAGGCGGATGTCCAGCCGCGCCGAGCGGGCGTCCCAGAGCGGGTCGAGGTTCAGGTCCGCCTTGGCGGCGTCGCGGTCATGGCAGTCCAGGCAGTATTTTTCCAGCAGGGGCAGCACCTCCTGCTGGAGGCGGGCCAGCACGGCCGGCTCCTCCGCCGTGGCGAAAGCGGCCATCCCCAGCAGGGCCAGGCCAGTCCAGAATTGTCGGCACACGCTCATCGAAACCGCGACCATGGCACGGTTGGCGGACGCTTTCCAGGAACTCTGCGCCTTCTCGCGCGGCCGAATTCGCCCAAAAGCCGTCCAGGGGGCGCCGGTTTTCCCCCTTGAAACCGACCCCTCCGCCAGTAAATAGCCGCCCTCCCGCGCCTGGCCGCCTCATGGTGCACTTCCGTCAACACCGATCCCCGATCCTCATTCAATGAACAAAGCCCTCCTCGCTCAAGCCGCCAATGAAGCCCGTGGCCTCGCCATGGACGCCGTGCACAAGTGTTCCTCCGGCCACCTCGGCCTGCCCCTGGGCGCGGCCGACATCGGCGCCGTGCTGTTCGGTCACAGCCTGCAGTGCAATCCGGACCAGCCGAAGTGGCTGAACCGCGACCGCTTCATCCTGTCCGCCGGCCACGGGTCGATGTTCATCTACTCCTGGCTGCACCTCAGCGGCTACGACCTGTCCCTTGAGGAACTGAGCAAGTTCCGCGTCCTCGGCAGCCACACCCCCGGCCACCCGGAATCCTTTGAGACCCCCGGCGTCGAGTGCACCACCGGTCCGCTTGGCCAGGGCATCGGCAACGCCGTCGGTTTCGCCCTGAGCGGCAAGATGGCCGCGGCCACCTACAACACCGCCGAGCACCGGATTTTCGACCACCACGTCATCGCCCTGGCCGGTGACGGCTGCCTGCAGGAAGGCGTCGCCCGCGAAGCCGTGGCCTTCGCCGCCCACAACGGCCTGGACAACCTCATCGTCATCTTCGACTCCAACGACGTCACCCTCGACGCCATGGCCAAGGTGACCCAGAGCGAAGACACCCAGGCGCTCTACACCGCCCTCGGCTGGGACGCCGTGACCTTCGATGGTCACGATTACGACGCCATCCTCAAGGCCGTCGAGACCGCCAAAGCCAACGACAACGGCAAGCCCAAGATCCTCATCGCCAAGACCGTCATCGGCAAGGGCATCCCGGAAGTGGCCGGCACCGCCAAGGCCCACGGTGAAGGCGGCGCCAAGTTCGTCGACGCCGCCAAGAAGGGCCTCGGCCTGCCGGAAGGCGCGCCCTTCTACGTCAGCGATGAGGTGAAGGCCTACTTCGCCGACCTGAAGGCCCGGCGCATCGCCGCCTGCGCCGAGTGGGAGCAGACCTTCGCCGCCTGGACCGCCGCCAACCCGGCGCTGGCCCGGCAGCTTGAAACCGCGCGCAGCGGCAAGGTCTGCACCGACGAACTGCTCAAGGCCATTCCGGAGTATCCGGCCGAGGGCAAAGCCGCCACCCGCAACAGCGGCGGCGAGATCCTCAACCACATTGCCAAGGTCGTCCCGAACCTGATCACCGGCAGCGCCGACCTGTTCGGCTCGACGAAGAACTACCTCAAGGATGGTGGCGACTTCAGCGCCGCCAACTTCAAGGGCCGCAACATCTGGTTCGGCATTCGCGAGCACGCCATGGGCGCCATCTGCAACGGCATCGCCTACGACGGCCTCTTCCTCGGCAGCGGCGCCACCTTCCTGGTCTTCGCCGACTACTGCCGCCCGAGCATCCGCCTCGCCGCCCTTTCCAAGCTGCCGGTCACCTACATCTTCACCCACGACTCCGTTGGCGTCGGCGAGGACGGCCCGACCCACCAGCCGGTGGAAACCGTCAGCGGCCTGCGCGTGATCCCGAACCTCGACGTCATCCGCCCGGCGGACGCCGAAGAGACCGCCGCCGCCTTCGCCGCCGCGTTCAGCCGCGCCGACGGTCCGACCCTGCTGGCGCTCAGCCGCCAGGACCTGCCGCACCAGGGCTTCCTCAGCGCCTCCGCGCGCCGTGAGGGCACCCTCAAGGGCGGCTACGTGCTGGTGAAGGAAACCGCGCCGCTTGAAGCCATCGTCATCGCCACGGGCTCGGAAGTGCAGCACGCCGTCGACGGCGCCAAGGGCAAACCCGGCGTCCGCGTCGTCAGCCTGCCCTGCTTCGAGCGCTTCGACCGCCAGCCGCAGAGCTACCGCGACGAGGTCCTGCCGCCGTCCTGCACCAAGCGCGTCGCCATCGAAGCCGGCGTCAGCGGCCTGTGGTGGAAGTACGTCGGTACCCAGGGCCAGGTCATCGGCATCGACCGCTTCGGCATGAGCGCCCCGGGCAACACCGTGTTCAAGGAACTCGGCATCACCGCCGACGCCGTGGCCCAGGCCCTCGCCTGATCCACCCGCCGCCAGGCCCATCCAGGGGAGGCGGGCGACCGCCTCCCCTTTTTCATGCCCCGGCGCCGGGGCCGCCGGCCGGTGCGTTCCATCCGCCCTTGTGCGGCCGTGGAAACGTGACATTACTGCCGCGCGCCGCGCCATGCACTTCGTCTTTCCCTCCCAACTGCAGCTGGGTCCCGAGCCCAGCGACGGCTTTCATCAGGAGCTGCTGCGCGGCCTGACCCACAAACTCAACAACCTGCTGGCCGTCATTCAGGGCTTCAGCAGCCTGATCCTCATGGCCGACGACCTCGATCCCGGGGTCGTGGAGAACATGCAGCACATCCGCGAGGCCTCGGTCGGGGTTTCGACGCTGAGCGAGCGCATCCGTGCCGCCGGCGGCTGCGCCAAGCTCAGCCCGCAGGCGCTGCAGCTGAACGACTATCTGAGCGTGGTCGACGGCGCCCTGCGCGAGCCGTTCCTGCGCCAGGGGGTGCCGCTGGAGATGGAGATCCAGCCGGCACTGCCGGCCATCCTCGTCGATCCGACCAAGCTGAAGGACATCCTCATCGAGCTGCTGAAGAACGCCGCGGAGGCGGCCGGGCCGGTCGGCGGGCGCGCCCTGGTCAAGATCGCCGGACCCGGGGTCATGACGCCGGTCGAGCAGCGCCGGGTCGACATTTTGGTCAGCAACACCGGGCTGCCCGTCGCCGCGGAAAAGCTGCCGGAGATGTTCCGGGCCTTCCAGGGCAGCAAAAGCAGCCAGCACCTGGGGCTGGGCCTGACCATTGCCGCCATGCTGGCGCACCAGATGCGCCTGCAGCTCGGCATCGCTTCCGAGAACGGCACGACCACGGCCTGGCTGAGCTGCCCGGTGGCCTGAGGCCGTTCATCCGGCCGACCAGTCGCGCAGCCGTTCCGGAAAGGTGCACGAGGCGCAGGCGCTGTCGTCCTCCAGGCAGAAGTCCTCGTAAATCTGCAGCAGGCCCTGCTGCTGGTGCAGGCGCTGCTGGAAGGCGCGGCCGAGCTCGGGATCGCCGAACAGGCGCAGGCAGGCGCGCCGAACCTTCTGGTTGTCCAACCCCGCCGGCAGTTCGAGGTACTCGGCCCAGAGCCGGGTGCGTTCGGGCAGCAGCAGCGGGTAGGCGACGTTGGCCAGCAGTTCCTGGATCCGGCTGCCGCCCACCAGGGCCATCGGCTGGCGGGCGGCGGGTGCCATGAGGGTGTAGTGCCGGCTCCAGTACGGATGCTGCAGACGCTGCAGCCGGTCGCGCCAGCCGGCCAGGCTCCAGCGGTCAGCTTCCAGCAGGGGCGCGCTGATCTGCGGCCAGTGCTGCAGAATCGCGGCGAGGGCGCCAAGGCGCCGTTGCGGATGGTTGCCCGGCCGCGTGCCGGCGGTTCTCCAGACCGGGTGGTGGCTCGGGTCCAGCCAGCGTGCGCAGCGGTCGCGCAGTTTCCACCATTCCGACCAGAGCTGATGCAGGTAGTGGCGGGCCTCGCCGCGGGTGTCTTCGTAGCGCACGCCCTCCAGAAAACCGGCGGCGCCGAACAGCCGGGCTTCGCGCTCCGCCGGTTTCTGCCGGCGCAGTTCGCGCACCGGCAGGCGCTGGGCCAGGATCATGAACGACCGCTGATTGTGCCGGTAGCCGAGCGCCTGGGCCAGGGCCTGATAAACCGCCTGTTCGCG
>CAYYJK010000223.1:4574-6431 GCA_964472185.1 uncultured Prosthecobacter sp.
GCCGTTGTAGTCGGGGTTGCCGCCGTGGCCGTGGCGCTCCCAGTCGCGCACATCCGGGTCCAGCTCGATGTCGCCATGGCGGGTCTCGCCATGCACGGCCACCGTGCAGCCGGTGAAGTCGGGGCCGGCGCCGGAATTCCAGACGCCGAAGTCCACCACACGCACGCTTTCGCCCTCGGTGCCGGTGAACTGCTGGCCGAACGCGCCGGCGAACCAGAGGCTCTGGATTTCCAGTTCGCTCAGCGGCTCGGCAAAGCCGGGCAGGCGGGTCGGTTCAGCCACGCCGTCCCAGACGGCATCGCGAAACCGGGCGTAGGGTTCGGCGAGCGGCAGCGGCGCAAGCATGCCGCATTCAACCCGAAACGGGTCCGGGTTGCATGCAAAATCGGATGGGTGGATTCAGATTTCCCGTAGGGAGACTTCGGTGAGCGAGCCGACCCGCTTCCAGGCGCCGCTGAAGTCCAGATGCCGGGTCATCGGGCCGGGCGCGACGATGCAGCGCATGCCGGCGGCCTGGGCGGCGCGCAGGCCGTTGAGCGAATCCTCGAAAATCAGCACCTCCTCCGGATCGGCTTCGAGCCGGCCGGCGGCATGCAGGAACAGCGACGGGTCGGGCTTGACCTTGCCGGTGTCGTCGACCGTGGTCAGGTGGTGGAAGTGCGGGCGCAGGCCGAGCTGGTCGACCCAGGTGCCGACCCAGGAGAGCGGGCTGCTGCTGGCGATGGCGCAGCGGATGCCGAGGGCGCGGGCTTCGTGCAGGCGGTCCAGCACGCCCGGCAGCGTGCTCAGGGTGGTGCGCAGTTCGCGCTCGCGGTGCAGCCGCCGGGCTTCCAGTTCCGGCCAGGGCAGAGGCCGGCCGACGAGTTGGTCGAGGTCGCGGCGCGGATCGTACCGGTCGTTGAATTCGGTGCCGATCGCCTGCGCGTAGGTCTCCACGGGCAGCTCGTGGCCGTGATCCTCGTACAACTCGCGCCACGTCTGGTAGCCGACGCTTTCGGTGTCCACGATGAGGCCGTCGAAGTCGAAAATGAGCGCGCGGATGGGGGCTGGCATGCGCCACTATGCAGCAGCGGCGCGGCGCCGGCAAAAGGGATTCCGGCTTGCCCCGCCGCCCCGCCTGCCCATCCTGCAGGCATGCTCTGCCGGCTGCGTCCATCTTCCGACCAGGTGCGGCTCTGGATTCAGTCCTGGGGCCGGGAGCCGCTGAGTTACCGCCATGCCGGCGGCGTGGAGCGGCCGCCGGCCGCGGGTTTTTTGCCGGATCGCCACCGCGTGCAGCTCGGCGAGGGTGAGGCGGTCTACGCCCGCGCCTGCCGCGCCTTGGATGCTTGGCGGATGTTTCCGTCCTGGGCGGTCGTGCATCCGGCGGGCACGGATCCGCAGCCGGGCGCCGTGGTGGCCATGGTCGTGCGCATTCTCGGGCTGTGGTGGGTGAACCCTTGCCGCGTGCTGAGACGCTGCGACGGGCCTGACAGCCATGGTTTTGTCTACGGCACGCTGCCAGAGCACGCGGAATGCGGCGAAGAGCGCTTCCTGGTGGAGCGCCTGACCGACGGCTCGGTGTGGTACGAGATTTGCGCTTTTTCGCGGCCCCGCCACTGGCTGGCGTGGCTTGGCTTTCCGCTCGCCCGCTGGTGGCAGCTGCGGTTTGTGCGCGATTCCCAGGCCAGTCTGCAAGCCGCTGTCGCATGAGGTCCGCCCAGGGTCGTCCGTTCCGCCGCGCCGAAGTTCTGGACTTGGGACTGCGGGGGCTGGCCGTGCTGCTGATGGCGGCCAGCCGCGGTTTTGAACTGCAGGCGGCGGCCTGGATCGAAGTGCTGCTGCTGGTCGCGGTGCTGGTGCTGATGCCGCTGTCAC
>CAYYJK010000224.1:0-6391 GCA_964472185.1 uncultured Prosthecobacter sp.
GTCTCGAACTCGCACTCGCAGAAGGCCTTCATCGACGGTGAAGCGCGCCGGCGCGGCCTGAGCAACCTGGAGGTGATCACCGCCAACATGGTGACCTTCGAGGGTGTCGGCGCCGCCGTGTTCGACCGCTGCGTCTCGGTCGAGATGTTCGAACACATGAAGAACTACCAGGAGCTGATGCGCCGCATCGCCGGCTGGCTGCGCCCCGGCGGCAAACTGTTCGTGCACATCTTCACCCACCGCGACCACGCCTATCATTTCGAGGCCAGGAGCGAGGCCGACTGGATGGCGAAGTACTTCTTCACCGGCGGCCAGATGCCCTCGGACGACCTGCTGCTGTACTTTCAGGACGACCTGCGCATCGAGGCGCACTGGGCGGTCAGCGGCCGGCACTACAGCCGGACCGCCGAGGCCTGGCTGCAGCGCATGGACGCCCACAAGGCGGAAATCCTGCCCCTGTTCCGCGAAACCTACGGCGCCGATCAGGCGCTGAAATGGTGGGCCTACTGGCGGATCTTCTTCCTCGCCTGCGCCGAGCTCTGGGGCTACCGCGGCGGGGAGGAATGGATCGTCTCGCACTACCGCTTCCAGCGGCCGGCCTGAGGCGGCCGCGTCAGTCACCGGGCTGCAGCAGCGCGGCCAGGAACCCGTCGGCCGGATCGGCGTGGCGCGGCCGGGCGGTCTTTTTGGCCGCCTTCTTCCGGCCGGGCGGGCACTGCTGCTTGCGCAGCGTGACCTCGACGACGTGCTCGAGCGTGTAGCGGTCGAGGATGTTGGCGACGGCGTTGCGGACGTCGATCATCAGCATGCGCAGCCCGCAGTGCTCCTCGTCCGGGCACGAGCACTTCTCGTACTCGGTCTCGCTGGCGCAGCCGATCGGCGCCAGCTTGCCGTCGATGAGGCGGACGATCTCGCCCATCTGGATCTGGCTCATGGGCTTGGCGAGGCGGGCGCCGCCGTGCTTGCCGCGCAGGCTCTCGACGTAGCCGGCCGTGCGCAGCTCGAACAGGATGGCCTCGAGGAACTTGAACGGCAGCCGTTCCTGCTCGGCCAGGGACGAGACGGAAATGACGCCCTCCTTCTGGCGTTCGGCAATGCCGAGCCGGATCATGGTCCGGAGGGCGTATTCGCCGCGCTTGGTCAGTCTCATGGCCATCAGCTAGGCCCATCACTCCCACTGTGCAAGTAGGATTGGACGCAGGCGGCAGGCGCAAACGGCCGCGCTTCGCCCTTGCATCGGCGCCAAGTTGGCGTTTCCGGTGCGGTTTGACCGCCATGCCCCCGTACCTCGTCACCATCGGCCTCGAAGTCCACGCGCAGCTGACCACGCGCAGCAAGATGTTCTGCGCCTGCCCGGTCGAATTCGGAGCCGAGCCGAACACCCACACCTGCCCGACCTGCCTTGGCCTGCCGGGCGCCCTGCCGGTGCTCAACGAGGGGGCGATCGAAAAGACCATCCTCACCGGCATGATGCTCGGCTGCACGACCCCGCCGGTGGTGAAGTGGGACCGCAAAAACTACTTCTACCCGGACATGCCGAAGAACTACCAGATCACGCAGTTCGACCTGCCGCTCTGCCTGGGCGGCGGCGTGCCTCTGTATGAACTGGCCTACCCGAAGGACGCCCAGAAGAGCATCGCCAACCCGGGCAAGGTGGTGAAGCTGACGCGCATCCACCTGGAGGAGGACGTCGCCAAGAGCACCCACCACGACAAGTTCACCACCATCGACTTCAACCGCGCCGGCACGCCGCTGATGGAGATCGTCAGCGAACCCGACCTCGACAGCGCCGAGGAGGCGGTGGCCTACCTCAACAGCCTGCGCCAGATCCTCATCTACGGCGGCGTCAGCGACGCCGACCTGGAGAAGGGCAACCTGCGCTGCGACGTCAACATTTCCGTGCGTCCCGAGGGCCAGACCGAGCTGGGAGCGAAGATCGAGCTGAAGAACCTCAACTCGATCAGCGCCGTGCGCCGTGCCATCAAGTTCGAGACCGAACGCCAGATCAACTGCCTGCAGCGCGGCGAGAAGCTCGTGCAGAGCACGCGCCGCTGGGACGACGACCGCGGCGAAACGACCCTCATGCGCACCAAGGAGGACGCGCACGACTACCGCTACTTCCCCGACCCGGACCTGATTCCCCTGCGCACCGGCCCGCTGGTCGAACGCATGCGCCCGCAGGTGCCCGAGCTGCCCCACGACAAGCGCGCGCGCTTCGAGCGGGACTTCGGCTGCAGCGCCTACGATGCCGACGTGCTGGCCAGCGACAAGGCGCTTGCGGACTACTTCGAGGCGGCCGTCGCCGCCGGCCCGCAGGTGCCCGCCAAGAAGATCGCCAACTGGGTGATCAACGACCTGCTGGGCCTGCTCAAGGACCGCGAGGACGGCCTGGCCGGCTGTCCGGTCGGGCCGGCCGCGCTCAATGCCCTGGTCGCCGTGGTCGAGGCGGGCAAGATCAGCAACAACCAGGCGAAGGAAGTCTTCGCCGAGATGTTCGCCACCGGCGGCGAAGCCGGTCCCATCATCCAGGCCAAGGGCTTCGAGCAGGTCAGCGACACCGGCGCCCTGGAAGCGATCGTCGAGCAGATCCTGGCCGCCAACCCCGACAAGGTCGCCGAGGTCAAGGGCGGCAACGACAAGGCGATGAACTGGTTCACCGGTCAGGCCATGAAAGCGAGCCAGGGCAAGGCCAACCCGAAGATGGTCACCGAGATCGTGCGCCGCAAGGTGCTCGGCTGAGCCGGGCCGGGGGGGAAGCGGCCGGAGCCGCCTCCCCCGCCGGGGCTCAGTTTTCGTTCTCGAGCAGCTCGACCTTGCCGCCGAGGATGGCCGTGTTGCCCGGGGTCTGCGAGCCTTCCGGCCGTTCCGGCAGCGTGAAGAAGCCGGCGCCCAGGTAGTCGGCGCCATCGCGGATGAGCACGCCCTGGAACTTGACCGGACGGGTCAGCGGTTTGGTGAAGCCCGGGCGCAGATCCGCATCGACGAGCAGGAAGCCGCCGTTGAAGGTGCCTTTCGCCGCCACCAGCGAGTTGACCTTGGTGCCCGCGTCATTCGGCGGATTGGCGGGGACCACCTTGTTGCCGGCAGCGATGCCGAAGACGACGTCCGGATCGTAGGCTGCGTCGTCAAGGCCGCCGAACGTGAAGTTGAGCTGGACGTTTTCGGCGGCCGGCGGCGTCGGCAGGCCGAGGATCAGGTGATCCGCCGGCGGCGGCACGTGGATCGAGCCAACCGCCTCCAGCGGCACCGGATTGCCGCCCAAGCCGAAGCCGTTCTGATAGGCCCGGGTCTTCGGCGAAGTCACCGCCGGGCGCAGCCAGTCGACGTCGCCGGTGAGGGTGTTGTCGGTGGCGTTGTTGTCATCGACCGGATCGATCTGCAGGAAACCGCGCAGGGAGCCGCGCACCGGCGTGTACACGGTCTGGAAGAACGGCACATGACCGCCGGTGCCGACCGCCGAGGCCATCGTGATCTTCTCGCCGTCGGCGGTGAGGCCGGCGATCTTCAGCGCGCCGTTCTTGACGGTGAAGATGCCGTAGCTCCAGCCCTGGGGAACGATGGTTTGCTGCCCGACCATGCCCGGGTCACCCAGC
The DNA here is from genome assembly GCA_964472185.1 of uncultured Prosthecobacter sp. GTDB lineage: Bacteria > Verrucomicrobiota > Verrucomicrobiia > Verrucomicrobiales > Verrucomicrobiaceae > Prosthecobacter. The sequence continues at coordinate 3,594 of CAYYJK010000224.1, forward strand.
TCCATGCCGAAGGTGTAGTAGCCTGCGAAGGGCAGCGCTTCCGGCGCGGTGAGGCGGCGCCAGCCCTGGATCGCGGCGACCTCGGCACCGACGCGCGCCTCGCTGTCGGCCAGCACGCCGCCGAGGATGTCGATGTTGAACTCGAGCACGACGTCGGGCGGCGCCGGGCGGCCGGAACGCTTGAGCGTCAGCGTCGCCGACGGATGAACGATCCCGTCGACGTCGACGTCCAGCGAGCCTTTGAGCGGCAGGCGGGCGGCACCCAGGGTCAGGCTGCCGGAGAAGGCGCCGGTCTGGCCGACCACCAGGTCGAGACGGCCGCCGAGATCGCCGTTGACGTCCTCGTTGCGCGCCACGACGCCGCTGTAGCTGCCGGCCAGGTTGGTCGGGAAGGGCGCAATGGTGATCGTCTCCGCCAGCGACACATCACTGCCGAAGCTGTTGGCGGCCGTGACCGTCACCAGGAAGTCGCCGGCCACCAGAGGCTTGCCGCTGATGAGACCGGTGGTCTTGTTCACGCTCAGGCCCTTGGGCAGGCCCTTGGCCGAGTAGGCGGACGGCGCCAGATTGGTGGTCGGGTCGACCTTGATCTGGTGCGCGTAGGGACCGCTGACGATGCCGTCCGGCAGTTCCTGCGGATCCAGCACGTCGGGTTTCGCATCAAAGACATTGAGCTGGGTGTTGCCGCCGACCCGCATGCCGCCCGGGCCGGTGACTTCGCAGGTGTACAGGCCGGTGTCCGCCGTGGTCAGCAGGTTGATGCTGAGCGTACCGGCGTTCACGCCCACCACGCGGGTGTCACCCGCGAGGGGCGCGCCGTTGCGCTTCCACAGGAAGCTCAGCCCGGTACCGGCGGCGCTGACCTTGAGCACCGCTTTCTTGCCGGCGGCCACCGCGAGGGCCAGGGGCGGAGCATACTCCTGCACCACGCCGAGCTGGGCCGGGTTGCTCAGGGCGGAGAGCGTCGGCCCCTTGGCGAACAGGCTGTAGGGCCCGGCGTCCTTGAGGGTGACGGCAGGAATCGTCAGGGTGTCGTCGGTCTTGCCGGCGAGGTTGGACGAGCCCTTTTTCCACTGCAGGGTCAGCGGCGACAGGCTGGCGCTTTCCGCCGTGGCGCTGAAGAAGGCCTGCTCGCCAACGTGGAGCATCAGCGAGTCCGGATGCTCGGTAATGGTCGGATCTTTGACGCCGGTGCCCTTCAGGTTGATGAGGTAGGGGTTCGTGTCGCCGTCGTTGCTGGCGATCGACAGCAGCGCCTGGCGCACGCCGCCTTCCTTGGGCGCGAACTTGATCCCGAAGGTGGTGGTGCCGCCGCCGCCGACCGTGGTGGCGGCCTTGGGCGTGACCAGGGTGAATTCCGCGGCATTGATGCCGCTGATGACCGGCTTCACGCCGGTCAGGGCGCCCGAGCCGTTGTTGCGGACCGTGAACACCAGGGTGGACGACTGGCCAAAATCGAGAGTGGCGAAATCCACCCCCGGCTCGCCCAGACCGCTGGCCAGCTCCACGCCCTCGGGCTGTTCGACCTGGATGTCGGCGCCGATGAAGGCCAGGCGCAGTTCGTCGCCGTAGGTGGCGTCGGCGGCGGTGTACAGCAGCTGGCCCTGGAAGGGCGTGAAGTTGGCGGCGTTCGAGCCGGCCTGCAGGCCGGTCAGATCGTTGATGATGACCGTGCCGGCGGCGGTGCCGTCCGAGATCCACAGCTCGCGGCCGTTGACGCCGTCATCCGCGGAGAAGCAAAGCACGCCGCCGATGTTGCGCAGATCGCGGATGCCAGGGCTGCCGCTGCCCGCCACGATGTCCTTGACCAGGAAGGTGCCGCCCGAACTGCCGTTGCTCACCCAAAGCTCGCGGCCGTTGCTGCCGTTGTCGGCGGTGAAGAACAGCTTGCCGCCGGCCTCGGTGAGATTCTCCGGCGAGGAGCCGGCGGTGCCCACGGCGATGTCCTTGACGAGCAGGGTGGTGGCGTCGGTGCCTCGGCTCTTCCAAAGCTCCACGCCCTGGGTGCCGTTGGTGGCGGCGAAGTAGAAGGTGTTGCCCACCACGACCAGGTCGTTGGGCGTGTCCAGGTCGCGGCTGAAGGCGTCGCCGCCGGCGTTGATGTCCTTGACCCGTTCGGCCGTCAGGCCGTCGGTCTTCCACAGCTCGCGACCGCCGCCGATGCCGCTGGTCACCGTCGCCGCAAAGTAGACGCGGGCGTCGCTGCCCGTGCCAAGCACGACCAGCCCCCGCGGAGCGGTGCTGCCGCTGACTCCCGGCGGATAGCTGATCGGATCGACGCCCGTCGGCGTGACCTTGACGATGTTCCGGCCGGTGGCGGTGTTGGCGACAAAGAGCACGTCCTCGCGGTAGCTGAGGAACTGGTCCGGATTGGAGGGGCTGCCGCCGGGCGCGATTTCCGCGCTCGGACTGGCCTTGATCATCCAGGTGCCCGCCGGCGTGCCGTCGGTGCGCCAGGGCTCGCGGCCGCTGGTGCTGTTGGTCGCGGAGAAGTACAGGACGCCGTTGAGATCGGTCAGCTCCGTCGGCAGGCTGGCGCCGCCGGGGTGGATCTCCGCCACATCTTCCGGATTCGGGCCGGTCTGGGTCGTCACCACGGCCGTGCCGGCCTCGCTGCCGTTCGACATCCAGAGCTCGCGGTTGGAGCCGTCGGGGTCGGCGCTGAAGAACATCTTGCCGCCCGAGAAGGTCAGCGATTCGGGCGAGGAACTGGCATTGCCCGCCGCAATGTCCTTGACCAGCGAGGTGCCGAGGCTGGTGCCGTTGGTGATCCACAGCTCGCGGCCGTTGATGCCGTC
>CAYYJK010000225.1:0-1147 GCA_964472185.1 uncultured Prosthecobacter sp.
GGCGCAGGCTCTTGCGGGCGAATTCAAAGACGTTGCGGTGCGAGGCCTGCAGGCCGGCGCGCAGCTCCGCCGAAGCGCCGTCCCAAGCGGCCTGCAGCTCGGCTTCCGGAAGACGCAGGGTCGCGGCGGTGAGGCGAGCGCCGTCAAACCGCTCGGTCAGATCGAGCAGGGCCGCATCCCCGCGGGTGCGCACCTCACGGATGACCCCGGCGACCACCTCACGCACGGCGTCGCTGGCCTCGGCGCGGCGGTTCATGGCGGCGACGGCATCGGCCCAGGCGGCATCGGTGTGGCGGAAGATCTTCATGGGGGAATGGTTACGTGCCAAGCAGCCGCCGGGCGTCAAGGGGCGAGAGCGCCGCGCGTGCGCTCAGCGCAGGGATTTGAGCCAGCCGTCCAGCTGCTGACGCAGCTCCTCGGGACCGTCCTCGGGAAAGTTTTCGGTCAGCCAGAGAACGTCCTGTACGGCCTCGTCGCGCCGGCCGAGGCGCTCGTTCATGCGGGCCCGGGTGATGCGTTCGACCGCGGATGCGGGATCGACGGCCAGGAGCAGGTTGAGGTAGGGCAGCGCCTCCTTGACCCCGGTTTCCTCGTCGAGCGTGCCATTCAGCAGATTGCGCAGCATGCGCAGCAGGATGTCGCGCTTGCGCGCCGGCTCCAGGCTGCCCGGCGGCAGCTCGGCGCCATCGGCCAGCTCGAGGGCGGCCGCCTCGAGGCTGAGCGAACGGCCGCGTTCGAAGACGTCGATCAGGCTCACTTGCGCCTCCGGTTCCGGCTGGAACCCGACCATGAACCGGCCGGGCAGCGGCACGCCGTACACGCCCCGGATGCCGAGCCGCGCCGCCAGCTCGATGTACAGCACCGACAGGGTGATCGGCAGGCCCTCGCGGTCGTCGAGCAGCTCGTTCATGTAGCTGTTCGACTTGCTGGCATAGTCGTGCCGGCTGCCATGGAAGCCGCCTTCCTCGAACAGGTAGCGGTTGAGACGCTGAAGGGCCGGCTGACCGCCCTGGCGGATCGCCGGATCGTCCTTCAAATCGTCCGCCAGGCGCTCGAACTGCTGCAGGTACTGACTGACGTCGATCTCGGCGTTGTCGTGGCGCGCCAGCAGCAGCGCCGCGCGCATGAGGTTGATCTTCTCCTCCGG
>CAYYJK010000225.1:1247-6391 GCA_964472185.1 uncultured Prosthecobacter sp.
GGCTTTTCCGCCAGATCGGCGCCGACCCGGAAGCCGCGGAATTCGGCGACCGTGTTGCGGAATTTGCACAGCCCGGCCTGCCCGCCGCGCAGGAAGCTGTCCTCATGCTCCAGCACCCTCTGGCCGTTGACCCAGCAGCGCAGCCGGTCGGCCTCGACGCGCACGCGCAGATGGTTCCACTCGCCCGGCCGGTAGGCCTCGGTCGGCACGTCGGCCAGGATCGTCCAGGAATAGACGTCCGGCCCCTCGAAGCGGGTCAGCCGCAGCTTGCCCGCCGAGGGGTAAAAACCGTAGTGACGGTCGCCGCCGTCGGCGCAGAACACCAGGCCTGCCGCCCCCGACTCGTCCTGCAGGCGCACATTGACCGCCACCTCGACGGTGTCCTGCGGCAAGGCCGGCTGCCAGAGGCAGAGCGAACGGCCGCCGAAGCCGCTGCCCGGGGTGGCCGCCTGGATGACGCCGGCATGCTGCGTCCAGCGCGCGCCGAGCAGGGGTTTCCAGAGTTTCGGATTGAGCACGCCGATGGTCAGCCAGCGCTCCATGGGCACCGGATTCGGCTCGGCAATCAGGCGCTTCAGTTCGTTGACCGGCATGGCGAAACCGAGGTTTTCCGTGCGTGCCGACTTCAGCGTCAGGATGCCCAGCACGCGCCCCTGGCGGTCGAGCAGGGGGCCGCCGCTGTTGCCCTTCTCGATCGGCAGCGCCAGGCGGATCATCGGGATGTCGTTGACCAGGTCCGGGTAGGCCGAGACCACACCGTCGACGACGCTGAAGGCCAGCCCCTCGGGGTTGCCCATGGCCACGATCGGCTGCCCCTGCTTGATCGATTCGCTGTCGCCGAGGGGCAGCGGCTTCAGCGTGCGGCTGGCGACGCGCAGCAGCGCCAGATCCCAGTGCGAATCGGTGGCGGTCACCTCGACCACCTCGTGCTTGAGGCCGTCGGCCGTCTCCACCTCCAGCCGGCGCGCCTCGCCGATGACGTGCAGGTTCGTGGCGATCAGGCCGTCCGCGCTGACCACAAAACCGGCCCCCAGGCCGTCGAGGCCGTCCCGGCCGACCTGCATGACCTTGACCACGCCCGGCTTGACCTCGGCGGCGATGGTCTCGACCGACTTCGGGGGGGCTGCCGCCAGCACCGGGCCGGCGGTCAGGACGAGGCAGAGCAGCGCGCGCATGGGGGACAAATCGTGTGTTCCAATACGCCTGGCAACCCCGCAATCCGTCCCGAAAGTATCAAAATGCGGTGCGCTGGAACGCACACGGACTGAAAGAACCCCGGCCCGGACCTCGACTCCACTTCTCCACCCATGAAAGCATCCTTTCTCAGTCCTCTTGTGGCCCTCGCCTGCCTGTCGGGCGCGCTCGCCGAAAACAACGTCCCGCCGGCCGGCTTCCAGGCCCTGTTCAACGGCAAGGATCTCTCCGGCTGGTACGGCTGGGGCACCCGCGACCCGAGCGAACTGTGGGCGATGACGCCCGAGCAGCAGGCCGACTACAAGAAGAAGTCCATCGAAGGCGGCGCCGTCGACAAGAACGGCAAGCCGACCGACGACCACGTCAACGCCCACTGGAAGGTGGAGAACGGCGAACTGGTCAACGACGGCAAGGGCCTGTACCTGACCACCGACAAGGACTACGGCGATTTCGAGTTCTGGGTCGAATACAAGGCGCTGCCCGACGGCGACAGCGGCATCTACCTGCGCGGCATCCCGCAGGTGCAGATCTGGGACGCCACCAAGGGCGATCCGCGCGGCCTCGGCCAGGACAAGGGCTCCGGCGGTCTCTGGAACAACAGCAAGGGCTCGGCCGGCAAGGATCCGTCCAAGAAGATGGACAAGCCGTTCGGCGAATGGAACAGCTTCAAGATCACCATGATCGGCGAACGCGTCACGGTGGTGTTCAACGGCGAGACCGTCGTCGACAACGCCGTGCTGGAGAACTTCTTCGCCAACAAGAAGGCCGGCTACCTGGCCTACGGCAAGCCCAAGGCGGGCGAAGCCGCGCCGAAGCCGCCGGCCGGCTTCATGCGCGACCCGGCCTTCGCCAAAGGCCCGATCCAGCTGCAGACCCACGGCAGCGAGATCCGCTGGCGCAACGTCTTCATTCGCGAGATCGGCGCCGAAGAGGCCAACAAGACCCTCGCCAGCCGCGACGCCGACGGCTTCGTCGAGCAGATCAACGGCAAGGACCTGAGCAACTGGCAGGGCGCGGTGGACAACTACGAGATCAAGGACGGCGCCATCGTTTGCAAACAGGGCAAGGGTGGCGACCTGCTGACCAAGGAGGAGTTTGAAAACGGCATCATCCGCGTCGAGTTCAAGCTGCCGCCGGCCGGCAACAACGGCATCGCCCTGCGCACGCCGCTCGGCGGCCATTCGGCCAAGGACGGCCTGGAGCTGCAGGTGATCGACAGCGACGGCTACAACGCCAAGCAGGCCGCTGCCGGCAAGCCCGGTCTGCAGCCCTACCAGTACCACGCCTCCGTCTACCACTGCGTCGGCGCCAAACACGGCTACCTGCGCCCGGTCGGCGAGTGGAACTTCCAGGAGATCGAGGTCCAGGGCCAGAAGATCAAGGTGACCCTCAACGGCACAAAGATCCTCGATGTGAACCTCGACGAGATCGACCGCAGCCAGATCAAGAATCCGCCGAAGGGCCTGGACGTCCGCAAGGGCTTCATCGGCTTTGCCGGCCACAGCGACCCGGTCGCCTTCCGCAGCTTCAAGGTGAAGCGCCAGTAAGGCAACCGCCCTTCCGACAGGCCCGCCCGGAGCGATCCGGGCGGGCTTTTTTGCGCCGTAACCGCCCGGGCTTTGCGCTTGCCGGCTTGCCGCGCTTTCCTTAAAACAGGCGCATGACCGCCTCCACCCGCCGCCGTTTCCTGCAGCAGACCGCCATCGCCGCCAGCGCATTGTCCAGCGCGCGCGTGCTTGGCGCCAACGACCGCGTGCGCGTCGCCGCCATCGGCCTCGGCGGCCAGGGCACCGGCAACGCCGGCCGCTTCGCCAAGGTGCCGGGCGTGGAGATTGCCTGCCTCTGCGATCCCGACACCGAAGCCCTCGATCGGGCGCGCAAGCTCTTCCCGCAGGCGCGCACCACGCAGGACCTGCGCCGAGTGATGGACGATCCGGCCATCGACGCCGTGATCGTCTCGACCGGCAATCACTGGCACGTTCTGGCCTCGATCTGGGCCTGCCAGGCCGGCAAGGACGTCTACGTCGAGAAGCCGGTGTCGCACAACGTCTGGGAGGGCCGCCAGCTGGTCGCGGCCGCCCGCAAATACAACCGCATCGTCCAAGGCGGCACCCAGCAGCGCAGCGACCCGTTCCACGACGAGCTGAAGGCCTATCTGGATTCCGGGGCGCTCGGCAGGATGAAGTACGTGCGCTGCAACCACTACGGCATGCGCTCCGGCATTGGCCGCCGGCCGTCGCCGCTGCCGCCACCCGCCACGGTCGACTACAACCTCTGGCTCGGGCCCGCCCAGGACAGACCGATCCACCGCGACCAATTCCACTACGACTGGCACTGGGACTGGAACACCGGCAACGGCGAACTCGGCAACTGGGGGCCGCACATCCTCGACGACCTCCGCAACGTCGTGTTCCGCGACCGCATCCGCCTGCCCCGGCGCGTGCTGGCGGGCGGCGGCCGCTTCGGCTGGAACGACGCCGGCGAAACGCCCAACACGCATTTCCTCTACATCGACACCGGCGAGGTGCCGGTGATCATGGACGTCCACAACCTGCCCCGTCAGAAGGGCATGAAAGCCCCGGACATCTACCGCCGGCGGCGCACCAGCGCCTTCCTGATCATCGAGTGCGAAGGCGGCTACTACGCCGGCGGCCGGGGCGGCGGCTCGGCCCACGATCCGTCCGGCAAGGTGGTCCGGAAATTCAAGGGCGACGGCGGTGCCACCCATGCGGCCAACTTCATCGCCGCGGTGCGCTCGCGTCGAACCGCCGACCTCAAGGCCGAGATCGAGCAGATCCACTATTCCAGCGCCTGGTGCCACCTGGGCAACATCTCCTGGCGGCTCGGCCAGGGCGCCGACCTCGAGCAGGCCAAGGTGCGCCTGCAGGACTTCCAGCCCTGGCAGGAAGTCATCGCCGACCTGCCCGCCCACCTGGCCGCCAATGAAGTCACGCTCGGGTCCGGCGACCTCCGGATCGGCCCCATGCTGGAAATCGACGCGGACCGGGAAACCTTCACCGGCGCCAGCGCCACCCCGGAGGCCCTGGCGCTGCTCAGGCGCGAGTACCGCGCGGGCTTTGCCGTGCCGGACCGGGTCTGACGCAGGGCCGCCCCGCCCGCCGCGGCGACTACTCCCGGGTGATCGTCTCGTCGAGATTGAGCAGCACTCGCGCCTGTTCCAGAGGCGTCAGCCCCGCCAGCGCCGCCGCTTCAGCCGCCGTCGGCCGGCGGGCCGTGCAGCGCACAAAGGCCTGTTCGACGCCCTCCCGCCGCACCACCTGCTCCAGCGCCCGGGCGAACTCGACATGGGCGGCGTCGTTGAGCATGGTCAGCGCCTGCAGCGGCGTGTTGCTGCGCAGGCGGCGCGTGCAGGTGCTGAAGCCGTCGGGCGCATCAAACACGCTCAGCCCCGGTGGCGGCGTGGCGCGGAAGACGAAGGTGTACAAGCCACGCCGGTAGCGGTCGGCGCCGCGGCTGAGCGGCCAACTGCGCTTCACCTGGCCGAGCGCCATCACCCCCTCCGGAATCGGCGGATACACCGGCGGACCGCCGAGTTTGGGCACCAGCAGGCCGCTCGCCGCCAGGCCGACGTCGCGAATGATCTCGGCGTCCAGGCGCAGGCGGTTCTGCCGCCAGAGCAGGCGGTTGTCGGGATCCACTTCCGCGGGTGATCGCCGGCCGCCAGCCGCCGCCGCGCCGGAACTGCGTCGGTAGGCCGCGGACGAGACGATCAGCCGGTGCATGTGCTTGAGGCTCCAGCCGCTGTCCATGAACTCCACCGCCAGCCAGTCGAGCAGGTCCGGATGCGTCGGCGCGCTGCCCATGGTGCCGAAATCGTTCTCGGTCTCGACCAGCCCGCGGCCGAAGTACTGCTGCCAGATGCGGTTCATGATCACCCGCGCGGTCAGCGGATTGTCGCGCCGCACCAGCCAGCGGGCGAGGTCGAGCCG
>CAYYJK010000226.1:0-6356 GCA_964472185.1 uncultured Prosthecobacter sp.
CGGGTTCGCCCGCTTTGCCGACCATCTTTCCCTGATTTTCCGCAACCGGTCCCGTTTTCACCCTCCGTGCCCGAAGCCTCTTCGCTTTCCAGTTCCGATGTGACCGCTGCTGCGGACCTGCGTGACGACTTTCTGCGCGCCCTTCGCTGCATGATCCGCTCGCGCGTGCTCGAGGAGCGCCTGGGCAGCCTGTACCGGGCCGGCGGCCGCATCGTCGGCGGCGTCTACCTCGGCCGCGGCCAGGAGGCCTTCAGCGCCGCCGCCGGCATCCATCTGCGCAAGGGCCAGGACGTCTACGGCCCGCTGATCCGCGACCAGGCCGGCCGCATCGCCTACGGCGAACCCATGCTGGACGCCATGCGCACCTACCTGGGGGCAGTCACCGGCCCGATGCGCGGCCGCGACGGCAACATCCACCGCGGCCGCCCGCAGGAGGGCTACATGGCGATGATTTCGCACCTCGGCAGCCTCATTTCGGTGGTCGCCGGCGCCCTGTTTGCCCGCCGGCTGAAGGGCACCCTCGGCGACAGCGTCGGCGCCACCAGCATCGGCGACGGCGGCACCTCGACCGGCGCCTTCCACGAGGGCCTGAACCTGGCGGCGGTGGAAAAACTGCCGCTGGTGATCAGCGTCGCCAACAACCAGTTCGCCTACTCGACGCCCACCGCCCGGCAGTTCGCCTGCGAGAATCTGGCCGACCGCGCCCGCGGCTACGGCATCGACGGCTACAGCATCGACGGCACCGACCTGGCCGCCAGCCTGGCCACCTTCCGCACCGCCTTTGCCCGCGCCCGCGCCGGCCACGGACCGCAGCTGGTGGTCGGCCGCCTGCTCCGCCTGGGCGGCCATGGCGAGCACGATGACGCCTCCTACATTCCCGACAGCGCCCGCCACAAGCACGAAGCGCGCGACTGCCTGGACGTGGCGCGCCAGCAGGCGCTGACCGCCGGCTGGCTGGACGAGGCCGTCCTGCGCAGCTGGGAGGATGAGGCCCGCCGCGAGGTGGACGCCGCCCAGACCCAGGCCAGCAAGGAACCCGCACCCGATCCCTACCGGGAAAACTGGCAGGCCCTGTCCACCAGCGCCCTAGTGGAAGGACAGCACGGATGAGCATCACCTACCTCGAAGCCATTCGCGAGGCCCAGTACGAGGCGCTTCGCTCCAACCCAGACGTCTTCCTCTACGGCCAGGACATCAGCACCTTTGGCGGCGCCTTCAAGGCGACCAAGAACCTGAGCCGCGAGTTCCCCGGCCGCGTTTTCGACGCCCCGATCAGCGAGGACGCCATGGTCGGCATGGCCATCGGCGCCGCCATCGAGGGCAGCCGGCCGATTCTGGAGATGCAGTTCGCCGATTTCTCCTCGGTCGGCTTCAACCAGATCGTCAACCAGGCCGCCACCCTGTACTGGCGCACCAACACCCCCTGCCCGATCACCATCCGCCTGCCCTCGGGCGGCACCGCCGGCAGCGGCCCCTTCCACAGCCAGAGCATGGAAAGCATCTACGCCCACTACCCCGGGCTGGTGATCCTGACCCCTGCCACCGTCGAAGACGCCTACTGGATGCTGCTCGACAGCGTCCGCCTCGACGACCCGGTCATCTTCTGTGAACACAAGTTCCTCTACTACCACCTGAAGGCGGAGGACTTCGGCGAATCCCTGCCCATCGGCAAAGCCCGCATCGCCCGGCCGGGCCGCGACGCCACCGTGGTCACCTACAGCGCCATGCTGCATGAGGCCCTGCGCTCAGCCGAAGAGCTGCAGCTGGACGGCTACCAGGTCGAAGTCGTCGACCTGCGCAGCGTCAAGCCCATGGACACCGACACCATCCTCGCCTCGGTCTCCCGCACCGGCCGCCTGCTCGTCGTCGGCGAAACCTTCCCCTGGGGCGGCGTCACCGCCGAGGTGATCGCCCGCGTCAGCAGCGAGGCTTTCCACATGCTCGACGCGCCGCCCATGCGGCTGAACTCCAAGGACACCCCGATTCCCTACCATCCGAATCTGTGGAAGTCCCACCGGCCGACGACCAACAGCATCAGCGCCGCGCTGCGCGAACTGCTGCGCTACTGACCGCCCCGGCCCGGACGGGGGCCTGCGGGATCCCCCGCCGCCGGCGCACTCTCCGGTTGAGTCAGGGGCGTTTCCTGCTATCGAAGCCCGGCAAGGGTGCCATCCCCGGATGGCCGCTTGCCAAAAACCCGTCAGTTAAGCATAGTTAACCAATCCACCTCATGGACGATCTCACCATTGTAGCAGTCACCGGGCGCGAAATCCTCGATTCGCGCGGCAACCCCACCGTCGAAGTTGATGTCATGCTTGAAGGCGGCGCCATCGGCCGCGCCGCCGTGCCCAGCGGCGCCAGCACCGGCGAACACGAAGCCCTGGAACTGCGCGACGGCGACAAGAAGCGCTACCTTGGCAAGGGCGTGCTCAAGGCGGTCGACGCCGTGAACAACGAGATCGCCGACTGCATCATCGGCACCAGCGCCGCAGAGCAGGTCATCCTCGACCAGGCGATGCTGGAGCTCGACGGCACGCCGACCAAGTCCAAGCTCGGCGCCAACGCCATCCTCGGCGTCTCCCTGGCCATCGCCAAGGCCGCCGCCACCGCCATCGGCCAGCCGCTCTACAAGTACGTCGGCGGCCCGAACGCCAAGGTCCTGCCCGTGCCGATGATGAACATCATCAACGGCGGCGCGCACAGCGACGCGCCGATCGACTTCCAGGAATTCATGATCATGCCGAAGGGCGCGCCGAGCTTCTCCGAGTCCCTGCGCTACGGCGCCGAAGTCTTCCACGCGCTCAAGAAGATCCTGCACGACCTGGGTCTCAGCACCGCCGTCGGTGACGAAGGCGGCTTCGCCCCCACCCTGAAGAGCGCCGACCACGCGCTCGAAATCATCGCCCAGGCCGTCGACAAGGCCGGCTACAAGCTTGGCGAGGACATCTTCATCGCCCTCGACGTCGCCTCCTCCGAGTTCTTCGACAAGGAGAAGAACAAGTACGTCTTCAAGAAGAGCGACAAGTCCGAGCGCACCGCCGCCGAACTGGTCGCCTACTACGCCGAGCTGAAGAAGAAGTTCCCGATCATCTCGATCGAGGACGGCTGCGCCGAAAACGACTGGGCCGGCTGGAGCGTCCTCACCCAGGAGCTTGGCGCCACCACCCAGCTGGTCGGCGACGACCTGTTCGTCACCAACACCAAGTTCCTGCAGAAGGGCATCGACCAGGGCGTGGCCAACTCCATCCTGGTCAAGGTCAACCAGATCGGCTCGCTCACCGAGACCCTCGACGCCGTCGATCTCGCCCACCGCCACGGCTACACCGCGGTCATGAGCCACCGCTCCGGTGAAACCGAGGACTACACCATCGCCGACCTGGCCGTCGCCACCAACTGCGGCCAGATCAAGACCGGCTCCCTGTCCCGCAGCGACCGCATCGCCAAGTACAACCAGCTGCTGCGCATCGAGCAGGAGCTGGGCGACCACGCCATCTTCGGCGGCCGCATGAAAGTCTGATCCCCGCCGCACGCCGGCACCGTCATGGAACCTTCCGATTTCCACTTCGAGTACGAGAAACCGCAGCAGCTGGAACGCTGGCTGCGGGCTCTGGTCCGTCTCGGGAAATTCTGCCTGCTTCTGCTGACGGTGCCGGTCGTGCTGGCCCTGTACAAAAAACCGCTGGCGGAACAGAACGCCAGACGCGCCCAGCTCGACAGCATGCGCGTCCGCCGCGACCATCTGGTCGCCGAACGCGACAAGCTCATGCGCCAAGTCGAATGGATCAAGACCGATCCGGGCTACCTGGAAATCCGCGCCCGCGACCATGAGAACATGCACAAAAAGGGCGAGTACGTGATCCGCTTCGTCGAATAGCCGGCGGACGCACCGGGAGCGGGCCACCGAGCCTGCCGACGCCTCACGGCGCGGCCAGCGTCACTTCCTTGAGCCAGAGGTCGCAGGCACTGGACCACAGCGCGTGGAACTCCGCGTAGTCGGCCGCCGGATGCCGGCCTGGTTGCACCGCAAACTCAAAGCGCAGGCCCGATCCGGCCGTCATCGCCCAGCGGCCGAAGCGCGACTCGCGCTGCCGCTGCAAGGCCTTCAGCGAATCGGCCGCGATGGCCAGCGACGCATCCCAGCCCACCTCGCTGCGCAGGGAGAAGGGCGTGTTCCAGCGGAACGGCGTCACCCGCTCCTTGAGAAAGGGCAGGCGCAGGTAATCCGTCTCCCAGGCGCAGGGCAGGCGCAGCTTGAAAACCCCGCCGCGTTCCTCCACGGCATTCGGCACGGTGTAGGTCAGGCGCAGCACCGCCGGCGCGTTCGGATCCGCCAGGTTCTCGAACTCGAAGTCCTCCAGCCGGTAGTTGCCGAGCTCATCGAGCAGCTCCTGGGCGTGCTGGAAGCGGGCCTTGGGCTCCGTGCGCGAAAAGCTGCCGCGCATGCCGCTGGCATAGTAGCCGTGCAGGGTCAGCACCTCGGCCACGCGGATGCCATCGGGAGGCAGCAGGCTGAGCCGGCGGCTGGAAACCACGTCGCCGCTGCCCGGAGCCGGACCGGGAATCTTGCGGAGCACCGGCCGCTCGGGATCCAGCACCAGGGCGGACAGCCCCCAGAGCCCGTAGGGACTGTGATCCGCCGCGGCCAGATGCGAGGCGGTGGTGTCGATGAAGCGGGTGTCGGGCAGGTCCGGCACATGGACGATCGCGTGATTGAAGGCGTCCAGGCTGGGCTGCCCCGGATCGATCTCCCAGTCCGTGTTCACCAGGGCCAGGTGCGCGCGCACGCCGGCCGCCTGCAGCAGTTGCTGGAGCAGCAGTGCCTGGTCCTTGCAGTCGCCGTAGCGCTGCTGCAGCGTCAGCACCGGCGGGTTGGGAATCTGGCCGCGCACGCCGAACTCGATGGCCTTGTAGCGCACCGACCTCTGCACGAACGCCGACAAGGCGCGGGCCTGCTCGCGCACCCCGGACAGCCCCTTCGTCAGCTCCCTGGCCTGGGCCTCAAGCGCCGGATCGGCCCGCATGCGGTCGGCGATGTCCCGCAGGTAGTTGCGCCCGAGCGCCTCCCAGGAAGCCCCCTTGCCTGCCAGCACCAGCACCGGCGCCCAGGTCTCGGCCGGCTGCTGATACGGCTCGTCCGGCGTCAGCGGCGCGTCCGCCACCTCGTAGACGAGACTGTCCGGGCCGCGCGTGACCTGCACGCGGTCGGCGAGGTGCAGCTGCTCCGCCACTCCGCCAATCTCGCCCGCCAGCGTCACCGCCTCCAGACGGGTCGGCAGGCTGGAGGCAAACAGGTGGCGCAAAAACGGAAAGGCCTTGGCCGGAGCCAGCCGCTCCACGGTGATCTCGCAATACAGGTTGTGGCCGGCCTTCAGTCCCGGCACCTGGATGTGCACCGTGCGGTCCGTGGTCGCCATGGCCCGGTCCTCCGCATCGAGCACGTAGGCGTCGCCGGCGCCGGCGCGCGCCACCACGCGGCCGTCAGCGTCGGTCACCTCCACCCGGTTGACATGCAGACGCTCGATCAGAGGATCGTAGGTGTGCTCCATCGTGCTGAAATCATCCGCGCCCTCGTCATTGAGGATGCGGATCAGCCGGCGCGTCGTCGAGCGCATGGGCGCCGCAGCGGTGTAGTGCAGGCTCCGGCTCCAGAGCAGGATCGCCGCATGGTGCCCCTGGCCGTAGGTCGCCGGCAGCGCCCGCAGCTCGCCCAACCGGTCGGCCAGGCGCTCCGGCAGCGGCACCGGTTCGATCGGCGCCAGGATCTCGCGATTGCTGCCCTGGCCGAGCGCGGCCGCCGCCTCCTGGAGAGCCGCCTGCACCACCTCGTCGCCGGGCGCCAGACCGGCCGCCTTCTCGAAGCTGGCCTTGGCATCCCGGTACCACTTGCGCCCCATGTGGGCCCAGCCGCGCATCAGATGCAGCCGGACATTGTCCGGCTGCTGCTTGCCGACGAGCTCCGCGAGCTCGAGCGCGCGCTCATGCCGGCCCTGACGGTTGGCCAGTTCGCCGAGGCAGTACTGCGCCTCCAGGAAGCCGGGCTCGTCGCGGACCAAGCGCTCCAGCAGTTCGGCGGCGCGCTCCGGTTCGTCGGCGCGCTCGGCCGCCTGCGCCAGCCAGAGGCGCGGGCGCGGCTCCGGCTGGGCCTTGGCATAGGCGTCGGCCACCGTGCGCGCGCCGCCCGCATGCTCCTGGTCGAGCAGCTGGTTGATGAATTCGAGCATCTCGCCGTGCTGCTGGTAGCCGTCGCGGATGAGGTCGAGCACCTGGCGGGTGGCCTGCTCCGCGCGGGACGCCCGCAGCGTCAGCCACGCCCGCCGCATCAGATGGCCGTGGTCGCGCGCAAACGACCGCTCCTT
>CAYYJK010000227.1:0-6316 GCA_964472185.1 uncultured Prosthecobacter sp.
TCGAGCTTCTGGATCATGTTGGTGACGCTGGCCTGGGCGATGCCGAGGTTGCCGGCGATGTCCACGACGCGGGCGTAGCCCTTGGCCTCGATCAGGTTGTGGATCTGCTCCAGGTAGTCCTCGATGGCCGGGGAGTGGACATGCGTGGTGGGTTCCTTGCGCTTGGCGGGCATCGCCGCACGGATAGCAGCGGGGGCGGGGGAGTGAAATCGGAAAATCGGCAGTCCAGGCAAGCAATTTTAGCCAAGACTAAATTTTGGCTTGCGGTGTAGCCTGGCCTGGTGATCTTAGTCGAGACTAATTTTATGAGCCGAACCTGCCTCGCCGCCCTCCTCGTCCTGGCCGCCGCCCTGACACCGCCCGCCGCCCGCGCGGGCGCACCGGACCGGCCGGCGCCGTCCGTGCGG
This sequence comes from uncultured Prosthecobacter sp., assembly GCA_964472185.1. Classification (GTDB taxonomy): domain Bacteria; phylum Verrucomicrobiota; class Verrucomicrobiia; order Verrucomicrobiales; family Verrucomicrobiaceae; genus Prosthecobacter. The sequence goes on from CAYYJK010000227.1 coordinate 408, forward strand.
CCGATGAGCACCGACCGGCCGGACACCACGGAGTCGCCGTACACGGTGCCGGCGGGCATGTTCCAGATCGAAGCCAGCCTCTTCGATTACAGCCGCGATCATGACAGCGGCCTGCGCCAGACCCAGTGGATTTACGGGCAGCTCAACCTGAAGGCCGGTCTCGGCGCGCACACCGACCTCCAGCTCATCCTCAACAGCCACGCGGTCGCCGGCGTCTCGGAGCGCGGCGACAGCACCCGCACCACCGGTTTCGGCGACATCACCCTGCGCTTGAAGCGCAACCTCTTCGGCAACGACAGCGCGGGGCCGGCGCTCGCGATCATGCCCTACCTGACCGTGCCAACGCACACCGACGTCAGCGATCAGGCCTGGGCCGGCGGCCTGATCGTCCCCTTCGGGCTGGAGCTGTCCGAGCGCGTCACCCTCGGCCTGATGGCCGAGGTCGACTTCGTCCACGACGCCGAGACCGGCGGCCATGATCTGGAGTGGCTGCATTCCGCGACCCTGGGGTTCGCCCTGACCGAGCGGCTGGGCTGCTACACCGAGCTCGTCGGCATTGCCGGCCAGGACGCCGACTACCGGGCCCTGTTTGACGCCGGTCTCACCCTGGCGGTGACGGAGCAGCTCGTTTTTGACGTCGGCGTGCGGCTCGGCATGAATCGCGCTGCCGAGGATTTTGGAGTCTTCTCCGGCGTCAGTTTTCGTTTCTAACCTTGCCGTCCTCCGCCATGATCCGCCCCCTGTTCCTGCTGCTGGCCGTCTGCGGCCTGGCCTCCTGCGGTCCGCGCAACGCCGCTCCCGCTGCCGGCGGCCCGAAGCGCATCGTCACCACCTTCACCATCCTGCAGGACATGGCGCAGAATGTCGCGGGATCCGCGGCCGTCGTCGAGTCCATCACCAAGCCGGGGGCCGAGATCCACGACTACGAACCCACACCGCTCGACCTGGTCAAGGCGCAGCGCGCGGACCTGGTGCTGTGGAACGGCCTTGGGCTGGAGCGCTGGTTTGAAAAGTTCCTGCAGCAGCTCCGGGACGTGCCCGCGGCGGTGCTCAGCGAGGGGGTGGAGCCGATGGGCATTGCCGAGGGGCCCTACACCGGCAAGCCGAATCCGCACGCCTGGATGGCCCCCGCCAACGCCGTCATTTACGTCGAGAACATCCGGCGCGCGCTGGTGCGGCTGGATCCGCAGAATGCGGCCGTGTACAACGCCAACGCCGCCGCCTACACGGCCAAGCTGCAGGCCGTGGACGCACCGGTGCGCCGGGCCCTGGAAACGATCCCGGCGGAGCGGCGCTGGCTGGTCAGCAGCGAGGGCGCGTTCTCCTACCTGACCCGCAACTACGGCATGCGCGAACTTTACCTCTGGCCGGTCAACGCCGACGCGGAGGGCACGCCGCAGCAGGTGCGCCGCGTCGTCGACACCGTGCGGGCGCAGCGCATCCCGGTGGTGTTTTCGGAGAGCACGATCAGCGACAAGCCCATGCGCCAGGTGGCGGCGGAGACCGGCGCGCGCTACGGCGGGGTGCTGTTTGTCGACTCGCTGACCGGTCCGGACGGACCGGCGCCCACGTATCTGGAGTTGCTGCACGGCAACGCCCGCGTGATCGTGGAGGCGTTCACGCAACCCTGACATGCCTGCCACCGAACCGCCGCTTTCGATCGACGTCGACGGGGTCACCGTCACCTACGCCAACGGCCACACGGCGCTGCAGGAGGCGTCCTTCCATCTCGACGCGGGGACGATCTGCGCCCTGGTCGGCGCCAACGGCAGCGGCAAGAGCACGCTGTTCAAGACGGTCATGGGCTTCCTGCGCCCCGCGCGCGGCCGGGTGCAAATCGCCGGGCTGAGCGTCGAGGCCTCGCGCCGGCGCAAGATCGTCGCCTACGTGCCGCAGAGCGAGGAGGTGGACTGGAGCTTCCCGGTGAGCGTCTGGGACGTGGTCATGATGGGCCGCTACGGCCACATGAACTTCCTGCGCCGGCCGCGCGCGGAGGACCGGCGGGTGGTGCAGGCCAGCCTGGAACGCGTCGGCATGGCCGACTTCCGCGAGCGCCAGATCGGCGAGCTGTCCGGCGGTCAGAAAAAGCGCGTCTTCCTGGCGCGCGCCCTCGCCCAGGAAAGCCGCATCATCCTGCTCGACGAACCGTTCACGGGCGTCGACGTGCAGACCGAGGCCGCCATCATCGAGCTGCTGCGCGCCCTGCGCCGGGAGGGACACATCATCCTCGTCTCCACCCACAACCTCGGCAGCGTGCCCGAGTTCTGCGACCGCGTCGTGCTCATCAACCGGACCGTGCTCGCCAGCGGGCCGACCGAGGAGGTGTTCACGGAGACCAACCTGACCCGCGCCTTTGGCGGCGTGCTGCGCCAGTTCCATTTCGAGCATTCCACCATCCAGGATCACGACGGCCGGACGGTCAAACTGCTGACCGACGACGAACGGCCGCTGGTGTTCGGCAAGGACGGCCACCTCGAGTACACCGACCGCCAGGGCCGCGAGGCGCTGGTGCGCGAACGCGCCCGGCTTGAGGCGGATGCCGACGGCCCGGAGCGGTCTGCCTGACACCCCCTCACCCCCCATCCCTGCGCGTGTTCGACGGCCTGCTGACGCCCTTCCACTACGAGTACATGCTGAAGGCCATCCTGGTCAGCGGCCTGATCGGCGGGGTGTGCGCGTTCCTGTCCTGCTTCATCACCCTCAAGGGCTGGTCGCTGATGGGCGACGCCCTCTCCCACGCGGTGGTGCCCGGCGTGTCGCTGGCCTGGCTGGCCGGCCTGCCGTTCTCGGCCGGCGCTTTCATCGCCGGCATCCTGGCGGCGCTTGGCATGGGCTGGATCAAGCGCCATTCGCGCCTGCGCGAGGATGCCGTGATCGGCGTGGTTTTCACCACCTGGTTCGCGCTTGGCCTGCTGCTGCTGTCGCTCTATCCGAGCCACCTCAACCTGCGCACCATCGTCTTTGGCAACGTCCTGGCGATCTCGGACCCGGACATCCTGCAGGTTCTGGTCATTTCGGGCCTGGCGCTGCTGGTGCTGGCGCTGAAGTGGCGCGACCTGCTCCTGTACTGCTTCGACGAGAACCATGCGCGCAGCCTGGGGCTGAACACGGGCTTCCTGCACTTCCTGCTGCTCGCCCTGCTTTCGGCCACCGCCGTGGCGGCGCTGCAGACGGTCGGCGCCTGCCTGGTCGTGGCCATGCTGGTGACGCCCGGAGCCACCGCCTACCTGCTCACCGACCGCTTCGGCCGCATGCTGGCGCTGGCCACCGCCAGCGGCGCCGGCTGCGGCCTGGCCGGCGCGTATCTCAGCTACTTCCTCAACGGTTCCACCGGCGGCTGCATCGTCGTCCTGCAGACGCTGGTGTTCCTGGCCGCCCTCGTGCTGGCGCCCAAACACGGCCTGCTCGCCGCCCGCCGCCGCACCGCCTCCGCCCGCGCATGAGCCTGCTCGAACCCTTCCAGTACGGTTTCATGAACGAGGCGCTGCTGGTCGGCGCCCTGGTCGGCACCGTCTGCGCCGTGCTGTCCTGCTACCTGGTGCTCAAGGGCTGGTCGCTGATGGGCGACGCCATCTCGCATGCCGTCCTGCCCGGCGTGGTCGGCGCCTACGCCCTGGGCTGGCCGCTCGCCGTCGGCGCCTTCGCCTCCGGCCTGTTCTGCGCGGTGGCCACGGGCTGGATCAAGGCCAACTCGCGGGTCAAGGAGGACACCGTCATGGGCATCGTCTTCACCGGCCTGTTCGCCCTCGGCCTGGTGATGTTCACGCGCATCGAGTCGGACGCGCATCTCAACCACATCCTGTTCGGCAACATCCTCGGCATCGAGCGCGAGGATCTGTGGCAGACGCTCGGCGTCGGCGGCGCGACCCTGACGGTCCTGCTGCTGCGCCGCCGCGACCTGCTGCTGTACTGCTTCGACGCCGCCCACGCCCGCGCGCTCGGCCTGAACACCACCCTGCTGCACTACCTGCTGCTGAGCCTGCTCGCCGCCACCATCGTCGCCGCCCTGCAGGCGGTCGGCATCCTGCTCGTGGTCGCCATGCTGGTCACCCCGGGCTGCACCGCCCGCCTGCTCACCGACCGTTTCGACCGCATGCTGCTGCTGGCCGTCGGCTCCTCGGTGCTGGCCAGCGGCCTGGGCGTGTACGTCAGCTTTTTCATCAACGGCGCCACCGGGCCCTGCATGGTCCTCGCCCAGGCTGCCCTGTTCGTTTTGGCCTTCGTGTTCGGACCGAAACACGGCCTGCTGGCGGCGCGGCGCAGCCGTGCGGAGGGCCGCCTGCGCGCTTGACCGCCGCCCGGGGCCGCATTGACGGTGCGGCCGATGCGCTTCGCCTTCTTCGATCTCGATCACACCCTGCTGCCGTTCGACACGCAGACGCTGTTCTGCAACTACGTCCTGCACCGGCATCCCTGGCGCATCGTGCTGCACGCCTGGTTCCTGCCCTTTGCGCTCGGCCGCGGCCTCGGGCTGGTGAGCACGGCGACCGCCAAGCGCGCCTTCCTGTCCTACCTCTGGGGCATGAAGCGCGCCCACCTGCGCCGGCTGGCGCGCGATTTCGCCCAGGACTGCGTCGACAGCTGGGTCTACCCGGAACTGCGCGCCGAGATCCTGCGCCACCGGCACCAGGGCCGGAAGCTCGTGCTCAACACCGCCAGCCCCGACTTCTACGCCGAGGAGATCGCCGAGGTGCTCGGTTTCGACCACTGCGTCGCGACCCGGTTCCAGATCGGCAACGAGGTGCCGCTGCGGCCGGCCCTGATCGGCCCGAACAACAAGCGCGAGGCCAAAATCGCCGCCATGCGCGAGCGCGTGCCCGGCGTGGCCGCGCTCACCGACGAGCAGCGCTTCCATTGCTGGGCGTACAGCGACAGCGCCGCCGACCTGCCGCTGCTGGAGTTCTGCGGCAACCGCATCCTGGTCCATCCCAACGCCTCCCTGCGCCGCCGGTTCGGCTCGCACGACGTCACCGTGCTGACCCCGCGCCGGCCCTACTGGGGCAGGCTCGGCGACCTGCTTGCCGGCCTGCGCCAGATGCTGGGCCTGCACCGCGAACGCGGCGCAGGCCTCCGGTGACCGGCAGCCGAAGCGCGCCTTGAACTGCCATGATCCCGCTGTACGACCACAATCCCGTGCACCGCTTCCCCTGGGTGACTGCGGCCCTCATTGCCGCCAACCTGGCCGTGTACTTTTTCTGGCAGCTGCGCGTCGGCCTCGAGCAGAGCGTGGCGCTGGCCGCCCTGGTGCCGGCGGACCTCGCGGCGGGCGGCCCCGCGGCGGCCTGGCCCGACCTGTTCACCAGCATGTTCATGCACGGCGGCCTCATGCACCTGCTGGGCAACCTCTGGTTCCTGTGGATCTTCGGCGACAACATCGAAAACGAGTGCGGCGGGTTCCGCTACCTGGCGTTCTACCTGCTCTGCGGCGGCCTGGCCACGCTGGCGCACGTCTGGCAGGATCCGCAGTCCGCGGTGCCGCTGGTGGGGGCCAGCGGCGCCATCAGCGGCGTCCTCGGCGCCTACCTGGTCGAGCATCCCCGGGCGCAAGTGCGGACGCTCATCCCGCTGGGCTTGTACACCCGCGTGGTGGACCTGCCCGCCTTCCTGTTCCTCTTCCTCTGGATCGGCATGCAGGTGTTCAGCCAGATGGCGATCGCCGGCCGTGCCGGCGGCGGCGGGGTGGCCTACCTGGCTCACATCGCCGGCTTTGTCGCCGGCGCGGCGCTCATCTTCCTGTTCCGCCGGCCGCCGGCCCGGCGGCGTCCGGCCTGGTGACGGCCGCAGCTCCGCCTTGCCCGCCCGCCAATCGGGGCTAGGGTAACTGCTCCTGAGGCGCCCGTAGCTCAGTGGATGAGAGCACCGGATTTCTAATCCGATGGTCGTTGGTTCGAATCCAACCGGGCGTGCCC
>CAYYJK010000228.1:0-6313 GCA_964472185.1 uncultured Prosthecobacter sp.
GAAGGCGGCCACGGCCTGCTGCTTCTGGTTGGGCTGGCGCAGGCGGTAGTCGGTGATGCGGCCGGCCGCGTCGGTCTCCAGGTGGTGGCAGAGGATGGTCGGCCAGCCGAGCTGGCGCATCAGCGGCTGGGCGAATTCTTCGAAGGTGTCGCTGAGGATGACAACCTGGGTGAGCGAGCGCAGCTCGTCGAGGAAGGCCTTGGCGCCCTCCAGCGGCGCCAGCGTGCCGATGACCTCCTGGATGTCCGCGAGCTTCAGGCCGTGGCGGTCGAGGATGTCGAGCCGGCCGCGCATGAGAACGTCGTAGTCCGGTTCGTCGCGGGTGGTGCGGCGCAGTTCCGGAATGCCGGTCTTCTCGGCGAACGCGATCCAGATCTCCGGCACGAGGACGCCTTCGAGGTCGAGGGTGACAAGGGTCTGTTTCTTCATGAGCCCTCCTCCATGTCATGGCTTGCCGCCGCTGTCCAGCCGGCCCGGCTGAATTTGCCCCGTCACAGCCGCTGCCGGCGGCGGTAGGCGCCCGGCGTCAGGCCGGTGCGCTTGTGGAAGGCTTCGGCCATGTACTGCGGGTGGCGGAAGCCGGCGCGCTCGGCGATGGCGTCCAGCGTCAGGTCGGTCTCGGCCAGCAGGCGCTCGACCTGGGCGAAGCGCAGGCGGTTGATCTCCTCGCCCGGCGAGCGGCCAATGAGGGCCTTCATGCGCCGCTCCAGGGCACTGCGCGACAGACCGGCCTCGCGCGCCACCCGCGCCACGTCCAGGTCCTCGCTGGCGTGCTGGCGGATGAAGCGCAGGGCCTGCGCCAGCTGCGGATCGTCGACGGCCACCAGGTCGGAAGACTGGCGCAGGACGATGTCGCCGGGCGGCAGCAGGGTCTCGCGGGGCGGCGAGGTCTGGCGGCCCTGCATCCAGTCGTCGAGCAGGCGGGCGGCGGCGTAACCGACCGCCTGGCCGCGCAGCTGCACGCTCGACAGCGGCGGCCAGGCGGTTTCGCAGAGCATCGTGTCGTTTTCGGCGCCGACCACCGCCACCTCCTCCGGCACGGCGAGGCCGGCGCGGCGGGCGGCATCGAGCACCCAGAAGCCGAGCTGGTCGTGGCAGGCGAACACCGCGGCCGGTTTCGGCAGCGCGTGCAGCCAGTCGGCCAGGGCCTGCTGGTGGCGGTCCCAGCGCGGCGGCGGCGCACCCGCGGGGCCGGTCTTGAAGACGGCGCAGCTGTGGCCGCGCTCGCTCAGCGCCTGCTGGAAGTGCCGGCAGCGCTCCAGGAAAAAGTTCTCCGAATCGTCCTGGCAGCAGGCAAAATGACGGAAGCCGCGATTGAGAAAATGCTCGGCGACGCGCAGGCCGACCAGACGGTTGTCCATGCCGACGAAGGGGAAGGGGTGCTTCAGGACCGTGCTGCGCAGCTCGACGACGGGCAGGCGCGTGGCCTTGAGCCGGCGCAGCAGCGCGGCGTCGGCGGTGCGCGCCAGGATGCCGCTGCCCGGCCAGCGGTTGAGCCAGTCGGGGAAGCTCGAGCGCAGGTCGCGCGGCTCCAGGTAGAGGAACCAGGGGCCGTGCTCCACGCTGTAGCGCCGGATGCCGCGGACGATGTCGCGGCCGTAGGAACGCGAGGTGTCGACCAGGACGGCAACGTGCGGGATCGCGGGCATGGTGGAAATAGACTCGACGACGGCGACCGGGAAACCATAATCTTGAGTCATGCCCCCCGCCATCTTTTGCCGGCCGCTCCTGCTCGCGGCCGCCCTGTTCAGTTCCGCGGCCTGCTCGCAGGTGCAGCCCGCCGGTTCGGTGGGCTACATCCTCGAAGGCGACACCCATCTGCGGCCGACGCCGACGAACTACCGGCATGTGCCGCCGCGCGAGCAGGACCGGGCGCCGACGCCGATGCAGTGGGGGCTGAGCTTCTGAGGTTCTCCGCGGTCAGGCCAAAATCACTTGGGCCTGCGCCAGTTCGCGGGTGTGGGTCAGCGACAGCAGGGCGCGGGTGACGCCCTGGCGCTGCGCGTGGTCGCGGGCGGCGCCGTGCAGGACAAGACCGGGTTTGCCCGAGGCCTCGCGCACGACCTCGAAGTCGCGCCAGTCCACGCCTTCGGCCCAGAGGCCGGTGCCGAGCGCCTTGGCGGCCGCCTCCTTGGCCGCGAAGCGGGCGGCAAAGTGCATGGCCGGCTCGGCGCAGCCTTCGCAGTAGGCGATTTCGCCGGCGGTGAAGGTGCGGGCCTTGAAGCGGTCGCCATGCCGGGTCAGGAGGTCGCGGATGCGCGCCACCTCGACGAGGTCGATGCCGAGGCCGAGCGGGCTCATGCCTGGGGGTAGCCGGCCATGGCGGCGCGCATCTCGGCGATGGCCTGGCGCAGACCGACAAACACGGCGCGGGCGACCAGCGAGTGGCCGATGTTGAGCTCGTGCAGGTGCGGCACCTGGAACAGGTCCGGCAGGTTCCGGACGGTCAGCCCGTGGCCGGCGTTGACCTGCAGGCCGAGTTCGTGGCCGAGTTCGGCGGCGGCGCGCAGGCGGGCGGCCTCGGCCTGGCGGCGCGCGCCGAGTTCGTTGGCGAAGGTGCCGGTGTGCAGCTCGACCATGCTGGCGCCGACCGCCTTGGAGGCGCGCACCTGGTCGAGATCCGGATCGATGAACATGCTGACGCGGGTGCCGGCGGCCTCCAACCGGGCCACGGTGGGGCGCAGCGCCTCCAGATGACCGGCGACGTCCAAGCCGCCCTCGGTGGTGACTTCTTCGCGGTGCTCGGGCACCAGGCAGACGAAGTCCGGCTGCACCTGCAGGGCGATCGCCAGGATCTCCGGCGTGTTGCCCATCTCCAGGTTGAGCTTGGTGCGGATCTCGCGGCGCAGCAGGAACACGTCGGCGTCCTGGATGTGCCGGCGGTCGGCGCGCAGGTGGATGGTAATCGAGTCGGCGCCGGCGGCCTCGGCCTCGCGGCAGGCGTCGAGCACCGAGGGCTCGACGTTGTGGGCCTCCGGCATGCCGCGGTAGCGCGCCTGGCGCAGGGTGGCGACGTGGTCGATGTTGACCCCAAGGAGCAGGCTCATGGCGATCAATGCAGGAAGTGGCGGTAGCCGGTGAACACCATCGCCATCTTGCGCTCGTCGGCGGCGGTGATGACCTCCTCGTCGCGGACGCTGCCGCCGGGCTGGATGGCCGCGGTGGCGCCGGCATCGGAGCAGGCGATCAGGCCGTCGGCGAACGGGAACATGGCGTCGCTGGCGACGACGCTGCCGGCGAGGGACAGGCCGGCTTCCTTGGCCTTCCAGATGGCGATGCGGCAGGAGTCAACGCGGCTCATCTGGCCCGCGCCGATGCCGAGGGTGCGGTCATGGCTGGCGAAGACGATGGCGTTGGATTTGACGTGCTTGACGACGCGCCAGGCGAAGCGCATGGCCTCGATCTCGTCGCGGGTCGGCGGGCGCTGGGTCTTGACCTTGCTCTCCAGGTTGTCGAGGCCGAGCGCGCGCGGGTCGCTGTCCATGACCAGTACGCCGCCGGGGGCGCTGCGGATGATCGGGTCGCTGAAGGTCTTGACCACGTCCGGCAGCATCTGGATCAGGCGCAGGTTCTTCTTCTTCTGCAGCAGGGCGCGGGCGTCGGCGTCGAAGTCGGGCGCGATGATGATGTCGGTGAAGATTTCCGAGATGATGCGCGCCAGGCCGAGCGTCATGCTGCGGTTGATGACGATGACGCCGCCGAACGGGGCCTGCTTGTCGGTTTCAAAGGCCTTGTCCCAGGCCTCGCGCAGGTCCTCGTCGGCGCAGCCGATCCCGCAGGGGTTGGTGTGCTTGAGGATGGCGACGGTGGGGCGGCGGAACTCGTGGACGAGCGCGGCCGCGCCCTGGATGTCGAGGATGTTGGTGTAGCTGAGCTCCTTGCCGTGCAGCTTGACGAAGTAGTCGCTGAAGTTGCCGTACAGGGCCGACTTCTGGTGCGGGTTGTCGCCGTAGCGCAACTCGCTGTGCAGCGGCAGGCTGAGCGAGAAGGTCTTCTGGGTGACCTGCTCCTTGTTGAGGAAGCTGGCGATGGCGGCGTCGTAGCCGGAGGTGCGCTGGAACACCTTGCAGGCCAGGCGTTCGCGCGTGGCCAGGCTGGTGTCGCCCTGCTGCTCCTTCATCTCGGCGAGGACCACCGGATAGTCGGCGGGGTCGGAGATGACGGTGACCCAGCGGTGGTTTTTCGCCGCGCTGCGCAGCATGGACGGGCCGCCGATGTCGATGTTCTCGATGGCTTCTTCGAGGGTGACGTCCTTGCGGGCGATGGTCTGCTCGAACGGGTAGAGGTTGATGGCGACCAGGTCGATGACCGGGATGTCGTGCTTCTTGGCGTCGCGCTTGTCCTCGTCGTTGTCGCGGCGCTGCAGCAGGCCGCCGTGCACCTTCGGGTGCAGGGTCTTGACGCGGCCGTCGAACAGTTCCGGGAAGCCGGTGTGGTCGGACACGTCCGTGACCTTCAGGCCGCCGTCCTTGAGGAACTTGGCCGTGCCGCCGGTGGACAGCAGCTCGACGCCGAGTTCGGCCAGGCCTTTGGCGAAGTCGAGCAGGCCGGTTTTGTCGGAGACGGAAAGGAGGGCGCGGGCGATGGGCATGACGGGGAGTGGGAGAGTGAGGGGGCGCGAGTAAAGGGGGGAAAGCCGGGTCGGCAATGACGAATATGGCGTGAAAACCGCCGGGGGGCTCAGTGGATGTCGACGGTGACGCGGCGGGTCGGTTTTTCGGTCAGTTCGAGCACGGCCAGCGACTCGACGTCGGCCGCGGGTTTGGCGGTCGGCGCCAGCATCCAGGTGGCGGGGCCCTGGGCGGTGTTGAGGGTCAGGCGCACCTGCAGGCCGAGCTGGCTGTTGCCGTTGTCGAGCGCCCATTCGTGCAGGTAGAGGTAGCTGCGCGGCAGGGTGAAGCGGATCTGCGGCGTGCCGGCCGGACCGGTGGCGAGTTCGGCCTGGAACGCCTTGGCGTCGAAGCCGGCGGCATAGCCGTTGCCGAAGGCCCAGGGGACGACTTCATGGACGGTGCCGGGGCCGCTGACGGCGGCGCCGGTGGCCCGGAGCGCGGCTGTGGCGCCCTGTTCCAGGCGCTTGCCGTAGCTGCGGGCGTCGAGATGGACTTCGAGCTGCCAGGCCGGTCCGACACCGCTGGCGACGGCCTGCAGCAGGTCGGCGCTGCCAAGGTCGCAGCTCAGCAGCAGGGCGCCGCGCCGGGCCGCCGCCTGCAGCTTGACCTCGCCGGCGGCCGGGGCGCGCGGGCTGAGAGCGACCGTCTGGCCCAGGCCGAGATTGCGGGACAGGCGCACCGAGCGCTGCACGCGCTGTTCGAAGCCGCCGCTGCCGCGCACGGTCAGCTGCAGGGGCAGCACCTGGACGGGCGGCCCGTCGGCCGGCAGTTCAAAGCGCAGATCGAGCGCGGCGCCGGCACCGGCGGCAAGCGTGAGTTTGCCTTCGGCATTGGCCCCGTTGAATTCGGCCTGCCACTGGCCCTCCCAGGCCGCGGGGCTGGTGTTGACGACCTGGCAGCCGGCGGAGAAGGCCGTTTCCTGGTTGAACAGGGTTTCGAGACTCCAGGTGACGGCGACGGGGCGGGGATGCACCTGCAGGCACTCCAGCCGCGCCTCGGCGCCGGCCGTCAGCAGCAGGGGCAGGCGGAACCAGGCCTCCTGTGGCGCCAGATCCTTGGGCGGCGTCCAGGTCACCGAGATCTCCTTTTGGGCGCCCGGCTCCAGATCCACCTGCGTGGTGGCCTCCAGCGGGGTCCAGCCGGCGGCCGGCATCGGCAGGCTGGTCAGGCGCAGGGGCTGGTCGCCGGGATTCTGCACCGGGCAGGTCATGCGCAGGCGGCCGTCGGCCTGCCACTGCGCCGTCGCTTCGCCCAGTTGCCAGCGTGCGCTTGAAGGACCGTCCAGCAGGGTCCGGTAGATCGCGCCGCCGAGTTTGGCCTGCAGTCCGGCTTTGGGGGTGAAACCGCCGGCCGTCTCCGCATGGAAAAAGCTGCGGTAGGCCTGCTCGAGCCGCTCAAACACCGGGCCCGGCTCCTGGTTGTTGGCCTCCGGCACCGGCAGCAGGCGCGTCAGGTCGCCCAGATCGGCAAACAGCACGCCTTCGGCTTCCGCTGTTTCGCGCAGGACGTCGGCCAGCGGCCGGCTCTGGCCCCAGACCGTTTCACTGGCCTCCGCGGCGGGCAGCCAGGGACTGCACAGGACGGCCTCGGCGCCGAGCTCGCGGACGGCGTCGAGCGCGGCCGTCAGCGCCCGGGCGAAGGTCGCCGAAGCGGGCGCACGGTCCTGCTGGCCGTAGCAGAGCAGCACCAGTTGCACGGGC
>CAYYJK010000229.1:0-2197 GCA_964472185.1 uncultured Prosthecobacter sp.
GTGGCGGCGAGGAGGCGGGCACGCTGGCCGCGCAGGAGCGCATCCAGTGGGCCGCGTGAACGGGAGGGGGGGGCAAGGGAAAGGCGAGTTTCATGGTTCTCAAGCGCCAACTTTCTGACGGGCTTCTTCCGCGAGGGCGGTGGACAGGTAGCGTTCGCCGGTGCTGCAGCCGACCGTGGCGATCAGTTTGCCGGCATTTTCCGGCCGCGCCGCGACCTGCAGCGCCGCCCAGACGTTGGCGCCGGTGGAGATGCCCACCAGCAGCCCCTCCTCCGCCGCCAGCCGGCGGGCGGTGGCGATGGCGTCCTCATTGCTGACCCGGATGACCTCGTCGAGGATCTTCAGGTTGAGGTTGCCCGGCACGAAGCCGGCGCCGGTGCCCTGGATCTTGTGCGGCCCCGGCTGCACCGGCTCGCCGCTGAGCGTCTGCGTGATCACCGGCGAAGCCGCCGGCTCGACGGCCACCGCGCGCACCGAAGGCTTGCGCGCCTTGAGCACCTCGCCGACGCCGGTGATCGTGCCGCCGGTACCGACCGCGGCGACAAAGATGTCGATGCCGCCTTCGGTGTCCTCCCAGATCTCCTGGCCGGTCGTGCGCCGGTGCACCTCCGGATTGGCCGGGTTGTTGAACTGCTGCGGCATCCAGGCGCCCGGCGTCGCCGCCAGCAGCTCCTCGGCCTTGCGGATCGCCCCCTTCATGCCGTCCTTGGCCGGCGTCAGCACCAGCTCGGCTCCCAGCAGGCTGAGCAGGGTGCGGCGCTCCAGGCTCATGCTCTCGGGCATGGTCAGGGTGAGCGGGTAACCCTTGGCCGCAGCGACAAACGCCAGCGCGATGCCGGTGTTGCCGGAGGTGGGCTCGATGATCGGCGCGCCCGGCCGGAGCGCGCCCGAAGCCTCGGCTGCCTCCACCATGGCGCGGCCGATGCGGTCCTTGACGCTGCCCAGCGGGTTTTTGAATTCGCCCTTGAGCAGCACCGTCGCCGGCAGGCCGGCGGCGATGCGGTTGAGCCGGACCAGCGGGGTGCGGCCGATCGTGTCGAGAATGCTGGCGTGGTAGTACATGGACATGGCGTGGGGAGTCAGAAGGCGTTCCAGGTGAGTTCGAGGTAGGCGAAGTCGGTATCACGCGGCTTGCCCGCGTTGCGGGTGAAGCCGCCCGGCGCGAAGTGGGCGTAGCCGAGCGTCGCCTCGACATGCCGGTTCAGGCGGAGACGGGCGCGGACGTCGAATTCGTGGCCGATGAAGCGGCCGCTGCGACCCCGGGAATCGCGCAGGCCGGCGTTGGCCCAGCGGTCGGTGTCGCTGGCCAGCCAGTAGGCGCTGTACCCCGCATCCAGGCGCAGGCCGGCCCGCGGCTGCAGCTCCAGGCGCAGCTTCGGCGCGTGCAGGTTTTCCCAGACGATGGAGTCGTTGGCCGACCACGGCCGGCTGAAACCGAAGAAGCGCTCGAACCGCTGGTTCTCGCCGTCGTTCGGATCGCGGTCGCCGCTGGCGTAGCCGTAGAACAGGCCCAGGCGCGGCTGCCAGGCGTGGCGGAAGCGGTAGCCCAGCTCGCCGGTCAGGCCGAAGGCGCGGTGCTTCTCGGAGCCGCTGCGGCCGAACTGGTACACCGCGTCGAAATCGTAGTCGAAACCGCTGGCGCCGACGAGGCCGTAACCGCGCAGGGCCGCGGCGTGGATCTGGCGCTCGACGGCGCCGTCGGCGGAGGCCTGGTTGAGACCGAGGTAGTAGGGTTCGAGGGTGATGAAGTCCGACCAGCCGCGCCAGTGGCCGATGGCGCCATACACCCACTGCCGTTCCCGGGCTTCATCCCAGCCGTACTTGTCTCGCTCCAGCGGCTGCACCGCCAGCAGGTCGAGCTGCCAGTCGTTGACCTCCTGGCCGAGCGTCGCCCGGAAGCCCTGGAAGGCGTTGGCGGTGTTGCGCCACTGGTTGTTGCCGAGCAGGCGGCGGTCGAGGAACTCGAAGTTCATCCGCCCGGCGCGCAGGCTCAGCGGCCGCGGCTGGCCCAGGGCGTCGCGGCCGAGCGCCTCCTTGAAGTGCAACTCCCCGTACAGGGCGATGAGATCGAACTCGTTGACGTCGCGGCCATCGGTGTCGAACTCGCTGCCGTAGCTGCGCGAGTCCTGCAGCTCGACGGCAAAGCGGAACGGATCGAGCAGGTCGCGGATGCCCAGGTAGGCGCGGGTGCGCACCA
>CAYYJK010000229.1:2297-6273 GCA_964472185.1 uncultured Prosthecobacter sp.
ACGATGATCTGCACCGAGCCGAAGCGCATGGCGGCGACCTTCTGTTTGACGATCTCGATCCACGCCGCGGCGTCGGATTCGTGCAGGGAGGGGGAACTCATGGCGGTGGAGGTCTGTTGGGAAAACGTGCTGGCGCCGCAATTCCTATCTGCAATATCTACACTTGTAAAGTAGGAATTAAAAAGTTTCCGCCGCCCGGGCACAAAAAAGGCGCGAACCGTTGCCGGTTCGCGCCTCGAGGGGATGGGCCGGTCAGGCCGCGATCACACGTAGCTGGCCTGCTGGCCCTTGGTGTCGCGCTTCTTGATCCAGGGCATGAGCGCGCGCAGGCGGGCGCCGGTCTTCTCGATCGGGTGCTTCTCGCCGTCCTTGAGCAGCTTGTTGTAGGTCTTGTAGCCGGTTTCGTACTCCTTGACCCACTCCTTGGCGAACTTGCCGGTCTGGATGTCCTTCAGCGCCGCCTTCATGCGCTTCTTGACGCTGGCGTCGATGATCTTCGGACCGACCTTGACGTCGCCCCACTTGGCGGTCTCCGAGATGGAGAAGCGCATGCCGGCGATGCCGGACTCGTTCATCAGGTCGACGATGAGCTTGAGCTCGTGCAGGCACTCGAAGTAGGCCATTTCCGGGGAGTAGCCGGCTTCGACCAGCACTTCAAAACCGGCCTGGACCAGGGCGCTGGTGCCGCCGCAGAGGACGGTCTGCTCGCCGAACAGGTCGGTTTCGGTCTCTTCCTTGAAGGTGGTCTGGATGACGCCGCCGCGGGTGCCGCCGACGCCGTGCGCCCAGGCCAGGGCGATCTGCTTGGACTTCTTGGTCGGGTCCTGGTGGATGGCGATCAGGGCGGGCACGCCCTTGCCTTCGGTGTACTGGCGGCGGACGATGTGGCCCGGGCCCTTCGGCGCGACCATGATGACGTTGACGTCCTTCGGCGGCACGATCGTCTTGTAATGGATGGCGAAGCCGTGGCTGAACAGCAGGGTCTTGCCCTTGGTCAGGTGGGGGGCGATGTCCTGGTTGTAGCAGGCCGGGATCTTGGTGTCCGGCACGGCGACGAAGATGACGTCTGCCAGCTTCACGGCTTCGGCGGTGTCATACACCTTCAGGCCCTTTTCCTCGGCGACCTTGCGGCTCTTGCTGCCCGGGTACAGGCCGATGATGACATTCACGCCGCTCTCCTTGAGGTTCAGGGCGTGCGCATGGCCCTGCGAGCCGAAGCCGATCACGGCGCAGGTTTTGCCTTTCAGCGGCGCCAGGCTGGCGTCCTTTTCAGTGTAGATTTTAGCGGGCATGGAATGTGGATCTGGTTAGAGGGCGCGCAGAGTGGTGCAACTGCGGGGGCAGGTCAAGGGGGGAGTTGCCCCGGACCGGCCGCTGGTTAGACCCGGCGGCACCGGCCCGGCGGGCCGTTTTCTTCGGTTGACCGCGTGCGGCATCGCCCCGAGTCTCGCGCCTCTCATGAAAGCCATCCTCTGCTTTGCTGGCGCCGCCCTCGCGGTGATCCAACCCCTTTCCGCCCAAACCGAACCTTCGAAAGCGGCCGGCGGAGCCGCCACCACCCCCGCCAACGCCTCCATGGACAAAGTCAGCTACTTCATCGGCACCCAGATCGGCCGCAACATCGCCAACAACTTCCAGCAGCAGGGCATCCAGATCGACCTGGAAAACTTCCTGGCCGCCGTGCGCGACCAGTTCGAAGGCAAGCCCTCCAAGTTCAAGCCCGAGGAGCTGGAGACCGCCATGCAGGCGTTCGAGAAGACCATGCAGGCCAAGCAGGCCGAGATGCAGCAGGCCCAGGCCGCCAAGGCCGGCGAGATCAAGGCGGCCGGCGCCAAGTTCCTGGCCGACAACGGCAAGCGCGAAGGCGTCAAGACGACCGCCAGCGGCCTGCAGTATGAAGTGATCAAGCAGGGCGACGGTCCGAAGCCGGTGGCCACCGACCGCGTCAACGTCCACTACCACGGCACCCTGCTCAGCGGCAAGGTGTTCGACAGCAGCGTCGAGCGCGGCGAGCCGATCACCTTCGGCGTCCAGGAAGTCATCAAGGGCTGGACCGAAGCCCTGCAGCTGATGAGCGTCGGCTCGAAGTACAAGCTGTTCATCCCCTCCGACCTCGCCTACGGCGACCGCGGCGCCGGCGCCGACATCGGCCCGGGCGAAACCCTGGTGTTCGAAGTCGAGCTGCTGAAGATCGAGAAGTAAGTCTCGCCCAACGACAACGGCCGCCGGGCAACCGGCGGCCGTTTTTGTTGCGCGGCGCGGAGTCGGCGCGGCGGCCGGGCTCAGACGGCCGGCGCCGTGTACTTGAGCAGGCCGGCCAGGGTCGAGCGCATGTCCTTGCGCGCGACGATCAGGTCGACCAGGCCGTGCTGCATCATGAACTCGGCGGTCTGGAACCCGGCCGGCAGGTCGGCATGGGTGGTTTCCTTGACCACGCGCGGGCCGGCAAAGCCGATCATGCACTTGGGTTCGGCGATGATGACGTCGCCCAGGGTGGCGAAGCTGGCGGTGACGCCGCCCGTGGTCGGGTGGGTCAGCACGGAGATGTAGGGCAGCTTGGCCTCGGCGTGCCGGGCCAGAGCGCCGCTGGTCTTGGCCATCTGCATCAGGCTGAGGATGCCCTCGTGCATGCGCGCGCCGCCGGAGGCGGAAAACACGATGACCGCCTTCTTCTCCGCCGTGGCGGTCTCGATGGCGCGGGTGATCTTTTCGCCGACGACGCTGCCCATGCTGGCGCCGAGGAAGCGGAAGTCCATGACGGCGAGCAGCACCGGGATGGTCTCGATGCGGGCGCGGCCGGTGACGACGGCCTCCTTGAGGCCGGTCTTGGTCTGGTAGGCCTTGACCTTGTCGACGTAGCCCTTGAAACCGAGCGCATCGACGGAGTCGAGCTGCAGGTCCATCTCCTCGAAACTGCCCTCGTCGACCAGGCTGGCGAGGCGCTCGCCGCTGCCGATGGTGAAGTGGTAGCCGCAGTGGGTGCAGACGCGCAGGTTGCGCGCGAGGGTCTGCTCAAACAGGCTTTCGCCGCAGGACGGACACTTGGTCCACAGCCCTTCGGGCATGTCCTGCTTCTTTTCGCCGAGGTCGTTGACGGAACGCTTTTTGAAAAATCCCATGGTGTGTGGTGCAAACCGCCGGCATCGGCAGGCCGCCGGCCTTCTCCCCGGATGGCAAACCGCAGGAGCCGCCGCGAAACCCTTCGCAGCGCAGGCTGGTGGCCCGGCCAGCGCCGGACGTGACGGGAAATCTAACCGCGGGCTGCGGTAATCACCACCACTTTTTCAACCCCCGCCTGCCCCTTGAGCACCCGGGCGCATTCGTGCGCGGTGGCGCCGGTGGTCAGCACGTCGTCCACGAGCAGGATGCAGCGGCCGCGCAGCGCCGGTTCGGCCCGGCGCAGGGCGAAGGCGCCGCGCAGGTTGGCCAGGCGCCGGCGGCGGTCCAGCCGCGCCTGGGTGCGCGTCCACTGCCGGCGGCGCAGCACCGGCCGGGCCGGCAGACCGGTCAGCGCCGCCAGCGTCCGCGCCAGCTCCCAGCTCTGGTTGAAGCCGCGCCAGAGCTGGCGCAGCGGATGCAGGGGCACGGGCACCAGCAGCCAGCGCGCCGGATCCAGCGCCGCCAGCCGGGGATCGGTCAGCGCCAGCCCCAGCAGTTCGGCCAGCGCGCCGCGGCGCGACAGATCGCGCTGGTACTTGAAGCGGTGGATCATCTCGCGCACCGGCCCCGCCGCCAGGGCGCCCGCCACCGCAAAGTCAAAGGCGAGCCGCCGGCCGCTGCAGTTGCTGCAGGTGAACGGCCCGGTCATGGCGCCGTCGAACGGCTCGCCGCAGACCGCACAGCGCGGTTCGCGCACCGGCTCCAGAGCCTCGCGGCAGTCCGGGCAGAGCAAGGCCTCCAGGCCGGTGCGCGGCGCCGCCGCCGGCAGCAGCGCCTCGCAGCCCTGGCAGCTGCGCGGATACAGCGCATCGAGCAC
>CAYYJK010000230.1:0-6197 GCA_964472185.1 uncultured Prosthecobacter sp.
GCGGGGATCTCGCCCTTGGCGTCCTTCACCGGCCATTCCATGCTGGCGAGGCGGCAGGGGCGGCTGACTTCGGCGCCGGCGACGGTGGCGCGGCCGCGGATGCTGGCCAGGCTGAAGCCGGGCTTGGCATCGGCGGCGGCGGTGAGCACGAGGTGGCCATAGGGTTTGTTCTTGCCGATCTTCAGGCCGGCGGCGCTGACGCCGGGAGGCAGACCGTCCATGGCGATGTCGATCTCGCCGTCGAAACCGTCGCGGCGCTGCACGACCACCTCGAAGACGCGCGACTCGCCGGCGCGCAGCGCCATCGGTTTGGACAGCGCGGCGCGGTCGCCGTTGCGCAGGGTCATGTGCACGGCCCAGGCGGCGAGCGAGAAGTCCGGAGCCGCCTGGCGGACGATGAGGCGGTAGATGTTGTTGGCGTCGTTGCGGGTGCCGCCGAACAGGTCGCGCACCTGCAGCCGGTAGGTGCCGTCCTCCTTGACCTCGAACTTGCCGTTCACGTCGGGGGAGCCGGCGTTGTAGGGCGGGCCGTCGTAAGAGTAGCCGTTGCTGGAAACCTTCATCGGCGGGGCGATGTCGTAGAGTTCGGCAACGTCGGTGAGGACCTCCTTGCCGTCGGTCTGCTTGACCTGCTGGACGAGGACGAAGGGGTCGGTGTCGAGGCCCAGGCGTTCGGAGGCGACTTCGACCCACCAGGTTTCGCCCTTTTTGGCGGTGAATTCGTAGGTGTCGACGTCGGCGGCCGGGAAGAAGCTGCCGGCGATGTCGCAGGGCAGCTGGATTTTCTGGACCTCCGCGGCCCGGTTGTTCGGCTCCGTTTCCTGGGCGGCTGCCTGGGCGGGCAGGCCCGCCGGCGGCCAGGACATGGCGCTGACGGTCTGGGTCTGCGGCTGGCGCGGCGCCGGGCCGGTGCCGGGCGCTTCCTGCAGGGCGAGCCGGTAGAAGTGCCGTTCGCCGCCCTGGAAGGTCAGGTCGTTGACCTTGATCAGGTAGCGGCCGTCCGCCGGCGGGGTGAAGTCGAGTGCGCCGCCGGTACGGTTCACCAGCAGGTCGCGTCCCTGGGCGTCGGCGATCATCAGCACCGGAGTGAGCCGGGAGTCGATGCCCAGGGCGGCGCAGTCGATCGCCACGCGCTTGCCCTTGACGCCGTCGAAGGCGTAGAAGTCGACCGCGCGCCGCGTCATCGTGGCGTTGCAGACGCTGTTCATCGGCAGGGGCAGCGCGGTCGCCACCGAGTTGTTGGCCTGGCTGCGGGTCAGCTCCTTCAGCCGGGTCACCGAGAAGGCGCGGACCGAAGAGACGCCGAGCCGCGAGAGCACGCGCGCGTCATGCACGCCGACCGGCGCATCCGCGGCGATGCTGACGGTGAATTTGGTCTCCGACCCGGGCACCGCCTGGGCGGTGATCTTCGGGGTCGAGAAACGCAGTTCGCGGATCTCCTCCAGGTTCTCGCCGGTGACGGTCACTTCGACCGTCGTGCCGACCTGGCCGCCCATCGGCGTGACGGTGAGCAGGCGGGGCAGGGGCAGGGTGACCTGTTGGGCGGCGGCGCCGGCGGCGAAGCCGAGCACGGAGGCGGCGAGGGCGGTGAAAAGGGCGGATCGGGAACGCATGGTCTCAGTGGTTGTAGAGGAACTCCTTGGTGTTGATGAGCGCCCAGAGCAGGTCTTCGTAGCCCTGGCGCAGGGCCTTCTGCGAATCGAGCGGCTTGCCTTCGGCGTCGGTGCGCGGCTTGGCCAGATGGGCTTCGGCGATGCGCACTTCCTCGGCGGTGGGTTCGCGCTGGAAGGCGGCGAGGTAGAGTTCGCGCAGCTTGCGCGGGGCCGGCTGAGCGGCCTTGGCCAGGGTTTCGGCGCGGCCGTTGGCGGCGGTGAGCTTGGCCTTGATGTCGGCGGCGTTCATCAGGTGCAGGCTCTGGGCCAGGCTCGAGGACTGCACGCGCTCGCATTCGCAGACGCTCGCGCCCTCGGGGCGGCCGAAGACCTTGAGGAAGCTGACGCTGCGGTTGTAGCTGTTGTCCGGCAGGGCGACCGCGCGGGTGCCCGGCGGCATGTCGGCGAAGTCGGTCTTGGCGCCGGTGAGCTGGTCGACGGCATCGAGCAGGACCTCAGCCTGCAGGTGCTTGGGGTAGTAGCGCGAGAAGTTCTGCCGGTCGACCCGGTTGTGCTCGTTGGGCTGGGCGCTGAGCTGGTAGGTGCGCGACTGGGCGATGATCCGGACGACGGCCTTGAGGTCGTAGCCGCTGTCGATGAAGTGGCTGGCCAGGGCGTCGAGCAGTTCCGGATTCGTCGGCGGGTTGGAGTCGCGGATGTCGTCTTCGGGCTCGATCAGGCCGCGGCGGAAGAAGTGCTTCCAGTAGCGGTTGACCAGGGACTTGGCGAAGAAGGGGTTGTCCTTCTGCTTCATCCAGTCGGCGAGGTGCAGTCGCGGGTCTTCATCCGGCGCGATGTCGGGAGCGGGCGAGCCCAGGGCGGCGGGTTTGACCGGCTGGCGGGTTTTTTTGTTCTCGGCCTGGGCGACGCCGCGCTTGTGGAAGATCAGGTCCTCGCCGGCGATGGCGGTGGGCTTGCGCCCGACCTGGCTGAAGTAGGCGGTCAGGCTGTAGTAGTCGGTCTGGCTCCACTTCTCGAACGGGTGGTGGTGGCACTGGGCGCACTGCATGCGCACGCCCAGGAAGAGCTGGGCGACGTCCTCGATCTGCTGGGTGGGCTCCTTGACGCGCTTGTACCAGGCGGCGGCGGGGTTGGCGACGATGGTGCCGGTGGCGGCGAGCAGTTCGCGGACGAATTGGTCGTAGGGCTTGTTGGCGAGCAGGCTGTCGCGCACCCAGGAGTGGAAGGCGAAGTTGGCGGTGATGTCCGCCGCGTCGTCGCGCTTGTTCTTGAGCAGGGCCGCCCACTTGTTGGCGAAGTAGTCGGCGTACTCGGGGCTGTTGAGCAGGGACTCGACCAGACGGTCGCGTTTGTCGGGCTCCTTGCTGGCGAAGAAGGCCTCGGCCTCCTCGACGGTCGGCAGGCGGCCGGCGATGTCGAGCGAGGCGCGGCGCAGGAAGGTCTCGTCGTCGCACAGCGGGGACGGCGGGACGCCGATGCGCTTGAGGTTGGCGAAGATCAGCTCGTCGATGAAGTTCTTGGGCTCGGGCAGGTGGTCCACCGGGGCGCCGAGCGGGACGGAGACGCTGAACACGGAGACCTGCCCCTGGTAGCGGACCATGATGGCGACGTTGCCCGGGATGTCGCGGATCTGCACGCCGCCCTCCTCAGTGGTCTCGGCCATGCTCTTGTCGTTGGGCTCGTACAGCGCGCTGTGGGTGACGTCGCGGGTGCTGCCGTCGCTGTAGCGGGCGGTGACCTGGAGCTGCTGGCGCGAGCCGGGCTTCAGGGAGGCGCGCTCGGGTTTGACGTCGATGCCGGCGAGCTTCGGGTCTTCGGGACGGCCGTAGGGCATGCCCTGGCGGATCCAGGCGACGAGGGTGCGGTAGCCTTCCGACTGCGGGTCGAGCTTCTTGCCGCCGCCGTGGGGCACGATGTTGGCCGCCTTGAGCAGCAGCAGGCTCTGTTCCGGCGCGGCCGGGAACACCCGACGGCCGCGGCCCTCCTTGACGATGTGTTCGTAGTCCTCCTCGGGCTCGAAGCCGAGCAGGGAGAGCCGGAAACCGCGCTGGCCGAGGCCGGCCTTGGCGTGGCAGGCGCCGGCGTTGCAGCTGGCCTTGGTGAGGATCGGCGTGATGTCGTTGACGAAGTTCAACGGCCGTTCGGCCTCGGCGGCAAGGCCGGGCAAAGCGGCGGCGGCGATCAGCGCGGACACCAGGGCGGGGAAGTGACGGAGCGGCTCCATGTGGCCGATAGCTACGCACCGACCGGGCGAAATCTTCGCAGTGCGGCTGCAAGGGCGGTCTTCCCGGCGCTGCGCCGCAAGAGGTCCGCGGGCGGCGGCGTTCCTTCGCCATGTCTTCCCGCTCCGCCACCAACCGCCGCCAGTTTTTGTCCCAGAGCCTCGCTGCCGCCGGCGTGCTGGGCTTCCCGGCCATCGTCAGTTCGCGCTCGCCCAACGCCCGTCTCAACCTGGCCTT
The DNA here is from genome assembly GCA_964472185.1 of uncultured Prosthecobacter sp. GTDB lineage: Bacteria > Verrucomicrobiota > Verrucomicrobiia > Verrucomicrobiales > Verrucomicrobiaceae > Prosthecobacter. Next base: position 4,073 of record CAYYJK010000230.1, read on the forward strand.
CATCGGCGTTGGCGGCCGGGGCGCCGCCAACATCCACGGACTCACCGGCGTGTCGGTGGCCGGCAAGGGCGGCGGCGGTCAGCCGACTGAGAACGTCGTGGCGATCTGCGACGTCAACGGCATGAACCTTGACCAGGCGGCGGCGGCCTTTCCCAAGGCGGCCCGCTTCCGCGACTTCCGAAAGCTTTACGAGGAGGCCAAGGACTTTGATGCCGTGGTGGTGAGCACGACCGAGCACACGCATGCCTACGCGACGATGCCGGCGCTGCGGATGAAGAAGCCGGTGTACTGCGAGAAGCCGCTGACGCGCGACATCGCCGAGGCGCGGCTGGTGACCGAGACCGCGGCCCAGGCGGGGGTGGTCACCCAGATGGGCACGCAGATTCACGGCATGCCGAACTACCGCCGCGTCGTCGAACTGATCCAGAGCGGCGCGATCGGCAAGGTGAGCGAGGTGCACGTCTGTGTGTCCCGCGCCTGGGGGTTGCAGAGCCAGGAGGACGCGGCGAAGAACAAGGACGTCGTGTTTGTCACCGAACGGCCCAACGAGGCGCAGACGCCGCCGCCCTACCTGGACTGGGACCTCTGGCTCGGCCCGGCTCCCTACCGCCCCTACCATGAGGTGTACTTTCCCGGCCCGAAATGGTACCGCTGGTGGGATTTCGGCAACGGCACGATGTCGGACCTGGGCAGCCACTGGAACGACCTGCCGTTCTGGGCGCTGAAGCTGGATGCGCCGCTGACCGTCGAGGCGTTCGGGCCGGAGCCGCACCCGGAGATCGCGCCGGCCTCGATGAGCGCGGTCTACGAGTACGGTCCGCGCGGCGACATGCCGGCCTGCCGGCTGCATTGGCACCAGGGGGCGAACAAGCCGGACGTGTGGAAGAACGACCCCTTCATCAGCCAGTGGGGCAGCGGCGTTCTGTTCATCGGCGACCAGGGCATGCTGCTGTCCGACTACGGCAAGCACGTCCTGCTGCCCGAGGCCAAGTTCAAGGATTTCCAGCGGCCGAAGCCCTTCATCGCGGACTCGCCCGGCCAGCACGCGGAGTGGCTCAACGCCATCCGCAACGGCACGCCGACGGGCAGCCCGTTCAGCTACGCCGGGCCGCTCAGCGAGGCCAATCACCTGGGCAACGTCGCCTTCCGCGCCGGCGGCAAGATCGTCTGGGACGCCAGGGCCATGCGGATCACCAACAACGAGGCGGCCAACCGCTTCATCCGCCGTCAGCCGCGCGCGGGCTGGTCCCTCTGAGCGTTTTCCTGCCTTTTCCCTCCGCTTCTGCCTTCCTTCCGCCATGCGTGCCTGTTTCTCCTGCCTGCTTGTTTTTGCCACCGCCGCCCTTGCCGAGGACTGGCCGGAATTCCGCGGCCCCGGCCACCAGGGCCAAGCGACCGCCACCGGGCTGCCGCTGGAGTGGAGTCCGGGCGTGAACCGCAACATCGTCTGGAAGGCGCCGCTGCCGGGCATCGGCTGGTCGTCGCCGGTGGTGATCGGCGAGCGCGTTTACCTGACCACGGCGGTGCCGGTCGGCGGCGAGGACAAACCGGCGGTCGACCGCAGCCTGCGCGTGCTCTGCCTGCAGGCGGCGGACGCCAAGATGCTCTGGGACAGGGAGGTGTTCGTCCAGAAGGCGACCGAGGCGCCGGCTGTGCACAAGAAGAACAGCCATGCCAGCCCGACGCCGGTTTACGACCAGGGCCGGCTGTATGTGCATTTCGGCCACCAGGGCAGCGCCTGCCTGAACGCCGAGGACGGCGCTGAAGTCTGGAAGACCCGCGAGTTCGCCTACGAGCCCGTGCACGGCAACGGCGGCAGCCCGGTGGTCGTCGACGGCCTGTTCATCTTCAACGCCGACGCCAAGGCCGATCCGGCGGTCATTGCGCTCGACCAGGCGACCGGCAAGCTGCGCTGGAAGTTTGCCCGGGTCAGCGGCGCGAAGAACAAGTTCTCCTTCTGCACGCCCCTGGTGATCGAGGTCAACGGCCGGCGCCAGCTGATCACGCCGGGCAGCGGCGTCGTCAACGCCCTGGATCCGGCGACGGGCGCGGAGATCTGGAAGGCGCGCTACGACCAGGGGTACTCGGTGGTGCCGCGGCCGCTGTATGCGCACGGCCTGGTGAT
>CAYYJK010000231.1:0-6193 GCA_964472185.1 uncultured Prosthecobacter sp.
GTCCCTCCCGACGCCCCCACCCGATGTCCATCGCCCGCACCCGCAACTTCTCCATCATCGCCCACATCGACCACGGGAAGACCACGCTCTCGGACCGGCTGCTGGAGGCGACCAAGACGATCAGCCAGCGCGAGCAGCAGGACCAGCTGCTCGACTCGATGGATCTGGAGCGGGAGCGCGGCATCACGATCAAGGCGCACCCGGTGTGCATGAACTACAAGGCCCGCGACGGCCAGATGTACAAGCTCAACCTGCTCGACACGCCCGGCCACGTCGACTTCAGCTACGAGGTCAGCCGCTCCCTGGCCGCCTGCGAGGGCGCCCTGCTGCTGGTCGACGCCTCCCAGGGCGTCGAGGCGCAGACCGTCGCCAACCTCAACCTCGCCCTGCAGCAGCAGCTCCACGTCATTCCGGTCATCAACAAGATCGACCTGCCCAGCGCCGACCTCGACAAGGTGAAGCGCCAGCTTGAGGACATCCTGCAGCTGCCCGCCGACGAGGCGGTGCCGGCCAGCGCCAAGATGGGCATCGGCATCGAGGAGATCCTCGAGGCCGTCGTCGCCCACATCCCGCCGCCCAAGGACCCCGGCGACGGCTACCTGCGCGCCTCGGTGTTCGACTCGGTGTTCGACGCCTACCGCGGCGTCGTCAGCTACGTGCGCGTCGTCTCCGGCACCATCACCCGCGGCCAGAAGGTGCGCATGATGTCCACCGGCAACGACTACGAAATCAAGGACGTCGGCATCTTCCGCCCGAAGATGACGAGCTGCGAGAAGCTCGAGCCGGGCGACGTCGGCTACCTGATCGCCAACGTCAAGACCACCGCCGACGTCAAGATCGGCGACACCCTCACCGAGACGCGCCGGCCGGCGCCCGAGCCGCTGCCCGGCTTCAAGGAGATCCACCCGCTCGTCTTCAGCGGCATCTACCCGGTCAGCACGGACGACTTCGAGTCGCTCAAGGCCGCGGTCGGCAAGCTGCAGATCAACGACGCCGCCTTCACCTTCCAGGCCGAGAGCTCGGCCGCCCTCGGCTTCGGCTTCCGCTGCGGCTTCCTCGGCCTGCTGCACATGGAGATCGTCCAGGAGCGCCTGCGCCGCGAGTTCAACATGGACGTCATCTCGACCTATCCGTCGGTCATCTACGAGGTGAAGAAGACCGACGGCACCGAGCTGCTGGTCGACAACCCCAGCTTCCTGCCGCCGGCCAACGAGATCGAGGAGATCCGCGAACCCATCGTCAAGGTCTTCATCATGATCCCGAACGAGTACATCGGCGACATCATGCAGCTGGTCATGGAGAAGCGCGGCCAGGTCAACAACACCGAGACCCTCGACGACAAGCGCGTCATGCTGCACACGGTGATGCCGCTCAACGAGATCCTGGTGGACTTCAACGACAAGCTCAAGTCGCTCACCCGCGGCTACGGCAGCATGGACTACGAGCACGCCGGCTACAAGGCGGACGACCTGGTCAAGATGGACATGCTCATCGCCAGCGAGCCGGTCGACGCCTTCTCCTGCATCGTCCACCGCGGCAAGGCCGAGTCGCGCGGCCGCCAGCTTGCCGCCAAGCTCAAGGAGGTCATCCCGCAGCAGCTGTTCGTCGTCGCCATCCAGGCCGCCATCGGCGGCAAGATCATCGCCCGCGAGTCGATCTCCGCCCTGCGCAAGGACGTCACCGCCAAGTGCTACGGCGGCGACATCACCCGCAAGCGCAAGCTCCTGGAGAAGCAGAAGGAAGGGAAGAAGAAGATGAAGGCCATCGGGCGGGTGAACATCCCGCAGGAGGCCTTCATCGAGGTCCTGAAGACCAACTGAAGCGGCGCTCAGCGCGCCGCCGTGCGCTGGAACACCCGCGGCGTGGCCTGCGCGGTCTTCTTCGGCTTCGGCGCCGGTTTGGGATCCAGGTTGCGGCCGAGCTCGTCGGCGCTGACGCTCGACGCCACCCCGTCCGCCGGCACCTCGGCGCCGGTCACCCAGACCAGGGCGTTGAGCACGGTCTTGCGGAAGTCGTCGTTGCCCCAGTTGCGGTGGAAATGGCCGCCGGTGAAGCCGAAGCCGCGGCCGCCGTCGGCGCGTTCGACCGACCACATGGTCGCCTCGGGCGCGCCCTTCTCGGCCTGGATGTGCGGGTAGGGCCCTTTCGGGTAGACGTAGGGGCCGTCGCGCGTGGCGTCGGAGGGCACCGCCACCAGGATGGGCACGAATTTGGCCGCACCGTCCCGGGCCGGCACGATGCCGTCGCCGAACGCCGGGCGGAAGCGCATGTTGAAGTACCATTCGTCCTCGATGCGGAAGGGCTTCACGCCGCGGCTGATCGGGTGGTCCGGGAAGCTCTTGAAGTCCGGCTCCCAGATCGGGTTGCAGGAGAACGCGTTCTCGTAGTGCCCGCCCAGCCATTCCTGGAATTCCTTGCCGCCCAGTTCCGGCACGACCTCGACGCCGTAGTGCATGCAGCCGAAGCCGACGCCCCGGGCGACCAGGCCGCGCAGGGTCTCCAGATGCGCGGCCTGAACCGCCGGGTGGCCCTTGCCGCCGTCGGCGTAGATGACCACCGCATCCGCATCGGCAAAGGTGGCCTCGTCCTTGACCCAGCCCATCTCGTGGCGGTCGACCACCAGGTTCGGCACGCTCTTCAGGCACTGCTCAATGAGCATCGATCCGGCGCGGAACTCGTGCATGCCGGGCGGATGCGAGGGCTTGCCGGCGATGAAGACAAGCTTGCGCTTGCCGTCGGGGGTGACGGCGGAAACCAGGGCGGTGGTGGCCAGCAGGGTGAGCAGGGAAAGCAGGAGGCGCATGGGACCGGCAGCTTGCCTGCGCCGCCCCGGGCTGCGCAAGTCATTCTTTCTCGGCGGCCGCCGGCGGCGCGCCGATGCGGCCGCTGTACAGGTCGATGGCGCGGCGGGCGACGATGTCGACGATGGCCGGCTGCAGGGTGCGGGTGGCGACGTTGGAAATCGCCACGCCGGCCCAGACCACGGGCGACTTGAACTTCACCACCTGCCAGACCGGCAGCAGGCGCTTGTACCAGCGCCCGACCGCCTGGGTCGCCTCGTGGGTGGCGATCTTGTGGGTCATCTCCCAGGTCTTCAGCGCCGTGCTGGCGCTGACATCGACGAGGCGGCCGATGGAGCGGGTCTGCAGGAAGTCGGCGACGTCCAGGGCCGTCAGGTGCACCGCGCGCGAGAACTGGCTCAAGCCGGGTCCGAGCAGCGGCTCGGGATGGCCCGGGTGGTAGATGCGCGCGATCTCGCGCACCAGGCGGGGCACCTCATCGACCAGCGGCGGCAGCCATTCCGGGTTGACCCGCTTCTGCCAGCGCAGGCGGTTCTTGCACTCCTCGACCGCGCGCAGGGCCTCGAGGTCCTGCGGCGACTCCACCCCCGGCTCGTAGCCGGCGACCGCCTCCCGCGCCGCCTGCACATCGCGGACCAGGCGGAAGGCCAGCCAGAGCAGCCAGGTGGCCAGCCCGCACAGGAAACCCGCCGCAAAGGTGAGGAGGAGGGTCGTCATGCGGGCAGGCAGGAGGCGGCACGGCGGCCGGTCAGGCGCCGGGCGGCCTTACATTTCCAGGAAATTCCGGAGCAGGTGCTTGCCGTCCTGGGTCAGGATCGACTCGGGGTGGAACTGCACGCCGTGGATCGGCAGCTCCTTGTGGCGCAGGCCCATGATCTCGCTCGGGTCGTCCTGGGCCACCGCGGTGATTTCCAGGCAGTCCGGCAGGGTGTCGCGCTTCACCAGCAGCGAGTGGTAGCGGGTGGCCGTGAACGGCTGCGGCAGGCCCTTGAAGACCGACTGGCCGGTGTGCTCGATGAGCGAGGTCTTGCCGTGCATGAGCCGGCCGGCGCGCACCACCTCGCCGCCGAAAACGTGGCCGATGCTCTGATGGCCGAGGCAGACGCCCAGGACCGGCGTGCTCGAACCGAAGGTGCGGATGACGTCGCAGCTGATGCCCGCCTCCTTGGGGGTGCACGGGCCGGGCGAGATGCAGATGTGATCGGGCTTCAGGCGCGCGATCTCGTCGAGCGTGATCTGATCGTTGCGATGGATCTCCATCTGCGCCCCCATCTCGCCGAAGTACTGGACGAGGTTGTAGGTGAAGGAGTCATAGTTGTCGATGATCAGCAGCATGGCTGCCCCACCATCCGCGCCGGCCCCGGAAAATGCAAGGCGCACCGGGAGCGCGGCCGCCTTTTGCCGCCGCGGCCGGTCCCCTAAAGCAGACCGCTCTCGCGGAAGCTGAAGTAGGGCTGGCCGCGCCCCTCCCCCGGCGCGCCGATGATGACGTGGTCGACGAACTGCAGGCCGAGCACCTCCGCGCCCTCGCGCAGGCGGCGGGTCAGGCGCTTGTCGGCCTCGCTCGGCGCCGGATCGCCGGAAGGGTGGTTGTGGACGACGGCAAAGGCGTAGGCCTTGTGGACGATCGCCGCCTGCAGGATCTCGCGCGGGTGCGCCACCGTCTCGTTGACCGTGCCGCGGAACAGCTCCTCGTCGCGCTGCAGGTGCAGGCGCGAGTTGAGCAGCAGCACGCGCACGGACTCGTGGGCCAGGCACTGCATCTCGGCCGCCAGGTAGCGGTAGACCAGCTCCGGCGCGTTCAGCGGCGTCTCCCGCGCCCATTCGCGCTCGGCGCGCTTGCCCACCTCGAAGGCCGCCGCCAGGTGCGAGGCCTTGGCCGGCCCGAGCGCACGCGAGGCCGCCAGCTCGGCGGTGCTGGTGCGCGACAGCTGGCGCAGCGTGCCCACCTCGCGCAGCAGCCGCTGCGCCACCTGGATGGCGTTCTCGCCGCGCGTGCCGGTGTTGATGAAGATGGCCAGCAGCTCGGCGTCGGTCAGCACGCCCGGGCCGAGGCGCAGCAGGCGCTCGCGCGGCCGGTCCTGCTCCGGCAGATCCTGAATTCGATGCGCCATGCGCTTTTTTCATAGTCATTTGGATGAAAAATGGCAAGCCTTATCCCGAACCGCCTGCGCAGGCACGCCCGCACACTTTGCGCTCGACGCCGCCGCGGCGGCGCTTATAGCGCGCTGACCATGCCTTTCCCCCGCCCCGCCCTGCTCGCCCTCCTCCTGCTGCTCGGCAGCCAGGACGTGCTGCCGATGCTGGCCGGGCCGTTCGACCTGGGCGTGTTCGGTCAGGAGCTGCAGGCGGGATTCCGCCACATCGTGCCCGAGGGCCTCGATCACCTGGCCTTCCTGGCCGGACTGTTCTTCCTCTCGCAAAGCCTGCCCGCCCTGCTGCTGCAGACCACGCTGTTCACCCTCGCCCATTCGTTCACGCTCGGCCTGGTGGTCCTGCTCGGCTTGGACGTCCCGGAACACTGGGTCGAGGTCGCCGTCGGCCTGAGTCTGGCGGCCTTGGCCCTGGAAGGCTTTTTCCCCGAGCGCCTGCGCCGCTGGCGCGGCCCCATGATCGCCCTGTTCGGCGGCATTCACGGGCTGGCGTTCGCGCACAACCTGCTGCTCGCCGGCAGTCTGCAGACCAGCCCGCTGGCCGCCCTGTTCGGCTTCAATCTCGGCGTCGAGCTGGGCCAGCTCGCGGTGATCGGCGCCCTGCTGCTGGCCTTCAGCCGCTGGTGGGACCGCGCCTGGTACCGGCCGCGGCTGGCCCTGCCCGCTTTGGCCGCCGTGGCTCTGGCCGGACTGGGCTGGGCGCTGGCGCGCTGGTGACCGGCGCCGCCTTCCGGACAGAATCGTCACCGCGGATGACAAGGCGGCGCCGGCTGGCCCGTAGTAGGGGCGCCGCACCATGGACACGCCACTGTTTCGTCCCGCCATGGACCGTCGGGCCTTTTTGACGGCCTCGACGCTGGGATTGGCGTCGCTGCGCTTCGCGCCCGGCCTGAAAGCCTCCACCGGACCGGCGGTGCCCGCCCCGGTTCTGGCCAAGCCGGCACGCTCGACGGTGCTGTTCTTCCTGTGCGGCGGCGCCTCGCACATCGACCTCTGGGACATGAAGCCCGAAGCGCCGCTGGAGTACCGCGGCGAGTTCAAACCGATCCGCACCACCGGGGCGGACATCCGGCTGTGCGAGCACCTGCCCCGGCTGGCCAGGCAGGCCCACCGTTTTGCCCTGGTCCACGGCGTCACCGACGCCGGCCGGGCGACCGGCGATCACCACGCCGGCTACTACTACAACCTCACCGGCCACGCGCCGGATTCGAGCTTCAAGCAGCAGGGCAACGACCGCCG
>CAYYJK010000232.1:0-5505 GCA_964472185.1 uncultured Prosthecobacter sp.
GCGGTTGGCGCGCGTGATGAAGTGGTCGGCGCACTCGGGCGGCTCCGCCGGCGCCCACTGGCAGATCGAGTTCGAGGAGTTCCGCAAGGCCGTCGAGCCCTATACCCTCGACTTTGTCGCCCCGCTCGTCAAGGGCGATGACGACGAAACGCTCGAAAGCTTCAAGGCCCGCCTCGTGCGCCTCGCCGACCTCGTCTGCGACCGCAAGCGCGACCTGCTGAGCTTCTGGTGCATGGGCTTCAACCAGCACAGCCGGGGCACAAACGCGAACCGCCTCTGCCACGGCCTCCACCTGCTCAGCGGCCACTTCGGCCGGCCCGGCGACGCGCCGACCTCCCTCACCGGCCAGCCGAGCGCCTGCGGCACGGCCCGCGAGGTGGGGACGATGTGCCATTTCCTGCCCGGCGGCCGGCTCATCGCTGACGCGCATCACCGCCAGGAGACGGAGGACCTCTGGAACCTGCCGCGCGGCCGCATCAGCCCGAAGATCGGCCACCACACCGTGCTCATGTGGGAGAAGTTCTGCACGCCGGCGGACCAGGGCGGCGACCTCCGCACGCTCTGGGTGCAGGTGACCAACCCCGGCCAGTCGCTGCCGGACCTGAACCGGCTCTTCAAGAAGAAGGCCGGGCAGCCGGACAAGTTCCTCATCGTCTCCGACGTCTACCGCACGGCCACCACGGAACTGGCGGACCTCGTCCTGCCTTCGGCAATGTGGGTGGAAAAAAACGGCATGTTTGGCAACAGCGAACGCCGCACGCAGCAGTGGTTCCGCATGGTGCCGCCGCCCGGCGAGGCCCGCGACGACTGCTGGCAGCTGATCGCGGTGGCGCGGCGCCTGCACGACCTCGGCCACCCGGGCATGAAGGACAAGGACGGCCGCTTCCTGTTCAGCTTCCGGGATGACCGCGGCAGCGAGGTGCCCGTGTGGGAGTGGCCGCGCTACTACGAGGTGAACGTGGACCGGGCCCTCTTCGAGGAATACCGCCGCTTCAGCCGCTACAAGCACAAGGACCTGGCGCCCTACGACGAATACGTGAAGGCGCGCGGCCTGCGCTGGCCGGTCGTCCAGCAGCCGGACGGCAGCTGGCGCGAGACGAAGTTCCGCTTCAGCGAGTTCGACGACCCCTACGTCAAGAAAGGCGCGGAAATCCAGTTCTACCACTCGGTGACGAAGGACGACCGGGCGCTGATCTGGTTCGCCCCGGCGGAAAAGGCCGCCGAGGAGCCGGACGCCGAATTCCCCTTCTGGCTGTGCACCGGCCGCGTGCTCGAGCACTGGCACACCGGCAGCATGACGCGGCGGATCCCGCAGCTGCACGCCGCCATGCCGCATGCGTACGTGGAGATGCACCCGGAAGACGCCCGTGCGCACGGTTTCCGCAGCGGCGAAACCATTCTTGTGAAGACCCGCCGGGGCGAGCTGCGCCTGCCGGTCTGGATCGACGGCCGCGGGCATCCGCCACGCGGCTCGCTCTTCATGCCGTTCTTCGACGAACGGCTGCCGTGCAATGACATCACGCTCGGCGACATCGATCCCATCTCCAAGGAGCCCGACTACAAAAAATGCGCCGCCGCCGTGGCCCGTGCGCCCACCGCTCCGTGACTCATGCCCGGCCCCCCAAAATCCAAGCGCCTCGAGTCCGGCCTCATCGCCGGCGGGGTGATCGTGCTTGTGGCCGTGAGCGCCTACTTCGTCGGCCTGCGCCAGACGAACTCCTCCATCGCCATGACGCGCGCCGTCGCGGTCGTGAAACCGGACACGCACCGCGATCTCACCGGCGCCGGGGACGCGCCGGTGGCCGTGCGCTACCTCGACCAGGACTGGTCGCAGAACGGCCCAAACGCGCAATGGCGGAACTCGCTCGCGGAGTTTCAGCAGCCCGCCGCAGCTCCGGGCCCGGGCCAGCCGCTGCCGCTGGAGGTGAAAATGGCCGCGCTGCAGGCCCGCGCCAGCCGCCGCGCCTATGACGGCGCCCCTCCCACCGTGCCGCATCCCGTCATGCAGGACTCCTCGGCGGCCTGCCTCGCCTGCCACGGCCAGGGCCTGCAGGTGAAGGACCGCTTCGCGTCGAAGATCAGCCATCCGACCTTCGGCGGCAGCTGCACGCAGTGCCATGTGTCCGCGCAGGGCGCCTTCATCGCCGCCAATGCCGCCGTGCTGGCCGCCGCCCTGACCGGCAACAGCTTCCAGGGCGCCGAAGCGCCGCCGAACGGCCCCCGGGCCTGGCCCGGCGCGCCGCCCACGATTCCGCATCGCACCCTGATGCGCGGCGACTGCATGAGCTGCCACGGACCCAAGGGCCTGTTTGCCCTGCGCACCCCGCATCCGGAACGGCAGAGCTGCCAGCAGTGCCACGTGCCGGCCGCGGCGAATGACCAACACCAGTTCCTGCCCGCGCCGCCGCTGGACGCGGCAAAAGCGGCCGCTGGCAGCGCGCCCGCAGCTCCCGCAACCACACCGCCGCATCCATGAGCGACACCCTGTCCAGACGCGGATTTTTTGCCGCTCTCCGCCGGCCGTTCGAGCGCCAGCCCGTCTCGGCCGCGCCGCCCGCCGCCGCAACGGCGCCGGCCGCCGCGCCCGCGCCGAGGACCGCCGTCATCCAGGCGCGCTTCTGCCTCGCGCTGACGTCGTTCTGCTCCGCCTGCCTGGAACGCTGCCCCGTTCCCGGGGCGATGCAGAGCGAGCGCGGCGTGCCCCGCGTCGTCACCGACACCTGCACCGGCTGCGGGGTCTGCCAGGAAGTCTGCCCGGCGCCCCGCAATGCCGTGCTCCTGCTGCCGCGCCGTCAACCGTCCCTTCCGCAACCCGCATGAGCGAGCCCTCCGCCACCCCACCGCTGCCGGAGTTGCAGCAGGCGCAATTCGACGCCGCCGAACTGGAAACGCTGCTGCGGGACATCGCCGCCTGCGCCCAGATCACCGAGGTCATCCCGAAATACTCCGCCACCGGCCATGTGCCGGAAAACACCGCTCTGACGCTCGACGACGGCCGCCGGCTCCTGCTCGCGGGCGAAGCCCGGGCCGTGCAATTTCGCTACCGCTATCAGGAGGCCGACTGGTGGGACACCCTCATGGCGCTGCCCGGGGGGCAGTTCCGCCTCGTGCGCATCCGGCATCACTTTGACTCCGCCTCATGAGCCGGCCGCTGCCATCACACTCCGGCTTCGCCTGGGCCGCGCTCGTGGTCCTGGTGTCGCTCGGCGGCTTCGCCTTCGTTGGGGCCCCAAAGGGGCCTGCCGCAACCGCAACCGCCGTGACGGACGGCCAGGCGCCCAAGCGGCATCCTGTGACCCTCCGGCCCGGCCCGGCCACGCCGAAGCTCGACACCGGCCTGAAGGATGCCCAGGGCAACGCCATCACCGCCGCCTGCAGCACCTGCCACAGCACGACCACGCCCAACACCGCGCGCAACAGCGCCCACGACCTGTTTCAGGCCCATCGCGGCCTGCAGTACGCGCATGGCAACCTCACCTGCCTGAGCTGCCACAACGCGAAAGACTACGACACCCTCCACCTCGCCGACGGCCGCAGCGTGGCCTTCCCCGACGTGATGACGCTCTGCGCCCAGTGCCACGGCACCGCCATGCGCGACTACCTGCGCGGCAGCCACGGCGGCATGACCGGCCACTGGGACCTCAGCCGCGGCCCGCGCCTGCGCAACAACTGCGTGCACTGCCACGACCCGCACCATCCCAAGTTCCCGCTTGTGCGGCCGGTCCTGCCGCCGCGCGACCGCATTTCCGTCCCCACCGAGCACTGACCCTTCCGCATGAACGCCTCCGACCCAGGCCAGCCCAAAACCCCCTGCTCCGGCAACTGCGCCTGCGCCTCGGCGCCCCCCCCTCCGGATGACGGCACCACGCGCCGGGCCGTGCTCAAGGGTCTCGGCGCCACGCTCGGCGTCGCCGCGTACGCAAAGGCGCTCGCGCCGCTCACCGAACTCACGCAGCAGACCTCGATGGACGAGTTCCTGCAGAAGCACTACCGGGAGCTGACCAAGCCGGAACTCGCGGCCGTGCTGGAGCGCCTGACCAGGGAGGCGAAGGAGCAGTACGGCGCCGAGGTCAGCATCAGCGATCCCAAGCCGCAGGAAGGGGTCAAATTCGGCTACGCGCTGAACCTTTCGGTCTGCAACGGCTGCCGCAAGTGCGCCGAGGCCTGCCATCTGGAGAACAATCACGACCGCCCCTCCCACCAGAGCTACATCCGCGTCTTTGAGATGACCAAGGGCTCGATGGACTTCGAGAAGGGCAATGTCCACTACGACCACCCCGTGCCGCAGCCGGACAAGTACTACATGCCCGTGCAGTGCCAGCAGTGCGAGCACCCGCCGTGCGTGGATGTCTGCCCCGTGGAGGCCACCTGGAAGGAAAAGGACGGCATCGTCGTGGTGGACTACAACTGGTGCATCGGCTGCCGCTACTGCGAAGCCGCCTGCCCGTACCACGCCCGCCGGTTCAACTGGCAGAAGCCGCAGATTCCCGCGGCGGAGATCAATCCCGACCAGGGCTACCTGAGCAACCGCATCCGCCCCCAGGGCGTGATGGAAAAGTGCACCTTCTGCCTGCACCGCACCCGCAACGGCCGCCTGCCCGCCTGCCTCGAAGCCTGCCCCACCGGCGCCCGCGTCTTCGGCAACCTCAACGACCCGGACTCGGAGATCCGCTGGGTGCTCGAAAACAAGCGCGTCTTTGTGCTCAAGGAGGAACTCGGCCTCCAACCCCAATTCTTTTACTTTTTCGATGAGTGAGCCCGCCCCCGCCGCCCCGACCTCCGCGCCGGAGTGGCGGCAGTACCTGAAGTTCCTGTGGAACGCCTGCAGCCAGTCGGTCGAGGGCGGCTGGAAATTCTACGCGTGGATGACGCTGCTCACCGCCGTCTTCCTCGTCGGCGCCAACGCCTGGGCCGTGCAGGTGCGCGACGGCATGGCGCTCACCGCGATGAGCGACCACGTGTCGTGGGGGCTCTACATCGCCAATTTCACCTTCCTCGTCGGCCTCGCCGCCGGCGGCGTCATGATGGTCATCCCGGCCTACCTCTATCACGACGAGGAGATGCACGACATCGTCATCATCGGCGAACTGCTCGCCATCGCCGCCATCGTCATGAGCATCATGTTCGTCGTCTGCGACCTGGGCAGGCCCGACCGCTTCTGGCACATGCTGCCCGGACTGGGCAAGTTCAACTTCCCCGTCTCCATGCTCACCTGGGACGTCATCGTCCTGAACGGCTACCTGCTCATCAACCTGCACGTCTGCGGCTACCTGCTCTACAAGCGCTTCCGGTCCCAGCCGCCCGTGGCGGCGATGTACGTGCCCGCCGTGCTGCTCAGCATCGTCTGGGCCATCAGCATCCACACCGTCACCGCCTTCCTCTACTGCGGCCTCGGCGGCCGCCCCTTCTGGAACACCGCGCTGCTCGCGCCGCGCTTCCTCGCCAGCGCCTTCGTCAGCGGCCCCGCGTTCATCATTGTGGCCATCCAGATCATCCGCCGGCAGA
>CAYYJK010000232.1:5515-6153 GCA_964472185.1 uncultured Prosthecobacter sp.
AGCCACACCAGCGCGGCCAAGTACCTCTACTTCGGCCTGCACGGCCACCATGAACTGGTGCCGTGGATCTGGACAGCGCTCGCCTGCACCCTCGCCGCCGTCATCCTTTTCATGCAGCCGCGCGCCGACCAGCGGCCCGCCGTCCTCACCACCGCCTGCCTGCTCGCCTTCACCGGCCTGTGGATCGAGAAGGGCATGGGCATGATCATCCCCGCCTTCGTTCCCAGCACCCTGCATGAGATCGTCGAATACCGCCCCAGCCTCACCGAATGGAAAGTCACCGCCGGCATCTGGGCGCTCGGCCTGATGCTCTACACCCTCCTCCTCAAAATCACCATCAGCGTCCACAGCCGCAAGCTCCGCGACGCCAGCGGCGCCAGAACCGTCGCCCCGACCGACGCGCTCGCGATGCCGCCCGGAGACTGAACCGGCGCCGCCTGGACCGGCAGGCCTGCAAAAAAAGCGCCCGGTCACCCGGGCGCTTCGTGGAACGGCGATTGGCAGCCTTGGCGGCGGTTACGGCAGCGGGAAGCGCTGGTTGACCTGGGCGATCTCGGCGCGGATCTGGGCGAGCGCGGCAGCGTCGTCCTTGTGGCTGAGGGCGCGGTCGATCCAGCCGGCGATCTGCACCATCTCGG
>CAYYJK010000233.1:0-6149 GCA_964472185.1 uncultured Prosthecobacter sp.
AGGTTGGTCGTGTGGGCGGTGTGCGGGCTGCCGTCGGCGTTGCGCATCTGCTCGCAGTTGCCGTGGTCGGCGGTGATGAAGAGCTTGCCGCCGAGCTCCAGCGTCTTCTCGACGATGAGCCGGACGCCCAGATCGATGGTCTCGCAGGCGTGCACACCGGCGTCGACGACGCCGGTGTGGCCGACCATGTCAGGGTTGGCGAAGTTCATGATCACGGCGTCGTACTGCTCCAGGCGGCGCAGCACCTCGAAGGTGAGGTCCGGCGCGCTCATCTGCGGCTTCTTGTCGTAGGTCGGCACTTCCTTCGGGCTGACCGCCAGGTAGCGGTCTTCGCCGGGGTTGGGCTCTTCGACACCGCTGTTGAAGAAGAAGGTGACGTGCGGGTACTTCTCGGTCTCGGCGGCGCGCAGCTGCTTCAGGCCCGCGGCGGCAATCACCTGGCCAAGGTTGCGGTTCAGGGTCTCGGGGCCGAACACGACGCGGCAGCCGAGCTCGGCGTAGGTGGCGTCGTATTCGGTCAGGGTGTAGTAGGCCGTGCGCGGATGCACCTCGCGATCGAAGCCTTCGAAACCGGTCTTCAGAAACGCCTCGCTGAGCTGGCGGGCGCGGTCGGCGCGGAAGTTGAACCAGAGGATGACGTCACCCTCGCGGATGCGCTGCTCGTTGGCGTGCGAGAACAGCATCGGCAGCAGGAACTCGTCGCCGCGCTTTTCGGAGGCGTAGGCGGCCTGGACCGCGGCGCTGGGTGCATCGCTGCGGGCCTCGCCGCGGCCGAGCACGATGGCGTCCCAGGCGAGCTTGTTGCGTTCCCAGCGCTTGTCGCGGTCCATGGCGTAGTAGCGGCCGATGACCGTGGCGATCGTGGCGCCGCTCGGGGCCAGGTCCGCCTCCAACTTCTTCAGGTAGGCCGCACCGCCGGTGGGCGAGGTGTCGCGGCCGTCGGTGATGGCATGCACCATCAGGTCCTGCACCCCCGCCGCCTTGGCGGCGTTGCACAGGGCGGCGAGGTGGTCCTGGTGCGAGTGCACGCCGCCGTCGCTGATCAGGCCGAGGAAGTGCAGGCGTTTGCCCTTGGCCTTTTCGAAGGCCTCGATCAGCACCGGGTTCCCGGCGAGTTCGCCGTCGCGGATCGCCTTGTTGATGCGGGTCAGGTCCTGGTAGACGATGCGCCCGGCGCCGAGGTTGAGGTGACCGACCTCGCTGTTGCCCATCTGGCCGTCCGGCAGGCCGACATCCTCGCCGCTGCCGCTGACCTTGGCCCAGGGATAGCTGGCGTACAGATGGTCGTGGAAGGGGGTGCGGGCGAGCAGGGTGGCGTCGCCGTTGGCTTCGGCTTGCGGCTTGCCGCCGGGGTTGATGCCCCAGCCGTCGCGGATGATCAGAACAACAGGTTTTTTGGCCATGATGCCGCTTCATGCGTCAAGAAGGCGGGTTCTGCAAGCGGCCGTGATTCTTGTTGACCCGCCGCCTGCCGCCTCTTTCCTGCGGCCCGCCCACTCCATGAAGACCACGCCCGTCACCACCGCCGATCTCCGCAGCTCCGTCATCGCCGTCCCGCCGCTCTGCCGGAACGCCGACCTCAGCCTGAACCGCGCGGAAAACGGCCGGCTGATCCGTCACCTGCACCAGGGCGGCATCCGCACCCTGCTGTACGGCGGCAACGCCAACCTCTACAACCTCGCCCTGTCCGAGTTCGACAGCCTGCTGGGCATGCTGACCGAGCTCTGCCCCGAGGACGATCTCTGGGTCGTGCCAAGCGTGGGCCCGATGTACGGCACCGCCATGGACCAGGCCGCCATCCTCAGGAACCACCGGTTCCCGACCGCGATGCTGCTGCCGACCCTGTTCCCGTCGAAGCCGGCCGGCGTGGCCACGGCCGTGCGCCACTTCGTTGAACGCTCGGGCATGAAGGCCGTGCTGTACATCAAGGACGAAAGCTACATCACCCCGGAACTGGCCGCCGAACTGGTCAACGACGGCCTGATCTCCTGGATCAAGTACGCCGTGGTCAAGCCCAACCCGGCCGAGGACGCCTATCTGAGCAAGCTCATCACCCTGGTCGATCCGAAGCACATCGTCAGCGGCATCGGCGAACAGCCGGCCATCGTCCACCTGCGCGACTTCGGCATCACCGGCTTCACCGCCGGCTGCGTCTGCATCGCCCCGAAACTCAGCATGGACCTGCTGCGCGCCATCGACGCCGGGGACTTCGCCAAGGCTGAGTCGATCCGCGAGATCTTCCTCCCGCTCGAGGACCTGCGCAACGCCCACAGCCCGATCCTGGTCCTGCACCACGCCGTCGCCCTGGCCGGCGTCGCCGACACCGGCCCGGTCCTGCCCCTGCTCACCGAACTGCCGGCCGAGCTGCTGCCCGCCATCGAGCAGGCCGCCAAGGCCCTGCTCCGGCACGCCTGAGCCGGAAACGCCCGCGCTTTTCCGCCGGACGTCTGCAGGCCTCCCGCCCGTGATCGCCACGGCCGACGGCCGCACCCGGGCGACCCCGATCTGGCGGGAGCGCTGACGCGTACGGCTGGCCGTGCGGAAACGGATCTGCGGCCGCCGGCCCGTCCGCTCAGGCCGGCCGCCCCCCCGCGTCGAGTTCCCGGCCGACCTCGACAAAGGCCTGGACCAGTTCCTGCCAGTCCGCCGCCGGGGTCGCCGGGCCGCTGCTGAGGCGGACGACGCGCTTCAGCTCCTCCCAGCTCGCCCCCAGGGCCTGCACCACCACGGACGAGCCTTCCTTGCCGGAGCTGCAGGCGGAGCCGGTGGAGATGGCGAACCCCCGGCGGGTCAGGCGGGTCAGCCACTTGAGGTTGTCGTGCCGCGGCATGACCAGCAGGCTGGTGTTGGCCAACCGCGGGGCATTTTGCGAGATGACCCGCAAACCGGGAAAGGCGGCGTGCATCTGCGCCTCAAAGGCGTCGCGTGCCGCCTGCTGAAGCCGGCCGGTTTCCTCCAGAACGGCTTCGGCCGACTCCAGGGCGGCCAGCAGGGCGGCGACGCCGGGCAGGTTTTCCGTGCCGGCGCGGCGGCCGCCCTCCTGCGGTCCGCCATGAAGCAGCGGGAAACTTTCCTGCGCGTCGGCGAGCAGGAGGAAACCGGCGCCTTTGGGGCCGCCGAACTTGTGCGCGCTGCCGGTCAGGTAATCGCAGCCGGCCAGGCCCTGGGCCGGCTGTTTGCCCAGCCACTGCACGGCGTCGCTGTGAAAGCGCACGCCGCGGCTGCGGCAGAGTTCGCACAGCTCGCGCCAGGGCTGCAGGACGCCGCTCTCGTTGTTGGCGGCCATCACCGACACCAGCGCCGGGCGCTGCTCGTCGAGCGCGCGTTGCAGCACTTCCGGTTGGACCACACCCTCCGCATCCACCGCCAGCTCGACCACCCGTGCACGCCCCAGCCAGGCACGCGCGGCCTCGCGCACGCTCGGGTGCTCGACGGCCGAAATCGCCACGACGGCATCGGGCGCCAGGCAGCGCGCAAGGCCGGCGAACAGGGTGTTGTTGGCTTCCGTGGCTCCGGCGGTGAAGACCACGCGCTCGGGCTCGGCACCCAGCAGGTCGGCGAGCTGCTCGCGCGCCGCCTCCAGCGCCTGGGCGGCCAAGCCGGCCTCGCGGTAGAGGCTGGACGGGTTGTGCCACTGCCGGTCGGCCGCCTGCAGCCAGGCCGCGCGGGCGGCGGGACTCAGCGGCGTGGTGGCGTTGTGGTCGAAGTAGGCGGGCATGCGGCGCACGGTGACGCGGGCGGCCTCAAATGCCAAGCCTGAGCCGCGGCTCAGGCCAGGTCGGAAAGGGCGGTGTCGGCGTCGCCAAACTGGGCGGTGCGCACGCCCATGCGCTCCATGAGGGCGAGGTGCAGGCGGCAAAGCTTGCGGTTCGGATCGCCGCTGTAATCGAGCACGCGGCCGCCGCGCACGGTGCCGCCGCCGCCGCCGGCGAGCAGCAGCGGCAGCTGGGTGGAGTCGTGGGCGTTGCCGTCGTACAGGCTTGAGGTGAGCACGATCAGGCTGTTCTCCAGCAGCGTGCGTTCGCCTTCCTGGGTGTCCTGCATCTTCTGCAGAGCGCCTGCCCAGGCCTTGACCAGGTACTCGTTGGCCTTCTGGTAGGCGGCGAGGCGGTCGGCATCGTTGGCATGATGCGACAGCTCATGCTGCCCGCCCTTGATGCCCAGAAAGCCGAAGTTCATGTTCGACAGGTCGTTGGTCAGCATGTTGGTGACCACGCGGGTGCGGTCCATCTGGAAGGCCAGAACCATGAGGTCGAGCATGAGCTGGACGTGCTCCTCCTGCTGCGCCGGCAGACCCGCGGCCGGGCGTTTCAGCCAGGGCGTGCGGACGCTGGGCTGCCAGCCGCGGGTCTCCGCCTCGGCAGCCGTGAGCTTTTCCGCGCGGGCGATGCGCTGTTCGAGCTCGCGCACCGAGGCGAGGTACTCGTCCAGCTTCTGGCCGTCGCGGCGGCTGAGGCGGCCGCGCAGGCTGCGGGCGTCCGCCAAGACGAGGTCGAGCACGCTCTTGTCGCGGGCGCGCTTGCTGCCGTCGTCAAACAGCTGGTCGAAGGCCTGCTGCGGGTAGATTTCCTTGGGGGCGGGCGTCGTCGGGCTGCTCCAGGACAGGTAGGCCGAATAAAGCGAGGTGTAGCCGCTGTCGGTGCTGTACTTCGGGCCTTCGGTGCCGATGGCGAGACTGGCAACCGGGGTCTGGCCGCCGATTTTGGCCGCGATGATCTGATCCATGGTCAGGCCCACCTCGACGTCGGTGGTGGTCTGCTTGACCTTGAGGCCCGACAGCAGGTTCATCTTCGGGTAGTGGCCGCCCGGGCCCTGGACCGTGGTCGGGTTCCACAGGCCCTTGCAGACGAGCAGCTGGCTCTTCAGCGATTCCAGCGGCTTGAGCGTCTGCAGCAGCTGCAGGCCGTCCGGGCCTTGCGTCGCCCCCCAGTGGTGCGGATTGACGCCGTTGCCAAAGAAGCAGACGGCCAGGCGGCGGGGCGCCTGCGGCGCGCCCTTGACCACCGGCGCGCCGAACGAGGACACGGATTCAAACCAGGGCAGACCGAGCAGGACGCCGGCGCCGCGCAGGAACTGGCGGCGGGAGGTGGTGAAGGAGCGCATCATGGGGGCGGGGAGTAACGCCGCAAAAAGCTGCAAGTTTTCGGCCAACCCGGCGCCGGATTGCGCTATGCTGGGCTGCTCCATGGCCGACACCTCCCCTCAAGACGCCTCCTGGGCGGACGCCCTCGCCGAATTCCTCGGAGACCAGCAGGGCGTCGAGGCGATCCGGCTCAATCCCGGCGAAAAAAGCGTCCAAATCGCCACGCTTGGCGAAGTCGACACGGCGCTGCTGCAGGTCCAGCTGAATGAGGTGCTGCGCGGCCTGGATGCCCGCTGGCTGGCGCAGAACCACCGCCTGCCGCCAGCCGGCAGCCCGCACGCCCTGCTGCTGCATCAGACGCCGGGATCGGCGGAGGTGCTGCTGCAGAAGCCGACCTGCCCGACCGCGCCGCGTTTCTGGAAATGGCGCGACTTTGAATGGCCCGAGCCGGAGGAGATCGAACGCCAGAGCGCCGAGGAATGGCGGCTGATGGCGGTGCAGGCGGCGATCTGCGCCGCCGCCCTGGTCGCCGGCTACGCCGCCAAGGGACTGTTCGCGGTGCCGGAACGCCTCGTGCACGCCATCTTTGCGGTTTCACTGATCGCCGGCGGCTGGGACGCTGCCAAGGATGCCTGGGCCAACCTGCGCGAAAAGCGGCTCGACGTGCATTTCCTGATGCTGGCGGTGGCGACCGGCGCTGTGGCGGTCGGCGCCTGGGAGGAGGCGGCGCTGCTGCTCTTCCTGTTTTCCACCTCCGGCGCGCTCGAGCACTACGTGCTGCACCGCACCCACCGCGAGATCAACGCCCTGACCAAGGCGGCGCCGAAACTGGCGCGCGTCCTTCTGCCGGACGGCAGCACCGAGGAGCGCTCGGTCGCCCTGCTGCGCACGGGCGACCTCCTGCAGGTGCGGCCGGCTGAACTGTTTGCGGTCGACGGCACGATCACCGCCGGGGAGACGGCGGCGGATGAATCGACCCTGACGGGGGAATCAGTGCCGATCGACAAGGCCGTCGGCGCCAGCGTGTTCGGCGGCACGCTGAACCTCTGGGGCCTGGTGCAGGTGC
>CAYYJK010000234.1:0-6144 GCA_964472185.1 uncultured Prosthecobacter sp.
AGATCGTGCAGCCAGGCGTGCTCGGGGCCGACGGCGGCGTAGTCGAGGCCGGCGCTGACGGAGTGGGTGAGCTGGATCTGCCCGTCCGCGTCGGCCAGCAGCCAGGTTTTGGCGCCCTGCAGCACGCCGAGCCGGCCGCCCTGGAAACGCGCGGCGTGGCGTTCGGGAATGATGCCGTCGCCGCCGGCCTCGACGCCGACCATGCGGACCTCGGCATCGTTGAGGAAGGGGTGGAACAGGCCGATGGCGTTGCTGCCGCCGCCGACGCAGGCGATGAGCAGGTCAGGCAGGCGCTGTTCCTGCTCGAGAATCTGCCGGCGCGCCTCCAGGCCGATGACGCGGTGGAAATCGCGCACCATCATCGGGTAGGGATGGGCGCCGTAGGCGGTGCCGAGGATGTAGTGCGTGTGGCGGACGTTGGTGACCCAGTCGCGCATCGCCTCGTTGACGGCCTCCTTGAGCGTCGCCTGGCCGGCGGTGACGGCGCGCACCTCGGCGCCGAGGAAGCGCATGCGGGCGACATTGAGGGCCTGGCGCGCCATGTCGACGGCGCCCATGTAGATGACGCACTCCAGGCCGGCGCGGGCGGCGACGGTGGCGGTGGCGACGCCGTGCTGGCCGGCGCCGGTCTCGGCGATGATGCGCGTCTTGCCCAGCCGGCGGGCGAGCAGGATCTGGCCGAGGGCGTTGTTGATCTTGTGGGCGCCGGTGTGCAGCAGGTCCTCGCGCTTCAGGTAGATGCGCGCGCCGCCGAGGTGCTCGGTCAGGCGCTCGGCGAAGTAGAGCGGGGTCGGGCGGCCGACGTAGTTGCGCAGCAGGCCGTCCAGCTCGCCCTGGAAGGCCGGATCCTGCCGGGCCCGCTCGTACTCGGCGGTGAGTTCCTGCAGCGCCGCCATGAGCGTTTCAGGCACGAACATGCCGCCGTAGGGGCCGAAGTGGCCGTGGGCATCGGGGACGGCGGGAAGGGGAGCGGAGGCGGTCATGGCGGGAAGGCTAGGGTAGATTCAAATACGCGCGATGGCAAAGGCGGAGCGCGGTCATCGCGCCAGCCGCCGCCGACAAAGGGCTTGCGACGGCCGGAGCGAGCGGGTTTGGTGCGCCAAGAAAGGAG
Source organism: uncultured Prosthecobacter sp. (assembly GCA_964472185.1). Lineage (GTDB taxonomy): Bacteria > Verrucomicrobiota > Verrucomicrobiia > Verrucomicrobiales > Verrucomicrobiaceae > Prosthecobacter. The sequence goes on from CAYYJK010000234.1 coordinate 1,112, forward strand.
CCCGAGACATCGACCTGCCCGATTTGAACGGCCTCATGGAAGGCCTGAAAGGACTGCCGCCCACCGCCTGCCTGACGGCCGCGGGGGTCGGTCTGGTGGCGTTGTTCGCCCTGTTCGCCATCCTGCGCGGCGTGGTCCGGCAACTGATGCGCATGGTCAGCCTGGGACTGCCGCTGCTGGCCGGAGCCTATGTGTTCCAGCATCCGGACGAACTCGCCGGCCTGCTCGGCCTGGACCTCGGCACCAACAGCCTGCTCCTGCTCGCCGGCGGCACCGTCGTGGTCGCCTATTTCCTCTGCCGGAGCCTGGTGCAGATTCTGGCCGGCCTGGGCCTGCTCGGCCTGCTCGGCGGCCTCACCGGCTGGAAGGCGGGCGTCGTCAGCCTGATCCCCTCCGGCTTCCTGATCTGGGCCAGCTCCCTGGTACTGCGCCTGGTCGGCAGCATCTACGGCCTGGAGAACGCCGCGGCGGCGCAGAGCGGCGGCGCCCAGCCCGGCGAGCAGGCGTCCGCCTGGGTGCACCAGCTGAGCCAGACGGTCGAACGCAGCGCCTTCGGCTCCTGGCTGGCCATGCTCGACCCCTTCGACCGGCACGCCACGGCCAATCTGGCCCGCCTGCTCATCCTCTGGCCGGACGGGCGGGTCTGGGAGCAGCTCGCCGAACGCGATCCGCGCGCCGCCTCGGCGCTCAACCACAAGCACATCGTCGCCCTCGGCCACGACGAGGAGGTGCGACGGGCGATTGAGAAGCAGGATTACGCCGGTCTGCTGCAGCTGCGCCAGGTCATCCGCGCCGCCTCGACGCCGGAGCTGGAGCCGTTTCTGAAGGGCCTGGAGCTGGAGAACGCCATGGACGCCTTCGTGTACTCCAAGCGCTAACGCCTTCGAATGGCGGCCGCCGCCGCCGCGTCCAACCCCGGCTTCCGCCCGCCCATGAGCGACTCCCCCCTCAGCCACCGCCGTTCGCTGGGACGCCTGCTGCGGTTCGCGGGGGCGCACTGGCGCCTGGCGCTGGCCCAGCTGGCGCTGGCCGTCCTGGGCACCGGCCTGATCCTGGTCTTCCCGCAGGTGGTGCAGCTCGCGCTCGACGAGACCCTGCCGCGCCGGGACAGCGCCGGCCTGGCGCGAATCTGCGGGCTGGCGGCCCTGGCCTTCCTCGCCCGCGAGGTTCTGGCCGGCCTGCGCACGCGCCTGAACGGCCGCTTCGAACAGCGACTGATCCAGGACCTGCGCCGCCGCCTGCACGCCCGGATCACGCGCCTGCCGCTGGGTTGGTTCGACCGCCAGAGCACGGGCGACCTGCTGACCCGGCTGGGCGAGGACGTGCCGGCGACGCAGCGGGTCGTGCTGGAAGGCATCGAGCAGGGCCTGACCTCGGTCCTGCAGATTCTGCTGTGCGCGGCGGTCATGTTCGCCACCAACGCCGAGTTCGCCCTGCTGGCGCTGCTGCCGACGCCCTTCATCGCCGCCGGCGGCTGGCTGTTCGCCCGCTGGGTGGCGCCGCGGGCCCGGGAGGCGCGTGCCGCCGCCAGCCGGCTGCAGACGCAGATGCACGACACGCTGACCGGCATCCGCCAGATCAAGGGCTACACGGCCGAAGCCGCCCGCCAGCGCGATTTCGAAGCCGAAAGCGACCGCCTGCGCGAGGCCCAAAACCGGCTGACGCAGGCCTGGTCGGTTTACAGCCCGCTGATGGGCTTCCTCGGCAGCCTGGGGCTGGTGCTGCTGCTCGGTCTCGGCGGCCAGGGCGTCCTGGCGGGCCGGATCAGCACCGGCGAACTGTTCCAGTTCATCTTCCTGCTCGGCTTCTTCTTCGAACCGATCGCCCGCCTGCACGGCGTCAACCAGACCCTGGTCACTGGCCTGGCCAGCGCCGGCCGCGTCTTCCAGATCCTCGACGAAACCGGCGAGGAGGACCTGGACGGCGGTCGGCCGCTGCCGGCCATCCGCGGCGCCATCGCCTTCGAGCAGGTCAGCTTCGGCTACGAGGCCGGCCGACCCGTCCTGCGCGGCCTGGACCTGCTGGTCGCAGCGCACCAGACCGTGGCCATCGTCGGCGCCAGCGGCGCCGGCAAATCGACGCTGTTCCAGCTGCTGGCGCGCTTCTACGAACCGCAGCAGGGCCGCATCACCCTCGACGGCGAGGCGCTGGCGGACTGCCGCCGCAGCGACCTGCGCGCCGCCATCGCCTACGTCACCCAGGACGCCTTCCTGTTCGCCGGCAGCATCCGCGACAACCTCCGTCTGGGCCGGGCGGACGCCGGGGAAGGCGAGCTCTGGAACGCCCTGCGTCTCGCCGGGGCGGAGGACTTCGTACGGGCGCTGCCGGAGGGTTTGGACGCCGAGGTCGGCGAGCGCGGCGTCCGGCTCAGCGGCGGCGAACGCCAGCGCCTCGCCATGGCGCGCGCCTTCCTCAAGGATGCGCCGATCCTGCTGCTCGACGAGGCCACCAGCGCCGTGGACACGAAGTCCGAGCAGCTCATCCAAACCGCCCTGGAAACGCTGCGCCGCAACCGCACCTGCCTGGTGATCGCCCACCGCCTGTCCACCGTGGTCAGCGCCGACGTCATTTACGTCCTGCACCAGGGGCGCGTGCTGGCCCACGGCCGGCACGACGAACTCGTGCAAAGCTGCCCGTACTACCGTGAGCTCGCCAACCTGGCGCTGCTGTGACGGCCATCACGGCGCGTGCCGCACCCCCGGGAAGCGCTTGAGCAGCAGGCGGGCCGCCTCGGCCTGGACGGCGGCCAGCCGCGGCTCATCGGCGCGGTTGTGCTGCTCTGCGGCGTCCTCGCGATGGTCGTAGAGCTCGCGGGCCAGCACCTCGCCCGTGGTCCAGTCCCGCCATTCGGTGTAGCGGACCTGCGCGGTGCGCACGCTGCAGCCCATCGCGCGGGGCCGCTTGCCCGGCTCCCGGTCGAAGTAGGCGGGGCGCGGATGCTGGGTGTAGGCCGCCGGCTTGACCGCCCGCGCCGGATCGTCCAGCACGGGCACCAGGCTGTCGCCCTCCAGCCCGGCCGGCCGGGGCAGGCCGCACATCTCGGCCAGGGTGGGAAAGAGGTCGACCAGCTCGGCCAGGGCCAGGGTTTTTGCGCCGCCATGGCGGCCATCGGCGCGGGCGATCATGAACGGCACGCGCGCGTCGAGCTCGAAGTTCGAAGTCTTGCCCCAGAGCGAGTGCTCGCCGAGGTGGTAGCCGTGATCGCCGGCGAAGACGATGATCGTGCGCGCCGCCGCCCCGCTGCGCTCGAGCGCGTCGAGCACCTTGCCGAGCTGGGTGTCGAGGTAGCTGATGTTGGCGAAGTAGCCGTGGCGCATCTCGGCGGCCTGCTCCGGCGTCGGCGGCCGCTGCTCCTTCGGCGGGCCGAGCACCTCGGTGCTGGCATGAAACGCGAGTTCCGGCGCTCCTTCGGGCCGGGCCGGATCAAGCGGCGGCAGCCGGCTGCGGTCGTAGAGATCCCAGTACTTTTTCGGGGCGTTGAACGGCGCATGCGGCTTCCAGAAGCCGACCGCCAGAAAGAACGGCCGGTCCTTGACCTCGGCCAGCACGCGCACCGCCTCGGCGGCGACGCGGCCGTCGTAGTAGGCCTCGTCCGGCACGTCGCGGCATTCGCACAGGGGCACCTGGCCGTAGTTGCGCAGGCTGGGCGCCGTGATCCGGTTCGGCGGCAGCGCGCCGGCCACCTGCGGAACGTCGTCGCCGTGGTTGGCGTAGTGCAGGAACTCGTCGGCGCTCCAGGAACGGCGGTCGCCCTTTTCCGCGGTGTGCCAGTTGTGGAAGATCTTGCCGACGCCACGGGCGGTGTAGCCGTGCCGCTTGAACCAGAGGGGCAGGGTGGCCACGTCCGGATTGAGCTCGCGGAAATGCGTGCCGTTGTTCCAGAGCCGCAGCGTGTCCGGGCGCAGGCCGGTGAGCAGGGAGGAGCGCGACGGATTGCACACGGCCTGCTGGCAGTAGGCGCGCTCGAACTGGACGCTGCGCCGCGCCAGCCGGTCGAGGTTCGGCGTGACGGCGGGCGAGCCGTAGCTGGCCAGCTCGGGCCGGAAGTCATCGGCGAGAATGAACAGGACGTTCGGCTTCTCCGCCTGCAGCAGGGTGCCGGCGGCAAGGAGGAGGACGGTCAGAAGCGGGCGCATTCCGGCATCAACGCCCGCACCGGTCGAAGCTTGCGCGCCGCGCCGGGAATCTAGGCGGCGGCCGCTTCCTCGACGCTCGGGCAGCTGCAGACCAAATTGCGGTCGCCGTAGACGTTGTCGACGCGCGCCACCGGCGGCCAGTACTTGCCGTCGCGCACCCAGGGCAGGGGGAAGGCGGCCACCTCGCGCGAGTAGGCGTGCGGCCAGTCGCTTTGGGTCACGAAGGCGGCAGTGTGCGGCGCGCGCTTGAGCGGATTGTCGGCGGCGTCCGCGGCGCCGGACTCGACGGCGAGGATCTCGGCGTGGATGCAGCGCAGCGCCTCGCAGAAGCGGTCGAGTTCGGCCTTGGACTCGCTCTCGGTGGGCTCGATCATCAGCGTGCCGCCGACCGGCCAGCTCATCGTCGGCGCATGGTAGCCGAAGTCCATCAGCCGCTTGGCGACGTCCTCGACGGTGACCTTGTGGAACTGGCGGAAGTCGAGGATGCACTCGTGCGCCACCAGGCCGTGGGCGCCCTTGTAGAGGGTCGGGAAGCAGTCGGCCAGGCGGCGGGCGACGTAGTTGGCGTTGAGGATGGCGTAGCGGGTCGACTCGACGACCTGCGGCCCCATCATCGCAAGGTACATCCAGGAGATCGTGCAGATGCTGGCGCTGCCCCAGGGCGCCGAGCAGACGGCGCCCTCGCGGCGGCCGCTCCAGAGTCGGTGCCCGGGCAGGTAGGGCTGCAGGTGGGCGGCGACGCAGATCGGGCCAACGCCGGGACCGCCGCCGCCGTGGGGAATGCAGAAGGTCTTGTGCAGGTTGAGGTGGCAGACGTCGGCGCCGATGCGGCCGGGCGAGGTGAGCCCGACCTGGGCGTTCATGTTGGCGCCGTCCATGTACACCTGGCCGCCGTGC
>CAYYJK010000235.1:0-6084 GCA_964472185.1 uncultured Prosthecobacter sp.
GACGTGAACGAGGAGGGCTACCTCACCGACATGGGCCAGTGGAACGAGGCGATCGCCGCCGCCATCGCCGCCGAGGAAGGCATCGGCAGCCTCAGTGACGCGCATTGGAAGGTGATCCGCCACCTGCGCGAACAGCAGGCCAAGGGCGTCGCCCTGACCATCCGCGGCCTGGGCAAGAGCGGCGTGGTCAGCACCAAGGAATTGTATGACCTCTTTCCCGGCGGTCCCCTGAAGAAGTCCTCGAAGATCGCCGGCATTCCGAAGCCGGTCGGCTGCATCTGAACCCGCCTGCTCCGACCATGAATCCATCCGAAGACAAGCAGCCGGTCAAAAAGGTCTGCATCATCGTCAGCCGCGGCTCGCTCGACGGCATCTACCCGGCCCTGATCCTGGCCAACGGCGCGCGCATGGAGGGCATCGAAGCCTCGCTGTTCTTCACCTTCTTCGGCCTCAACGGCCTGGCGAAGCAGACCCTCGACCACCTCAAGGTCGCCACCGTCGGCAACCCGGCCCTGAACATGGCGATGCCGATGCTGGGCCTGCCGATGACGATGCCGTTCCCGACCTGGACGGGCGCGCTGCCCGGCGTCAGCGCCTTCGCCACCGGCCTGATGAACCGCGAGATGGAGAAGCTCGACATCCCGCCGGTGCGCGAGTTTCTCGAGCTGATCTCCGATTCCGGCGGCAAGATCTTCGCCTGCAAACTGGCGATGGACATGTTCAAGCTGAAGCGCGAGGACCTCTGGGAGCGCGTCGACGGCGTGCTCACGGTCGGCCAGTTCTACGAGGAGGCCGCGGGCGCCGGCAGCCACATCCTGTTCACCTGATGGCCGCGCTCAGCAACGATCCGGGCCGCTGCGAAGTGCTCAATCTCGGCTACGGCCCGGGCGGTCACGGTCCCTACCTGGTCCGCCAGGAGGGCTACGCCCCGGGCAGCACGGATTTCAAGCCGCAGCGCTTCCTGCTGCAGCGCGACGGCCGCTGGCTGCTCAACCTCGCCTTTGTGATGCTGCCGGAAGCCGAGCAGGAGGCGCAGCTTTTCCACAGCCTGGCCGAAGTCGGCGCCTTTCTCGACGCCCGCTCCGCCGCGCCGGTCGTGGCCGATGCCCGCCTGCCGGCGGGCGCCGATCCCGCCGACATTCTGGCGCATTTCCAGACCTGCACCCGGCACCTGCTGCGGGGGCTGCGCGACGGCGTCGTGGTGCCGCTGCCGCCGCGCTGAACGGGCTCAGGCGGACGGGCGTTCGCGCAGGCCGCCGTCCTCCATCTCGACGATGCGGTCGAAGACATCGAGCGTGCGGTGGTCGTGGGTGACGACCAGCACGCCGGCGTTCCGCTCGTGGGCGACCTTGGCAAACAGCTCCATCACCTGCCGGCCGCGCTGGCTGTCGAGCGCCGCGGTGGGTTCGTCCGCCAGGATCAGGCTGGGCTCGTTGGCCAGGGCGCGCGCGACCGCGACCCGCTGCTGCTCACCGCCGGAGAGGGCGGCCGGCAGGTTGCCGGCGCGGCCGCCGACGCCCAGATAGTCGAGCAGCTCCTGCGCGCGCCGCCGGGCCGCGCGCGCCGCGACGTCGTTCACCTCAAGGGCGATCCGGACGTTTTCCAGGGCGGTGAGGAAGGGGATCAGGTTGGCCTTTTGAAACACGAAGCCGAGGTGGCGGCGGCGGAAGGCGCGCAGATCGACCAGCGCCTTCGGCCCTTCCAGGACCGGCGTGTCGTTGATGGCGACCCGGCCGGCGGTCGGCGGATTGATGAGCGCCATGGCGGTGAGCAGGGTGGACTTGCCGGAGCCGCTGGGGCCGAGCATGCCGACGACCTCGCCGCGCGCGATGCGGAGCGTGGCGTCGCGCACGGCAACGACCTCGGTGTGGCCGCTGCCGTACACCTTGCGCAGGTTTTCGACTTCGACGGCGGGCGGGCTCATGCGGCGAGAACGGTGTTGGGTTCGACGCGCATCGCCTTCCAGATGCCCAGCAGGCTGGCGACGGTGGAGATGGCCAGGACGATGAGGGCCAGCGCGATCAGGTCGCGGGGCTCGATGACGACAAGTCTGGGAAAGCGCGGGAAGGCGAACCGCCCCAGCCAGCAGGCCAGGGCGTAGCCGAAGGCGCCCATGAGCAGCGACTGCTGCAGGATCAGGCCGGCGATGACGCGGTTGCGCGCGCCGATGAGCTTGAGCAGGGCGATGTCGCGAATCTTGTCGAGCGTCAGCGTGTAGATGATCAGCGCGATGATGATGGTCGAGATGACGATGAGCAGGGCGCGGAACAGGCCGAGCTGGCGGCGCGCCTTGTCGACCATGCCGGAGAGCAGCAGATCCTTCTGTTCCTGCGCCGAATGGACGGTGACATCCGGCCAGGCGCCCAGCGTGCGGCGCACGGCGGCGGCGTCGGCGCCGGGCGCGAGCGTGACGAGCACGGCGCCGACCTGGGGTTTCGCCAGGGCGGGGATGCGGCCGGACAGGCCCGCCGCGCGTTCCAGAAACTGCGGCTGCACGCGGCCGATGTCGGTGGCGGCCACGCGCCCGCGCCGGGCCTCGCGCTCCAGCCGCACGGCCTCGCCGGGCACGTCGAACTGGATCGCCTGCGCGTCGCTGACGGTGAAAAACGCCAGGCCGTCGCCACCGGTGCCGACCATGCCGTGCGTGAGACCCACCACCTCGTAGACATCGCGGCCGAGCGCGATCTTCTCGCCCAGCGGCAGCTTCAGCGAGGCGTCGGCGATCAGTTCATAGTGCGCCTGCCGCAGCGGCCGGCCCGCCGTCAGCGGAATCCATTCACCGCGGTCCTCCGGCCAGGACAGGCCCTGCACCACCAGGCGCAGCGGCCTGTTCCGGTGCTCCCGCTGAAGGGTGTGCGAGACGAAGCGCCGCGCACGCGCCACGCCCGGCACGGCGCGTGCACGGTCCTCCAGGCTTGCCGGGATGCGCGAGATCTCGGCGAACGGGCCGCGTGTCCCGCCCTGCACGATCCACAGGTCCGCGCCGCTGCGGTCCACCAGCAGCGTGGCTTCGTGAATCAGGCCGCGGTAGATGCCGCCCATGCCCATGACGATCATCAGCAGCAGGCCGATGCCCACCGTGGTGAAGACAAAGCGCCCCGCGTTGTGGCGGATGTCGCGCACGGCGAGGTTCATGGCTTCAGGCTCTCGGTTTGGATCCAGACCTCCGCCCGCTGGCCGACGGCCCAGTTGGCAGGCAGTTGCTCCACACGCACGTCCACGAGGAACTCGCGCGTCTCGCGGTCCGCCTCACGGCCGAGCCGCGCGACGATGCCGGGGTAGCTCTTGCCCGGCTCGGAGCGGAAGACGACGCTCGCGGTCTGTCCGGGGGCGAGCCGCGGCATCTCCGTCTCGTCCACCCAGGCGCTCACCCACAGCTCGTCGAGCGAGATCAGCTCCATCAGCGCCGCGCCCGGCACCAGCAGGTCGCCGGGATCGCGGTCACGCCGGATGACGAGCCCGCCATAAGGCGCGGTGATCTGCGTGAAAGCGAGCTGCTCCTGCCGGTGCAGCAGCGTTTTCTCCGCCACCAGCACCTGGCCCTGCGCCTCGGCGATGGCGGCGCCGGACCGCTTCAAGTCCGCCTCCGCCACCTTCAGCGCCTCCGCCGCCTTGTCCGCATCGGCCTGCGAGACGGCGCTCGATGCCAGCAGTCCCTTCAACCGCTTCTCATCCAGGCGCGCCTGTGCCAGCACCGCCTCCGCACGCTCCAGATCGGCCTCGACGCGCCGCGCGGTTTGTTTCGCCGCCGCCAGCGACGCTTCGGCAATCGCCGCCTGCCGCCGCAGCTCCGCGTCGTCGAGCCGCGCGAGCAGCTGCCCCTTTTTCACCCGGTCGCCCTCATCCGCGAGCACCTCAGCGAGGCGCTCCTGGATGCGCGCGCTGACCGTGGTCTTCACCCGCGCCTCCAGCGTGCCGGTGCCCATGATTTCCGGACGGCGGGGCGGTGCCGACGCTGAGGACGCCGGCGGAGCCGGGGAGGGTTTGCAGGCGGCCAGGACGACGCATCCGAGCAGGAGCGTGGCGGCAAGGGGGCGGGTCATCATGGCGGTTGGCAGGTCACTCAAATTTGATGTAGGCGAAGCCCTGCAGCTGCAGGTCGATCAGGCGCGGGAAGGCGCCCACAACGCGCTGCACGCCGGGCAGCAGCTCGTCCGGGGCGATGCCCTTCTGCTGCAGGGTGTTGTCGCAAATTTCGACGCGCACGCCGCGGCGCAGCAGCTCGGCGAGGATCGGGCCGTTCGGGTTGGCCGCGCTGCCGCCCAAACGCCGGCGCGCCGCCTCCTGGGCGAGCGCCGCAATGCCGGTGCCGTGGTAGACCAGGTGCAGGCGCATCTGGTCGGCGGCGATGCCCTGCGCGGCGTAGGTGTCGATCAGCTTGCGGGCGTAGAACAGGCCGCGGTTGACGCCCTCGTGCTGGAGGTCTTCGGTGACTTGGTAGACGATGCGCAGATCCTGGCGCACCTGCAGCGGCAGGACCCCCGGAGCGGGTTCGGCGGCGGTGGCGAGGCGGCAAAGCAGGCAGGCGGCCAGGAGGAGGGGGAGGCGGTTCATGGATGGCAGGGGGTTCAGCCGCGGGGCGGGAAAGTGACGTGCCAGAGGCCGCGCAGGTCGCCGAGCTGGAAGCCGGTGGCCTGGTCCTCCGGGTAGAGCTTCTGGATTTCGGCGAGGGTTTCCGGCGCGATGTCCTTGCCCGGCGTGCCGTGGCATTGCAGGCAGAGCGGATTGCCGAGCACGATGGGCGCGAGGTAGGCACGGCTGCCATCGGCGTTGGGGATCACCTGCGGCTTCGGCGACTCTTTTTTCGCCAGGGCGGCCGCAAAAGCCGCCAGCGCGGCCTTTTCGACCGCGTCGGCCGCATTCTTCGGATTGCGCGGTTGGTGCGTCGCCCGCCGCAGGTTCACGCCATGAGCGTGCGCGACCGCCTTGGCGATCTGCGGGGCTTGTTCACGGCACACGCTCAAAGCGCCTGCCGGTCCGCTTCGGCCAATCGCCTCGACCAGGGCCGCGCTGAGCTTCGCCAAGGCTTCCGCGGTGATTTTGGGGCCTGCGACGGCGGCATCCGGCGCGGACTGGCTGAAGGCGGCCAGGGGCAGGAGGCTGATCAGAAGCAGGTGTTTCATGACTGGGGGGCCGGTTTCCAGGACATCCAGCCGCGGTGGAGGTGCCGGATGTTTGCAAAGCCGAGTTCCTTGAGCCGGGCGACGGCTTGGCGGCTGCGGAAGCCGCTGGCGCAGTAGACAAGCACGGGCTTTGTCGGGTCGAGCCTGGCCACGTTGGCGGCGAAGCCTCCGTCGCCGATCGGGATGTTTACGGCCTTCGGCAAAGCGCCGCCGGCGAACTCGCCTTTCGAGCGCACATCGATCACCTGTGTTTCGGGATGCCCGCGGAGCCAGGCCTGCGCTTGATCGGCGTTCAGATTGGCGCAGACACGGCCCGGTTCGGCTTGGAAGAGGCCGCGATCCCGGCGGCCTGCCTGCCAATGCCAGAGGCCGGCAACGGCGGCGACAATGAGGAGGGTCCAGAGCATGGGTCGGGGAAGGTTGCGTCCGCAGGATGCGGGCTAAGCGGAATCAGGGACGCGGTCCCCCCGAAACCAGCAGCCCCATGACGCCGCCGTACAGGGCGCCGCGCCACCAGGTCGAGGTGAGTGGACAGGTGCCGGAGCTGCACTGGCCGAAGTGGCCGAGCAGGGCGCCGAGGGCGGCGCCGCCGAGGATGGGAAGCAGGAAGCGGATCATGCGCGGACGGGTTCGGGATGGGCGCGCCGGTTGGCCATGAAGTACAGCACGGGCACGGCCATGCGGCTGACCAGCAGGCTGGCGATCTCGCCGGCCATGAGCGCGATGGCGAGGCCCTGGAAGATCGGGTCGGCGAGGATGACGGCGGCGCCGGCGACGACCGCCATGGCGGTGAGCAGCATCGGCCGGAACCGCACGGCGCCGGCGTCGATGACCGCCTCGCTCAGCGGCATGCCTTCGCGCAGGCGCAGCTCGATGAAGTCGACGAGGATGATCGAGTTGCGCACGACGATGCCGCCGCCGGCCATGAAGCCGATCATGCTGGTGGCGGTGAAGAAGGCGT
>CAYYJK010000236.1:0-6072 GCA_964472185.1 uncultured Prosthecobacter sp.
CCACCGCCGACTTCCACGGCGCCTGGGAGGCCCCCCTGCCCCCGGAAATGCGCGCTTGGCTGGTCGGCTGAGGCGTTGCACGCGAGGCGCAGCGGCGTATAGAAATCTCCCCCGCCATGCTGACCTCCTTCATCCCCGTTCTCGACGCCCTGCCGGCGCGCAAGTCGCCGCTGATGGAGAAGTTCTGGGGCCTGCTGGAGACCAAGACGCCGTCGCAGCTGGAGGCCATGGCGCACGAGGCGCGCACCCTGACCCGCCGCAACTTCGGCCGCACCATGCGCCTGTTCGCGCCCCTGTACGTCTCCAACGAGTGCGTCAACAACTGCCAGTACTGCGGCTTTTCCCGGGACAACCCGAACATCCTGCGCGTGACGCTGACGGTCGAGCAGGTGGTGCGCGAGGCGCGCCACCTCGCCGCCCAGGGCTTCCGCAACATCCTGCTGGTCGCCGGCGAGCACCCGCGTTTCGTCAGCGACGGCTACCTGGAGGCCTGCATCCGCGCCATCCGCGATTTCGTGCCGACCATCGCCATCGAGGTCGGCCCCATGGAGGCGCCGGAGTACGCCCGCATGGTCGAAGCCGGCTGCGAGGGGCTGGTGGTCTACCAGGAAACCTACGACCGGCCGCTCTACGCCGACATGCACACCGCCGGACCGAAGCGCGATTTCGACTGGCGCCTGGCCTGCCCGGAACGCGGCTACGAGGGCGGCTTCCGCCGCATCGGCATCGGCGCGCTGTTCGGCCTGAGCGACTGGCGGCTCGAAGCGCTGCGCCTCGCCGCGCATCTGGAGCACCTGTACAAGCACTGCTGGAAATCGACCTTCACCGTCGCCTTCCCGCGCCTGCGGCCGGCCGCCGGCGGCTTCCATCCGCGCACCGACTTCCCGGACTGGGCGCTGGTGCAGACGCTGACCGCCTTCCGGCTGACCTTCCCCGAGGTCGGCATCGTCCTGAGCACCCGCGAACCGGCCCGCCTGCGCGACGCCCTGGCCCCGCTGGGAGTCACCAGCATGAGCGCCGGCAGCCACACCGAACCCGGCGGCTACACCGGCGCCGGCAGCGAGGACCTGCACCTGACCGTGCGTGGCCGGCGCGTCGACCTCGAACGCCGGGCCGAAGACGCGCGTGCGGAGGGCCAGTTCGGCATCGCCGACGAACGCAGTCCGACGGAAGTGGCCGCCATGCTCCAGCGCCAGGGCCTGGATCCCGTCTGGAAGGACTGGGACGCCGCCATCCTCGGCGCCGCCCTCACCGCGACTCCGACCCTGCACACTCCATGACCATCACGCTCAACGGCAACTCGCGCGACTTTCCGCAGCCCCTGACGCTGCCGGAACTGCTGGAACAAGTCGGTCTGGCCGGCAAACCGGTGGTGGTCGAGCACAACCGCGTCGCCCTGCTGCCGCGCGAGATCCAGACCGCCACGGTGAACGACGGCGACCTGGTCGAGATCGTCCAGATCACCGCCGGAGGCTGAGCGGCCGCACCGCGGTGAATCCGCCAGGCGCCGGTTCCGGTACTCTTGTGCCCGGAGCGCCCGACCGCGCCCCTGCGGGCATGGCGCCTGCTTGCACAAAGGGCGCCCCCAAGGCCTGAGCCAGGGAACCGCCGCGGCGGCCCGGTGATGCAGCGGCCTGGAGCGGTGCGCACCGCTCCAGGCCCATGCGCCGGCCGAAGCCCGCCGCTAGTTCAGCGGCTTCAGCTCCGGCAGCGTGAACTTGCCGTCCTTGCGGATGACCTTGCCGTCGAAGCGGATCTCGCCACCACCGTAGTCGGGGCGCTGGATGCAGACCAGGTCCCAGTGCACCTGGCTGCGGTTGCCGTTGTCGGCGACGCCCTCGTAGGCCTGGCCGGGCGTGAAGTGGAAGCTGCCGGCGATCTTCTCGTCGAACAGGATGTCGCGCATCGGCTCGCGGATCTCGCGATTGAAGCCGATGGCGAACTCGCCGATGTAGCGGGCGCCCTCGTCGCTGTCGAAGATCTTGTTGATGGCGGCGGTGTTGTTGGCGGTGGCCTTGACGATTTTGCCCCGGGCGAACTCGAGGCGGACGTTGTCGAAGGCGATGCCCTGGTAGATGGTCGGCGCGTTGTAGCTGATGACGCCCTCGACGCTGTCGCGCACCGGCGCGCTGAACACCTCGCCGTCGGGGATGTTGTGACGGCCGCCGCAGGCGATCGCCTTGAGCCCTTTGAGGCTGAAGCGCAGGTCGGTGCCCGGCCCGGTGATGTGCACCTCGCGGGTCTTGTCCATGAGCTTCTTGAGCGCGTTCATCGCCGGCAGCAGGGCGGCGTAGTCGAGCAGGCAGACCTTGAAGTAAAAATCCTCGAAGGCCTGGGTGCTCATGCCCGCCTGCTGCGCCATCGCCGAGGTCGGCCAGCGCAGCACGCACCAGCGGGTGTTGTTGACGCGCTCGTTCTGCAGCGGCCGCAGCTTGGCCATGACCAGCTTCATCTTCTCGGCCGGCACGTCGGAGTTCTCGGTGATGTTGTGGCTGCCGCGCACGGCGATGTAGCAGTCCATCTGCTTCATCAGCTCGAGGTCGCTGCGCCCCAGGATGTCGTACTGGGAGGCCTCCGCGTGCAGCATCAGCTCGCGCGTCACCACCGTGTCATGCAGGCGCACCATTGGCCGCGCCTTGGCCTCGACCACGGCGCGCACCAGGGCCAGAGCGACGCTGTTGGGCACGTCGTAGCAGTCGATCCAGACAAAATCCCCCTTTTTCACCTGGGTGGAGTAGCGGACAAGCTGGCGGGCGAGTTGGTCGATGCGTGGGTCGTGCATGCCGGCGTTTATAGTGGCGGCGGCGCCTCTGGTAAAGACGGACTTTGGACCGCCTGAAGCCGGCGATCACAACATCGGCACAAACTCGCTCATTTCGGCACGCCGCCTGCGTGCTAAGGTAGGCTTACTGCCATGACACGCCACGACACCCTGCTCACCTGGATCGAAGAAGTGCGCCGCCTCTGCCAGCCGGACCAGGTCCGCTGGTGCGACGGCTCCCAGGCCGAATACGACGAACTCTGCGGGCTGCTCGTGGCCAACGGCACCTTCCGGCGGCTGAACCCGGACAAACGCCCGAACTCCTACCTCGCCTGCTCCGACCCCAACGACGTGGCCCGGGTCGAGGACCGCACCTTCATCTGCAGCGCCCGCAAGGCCGACGCCGGCCCCACCAACAACTGGATGCCGCCCGCGGAGATGCGGGCCACGCTCAACGGCCTGTTCAGCGGCTGCATGCGCGGCCGCACCATGTACATCGTGCCCTTCTGCATGGGCCCGCTCGGTTCGCCCTTCTCGGTCATCGGCATCGAAATCACCGACTCGCCCTACGTCGTGGTGTCCATGCGCATCATGGCGCGCATGGGCAAGGCCGTGCTCGACCAGCTCGGCGAGGGCGGCGAGTTCGTGCCTTGCCTGCACAGCGTCGGCAAGCCGCTCGCCGCCGGCGAACAGGACGTGCCCTGGCCGTGCAGCGACACCAAGTACATCGTCCACTTCCCCGAGGAGCGCAGCATCTGGTCCTACGGCAGCGGCTACGGCGGCAACGCCCTGCTCGGCAAGAAGTGCCTGGCCCTGCGCATCGCCAGCGTCATGGGCCGCGACGAGGGCTGGATGGCCGAGCACATGCTCATCTGCGGGGTCGAATCGCCGGACGGGCGCAAGAACTACGTCGCCGCCGCCTTCCCCAGCGCCTGCGGCAAGACCAACTTCGCCATGCTGGTGCCGCCGCCCGCCTACCGCGAGCAGGGCTGGAAGGTGACCGTCGTCGGCGACGACATCGCCTGGCTGCGCCCCGGCCCCGACGGGCGCCTGTGGGCCACCAATCCGGAAGCCGGCTACTTCGGCGTCGCCCCCGGCACGTCCTGGGAATCGAATCCGAACGCCATGGCCGCGATCCGGGAGAACACCATCTTCACCAACGTTGCCCTGACCGAAGACGGCGACGTCTGGTGGGAGGGCATGACCGCAGAGCCGCCCGCGCGCCTCACCGACTGGCGCGGCCAGGCCTGGACGCCGGACTGCGGCCGCCCGTCCTCGCACCCGAACAGCCGCTTCACCGCCCCCGCCGGCCAGTGCCCGACGATCGATCCCAACTGGGAGAAGCCGGAAGGCGTGCCGATTTCCGCCATCGTCTTCGGCGGCCGCCGCGCCACCACCTTCCCGCTCGTGTTCCAGTCCTTCAACTGGGTCCACGGCGTCTTCCTCGGCGCCAACATGGGCAGCGAGACCACCGCGGCGGCGGCTGGTGCGGTCGGCAAGGTGCGCCGCGATCCCATGGCCATGCTGCCCTTCTGCGGCTACAACATGGGCGACTACTTCGCCCACTGGCTGCACATGCGGAAGCACATCCGCGAGCTGCCGCGCCTGTTCCACGTCAACTGGTTCCGCAAGAGCGCCGAAGGCAAGTACCTCTGGCCGGGCTTCGGCGAGAACATGCGCGTGCTTGAATGGATCGTGAAGCGCTGCCGCGGCGAGGCGCGCGGCCACGAGACCGAGCTCGGCTGGATGCCGCGCTACTCGGAAATCCACTGGGAAGGGCTCGACTACAGCAAGGAGCAGTGGGACGAGCTCATGCAGTTCGACCGCCGGGAGTTCCGCCAGGAGATGCTCAGCACCGAAGAGCTCTACCTGGACCTCTACGACGACATGCCCAAGGAACTCTACTACCAGCGCGAACTGCTCGCCGGCCGGGTTTGAACCCGCCAGCAGCCAAGACCGCCGGGAGGCGTCCGGACATTTGCCCGACGCCTCCGTGCGGATGCCGCATTGCCGTGCGAAGATTCTTCGCTAAGCAGCCTTTGCATGTCAGTCGCTGACACCCGCCGATTCCGCCAGTTCGCCCGCCAGCTGATTCCGTCGCTGCGGCGCCGCAAGCTGCGCCGCCGCCTGCTGCAGCCGCTGAGGAATCTGCGCACGGCCTGGCGGGCCGCCGCGGCAGACGGTGCCGGCCAGACCGCCGGCGGCCTGGCCCCGCTGCGGCAGTTTTTCAAACTCTGGCGGCTGTCCACCTGGCACGGCTACAGCCTCGAGGAATGCCACCGCTTCCGCATGCACCGCCTGCCCATGGCACAGGCGGTGCAGTTCATCCCGCAGCGGGAAAACATCGCCGCACGCAACCTGCTCTACCAGAAGCTGGGGGTGGACACCGGCGTGCTGGCGGACAAACGGCGTTTCTACCGGATTTGCCAGGCCGCCGGACTGCCCGTGCCGGAAACCGTCGCCGACGCGGCGGACGGCGAAGTGCACTGGTGGGGCGCTCCGCACCTGCCGCCCTGCAGCCTGTTCGCCAAGGAGGCCGCGTCCATGCGCGGCGCCGGCGCCCGGCGTTGGGACCCTCTGGGCGACGACCGCTGGCGCGCCAGCGACGGCGGCGTCTGCCGCGGCCCGGACCTGCTCGAACAGTTGCGCGAGGCGTCACGCACGGCCCCCGTCGTGCTGCAGCGCCTGGTGGGCAATCACCCGGACATCGCCGACCTGGGGGCCCGCGCCCTGTGCACCGTGCGCATCGTGACCTTTATCGATCCCTCGTCCCGGCGGCCCTACGCCGTCTGGAGCCTGTTCAAGGTGCCTGGTGAGACGGCCATCGTCGACAATTTCGACGCCGGCGGCCTGGCCGCTCCGGTCGACCTGTCAACCGGGGTGGTGGGACTGGCGGTGCGCAAGGGGCAGAACCTCACTCACGTGGACCTCGACCGCCTGCCGGGTTCCGGCCGCCCGATCACCGGCCGGATCTTGCCGCTTTGGCACGAACTGGTCGCCCTGTCGCTGCAAGCCCACGGTTACTTTCGCCAGTTTCCTTCCATCGGCTGGGACGTGGCCCTGTCACCAGCCGGCCCGGTGCTGCTGGAGGGCAACTACAACTGGGATGCCGCCGGCACGCAGCAGGTCGGGGCGCGGCCGCTCGGAGCCACGGATTACCCCCGGCACTACTTCGCCTGGCTGGACGGCGCGCGCTGAACCTTCGGGCAAAAAAACGGCGGCGGGCCGCAGCCCGCCGCCGTGGGTGGCGGAACCTGTTACGCGTTGGCGCGCAGGATCTGCGCGAGCACGTAGGGCAGGATGCCGCCGGC
>CAYYJK010000237.1:0-6039 GCA_964472185.1 uncultured Prosthecobacter sp.
CACCAGCGTCGCCGCCACGCCGCGCACCTGCGGCATCAGCGGCCGCCAGTCCCGGCTCAGCCGGCGCGCGGCTTCCGAGGGGCAGAAACTGCGTTCGGGCGCGCGCTCGGTCGCCAGGACCAGCAGCGTTTGGCGGATGGTCTCGGGATCAGCCATGGCCTCGGGATCGGCGGCAGCGTTCGCTGCAGTGCCGCACCTGCTCCCAGTCGCGCGCCCACTTGCGCCGCCACTGGAACGGCCGGCCGCAGGTTGCGCAGACCTTGTGCGGCAGGTGCTGTTTTCGGATGCCGTGCATGAGCGGGGTCGGTTCAGGCGGGGAAGTCGGTGGCGGCGGCGACGGCCTCGGCGCGCTCGGCTTCGCGCAGCAGCGCGGCCGCCCGGTCGCGCAGTTTTTTGACCGCGTAACGTCCCAGGGGCAGCCGCAGCGGCGCCCAGCCTTCCAGCACCATCTGCACGATGGCGGCGGCGGCGCGCGCGGGGTCGCCCGGCTGCTGGCCGTCCATGCGCCCGAGCAACTGCTCGAACTTGGCCGCTGCGCCGTTCCGGTAGGCCTCCAGCGGCTGGTCGGCCTTTTCCAGACCGCGGCGGATGAAGTCGGTGCGGAAGGGGCCCGGCTCGACCAGCGTCACCTGGATGCCGAACGGCGCGAGTTCCAGCCGCAGGCTTTCGCTCAGGCTTTCCAGCGCGGCTTTGGCGGCGCCGTAGACGCCGAAGCCGGCGTAGTTGCCGATCGCCGCGGCAGCACTGATCTGGACGAGGTGGCCGCCGCCGCGGGCGCGCAGGTGCGGCAGCGCGGCGCGCATGAGGCGGAGCGGGCCGAAGAAGTGTGTGTCCAAACTGCGACGCACCTGCTCCTCGCTGCACTCCTCCACCGCGCCGATCAGGCCGTAACCGGCGTTGTTGACCAGCACGTCCAGGCCGTCGAAGGCGGCCAGGGCCTGCTCAAGCACGCGCGGGATTTCGGCGCCGTCGGTGAGGTCGAGCGGCAGCACTTGGCAGCGGCCGGCCTGCTCCAGGTCGGCGATGCGGCGCACATCGCGCGCGGTGGCAACCACCCGCTGGCCGGCGGCGAGCGCGGCCTCGGCGAGGGCGCGGCCGAAGCCGCTTGAACAGCCGGTGATGAGCCAGGTTTTGGGAGTCATGCGGGATTGAGGCGCCAGAGGGTGAAGTTGAGGAAGGTGGCAAAGCTGACCCAGGCCAGGTAGGGCAGCAGCAGGGCGCCGGCGGCGGCATGGACGCGCCGGAAGGCCCGCAGGGTGAAGGCGACCGCCAGCCAGAGCAGGAGGATCTCAAAGAGAGCCCAGCCCATTTGGCGGGCGCCGAAGAACAGCGGCGTCCAGGCGGCGTTGAGCGCGAGCTGGGCACCGTAGAAGGCCAGCGGCCGGGACAGGCCGGCGCGTTTCCAGACCAGCCACGCGGCCACCGCCATCAGGGTGTACAGCGCCGTCCAGACCGGACCGAACAGCCAGCCGGGCGGATTCCAGGAGGGCTTGTTCAGGCCGGCATACCAGTCGCCCGGCCCCTGGAAGGCCAGGCTCACGGCTGGCGCCAGGAAGGTGATCAGCAGGCAGCCGGCCAGCGCCAGGAGACTCTGCGGGAAGGTGGGCGAGCGGTTCATGCCGTGGTCGAATACGTCTCGCGCAGCGTTTGCGCCTGCTTTTGAATTGCGGCGCGCGTGTCGGGCGCGAGGCGCGCCAGATTGCGCAGCTGCATGGCCATGCGCGGGTTGCCGCGCAGGCGCGGCTCATGGCGCAGCAGGTAGTCCCAGTACAGCGTCGTGAACGGACAGGCCCGCGGGCCGGTGCTTTGCGCGGGATCGCAGCGGCAGGCGGTGCAGCAGTTGCTCATGCGCTGCAGGTACTTGCCGCTGGCGATGTAGGGTTTGCTGGCCATCACCCCGCCGTCGGCATACTGGGACATGCCCAGCGTGTTCGGCAGTTCGACCCATTCCACCGCGTCGACGTAGACGGCCAGGTACCAGGCGTGCAGCGCCTTCGGGTCGACTCCGTAGAGCAGGGCGAACAGGCCGGTGACCATCAGCCGCTGGATGTGGTGGGCGTAGCCGTGGCGCAGGGTCTGGGTGATCGCATCGCGCAGGCAGGCCCAGTCGGTGTCGCCGCTCCAGTAGAAAGCCGGCAACGGCTCGCGGGCCGCCATGGCGTTGCGCTCGAGGTAGCCCGGCATGAACCGCCAGTAGATGCCGCGCACGTACTCGCGCCAGCCGAGGATCTGGCGGATGAAACCCTCGACCGCCGCCAGCGGCGCCCGGCCGTCGCGCCAGGCCTGCTCGGCGGCATCGAGCACCTCGCGCGGGTCCAGCAGCTTGAGGTTGAGCGCGGCGCTCAGACGCGAGTGGTAAAGCCAGGGGTCGCCCATCCAGATCGCGTCCTGATAGCGGCCGAATTCGGGCAGCCGGTGCGCGATGAAATCCGCCAGTGCGAGCTTTGCCTCGGCCTCGGTCACCGGCCAGTCGAAATCGGCCAGCGCCCCAGGGTGCGCGGCAAAACGGGCGTTCACCAGCGCCAGAACGTCGCGGGTGAGCGCGTCGGGCGGGAAGCGCCGTGGGGGCAGGCGCAGACCGGGGCCGTCCGCGCCGAAGGTTTCGCGGTTCTCCGGGTCGTAGTTCCAGCGGCCGCCTGCGGGTTGGCCGGCGTCCATGAGCCGGCCGGTCTTCTGCCGCATCTCGCGGTAGAAAAACTCCAGGCGCAGCTGCTTGCGACCGTCGGCATGGCGGGCGAATTCGGCCGGCGTGCAGAGGAAATGCCGGTCTTCGCGGACTTCGAGGGGCCGCGCGAGCGCGTCGGCCGTTTGCTCCACGGTCTGCTGCACCGACCACTCGCCGGCCTGGACCATGACCAGCCCGCGCGGCTGCTGCGCCTCAATGCAGGCCGTCAGGGCCGACGCCAGGCTCGGGTGAGCTCCGAGCTCCTGATAGTGCACCGTCCAGCCGCGCCCGCGCAGCGCCTCGCAAAAATGCCGCATGGCGGCCAGGAACAGCGCGATGCGCGGTTTCGAGCTCCACACCTTGGTCGATTCGCCGTCGACCTCGGCCATCCAGACCGCGTCCTGTTGGGGATCGAATCCGTCGAAGGCGGCGGAGCGGGCGTCGAGCTGGTCGCCCAGAACGAGGATCAGGTGCCGCATGCGGGAGGGCTGGCGGTGGGCGGCTGCCGGCGCGGCGGCCAGGGCACGAAAGCGCTGGTGGTGCGCTGGTAGGCACGGTAGGCCTCGCCGCGCTTCTGCAGCGACAGCTTTTCCGTGAGCGGGATGCCGGTGACGTTGAGCAGGAAGTGCAGCATGGCCAGGGGCGCCAGGACGGTGAGCAAGCCCCAGGGGCTGGGCAAGGCCATGAGGAAGAGCCCCCACCAGAGCAGCGACTGGAAGAAGTAGTTGGGATGGCGTGAGTAGCGCCAGAGACCGCTTTGACAGACCGCTTGGCCGTCCGTCTGCGTCCGCTGGTGGCGGCGCAGCTGGGCGTCGGCCAGCGCTTCGCCGGCCAGGGCGGCCAGCCAGAGCAGCGCTCCGGCGAACTCGAGGGGATGGAACTGCGGCTGCGCCTGGCGGGTCACCCAGAACACCGGCAGCAGCAGCAGCCAGACCAGCAGCGCCTGCGCCAGGAAAAAGCCCAGGAAAGCGCGCGGCAGCCGGTCCTGCCAGCGCGCGCGCAGCACCGCATACCGGCCGTCTTCCGCGGGGTGATGCGCGGCCACGCGCCGCCACAGGTGCAGGCCGAGGCGCAGGCTCCAGCCGCCGACCAGCGCGGCGACCGCGATCCGCCGCGGCAGCCAGCCGCCGCCCAGAAACGCGTAGCCGGCGGCGACCGGTGCAAAGGCCAGCGCCCAGGTCACGTCAACGAACGAATAGTTGTTCCAACGCCGGCTGAGCAGCCAGGTCAGGCCGAACAGGCCGGCCAGGAAGGCGAGGGCGGCAAGCAGGAGAACGGCGGCGGGCATGGCGGCGGCGCGTTACCAGGCGCGGTGGAGCGTCGGATTGTTGGGGCGGGTGTACACCGCCTGGATGACGCTGATGTTGCGGGTGGCAAACGCGGCCTCGCAGTACTTCAGGTAGTAGTTCCACTTGCGGATGAAGGTCTCGTCAAAGCCCTGCGCGCGCACCTCGTCGAGGCGGGCGTTGAAGCGGTCGTGCCAAAGGTGGAGGGTGCGGGCGTAGCCGCTGCCGAGATCCTCCAGGCCGTGCAGGAACAGGTCGCCGGCGCGGTTGACCGCCTGGTTGATGCGCGCCAGGCTCAGCAGCAGGGATCCGGGGAAGATGTGCTTCTGAATCCAGTCGACGCCCCGTCGCAGGTTCTCGTAGCGGCAGTCGGGTGTGGTGATGACCTGGAAGGCCAGCAGACCGTGCGGCTTCAGCAGTTCCTGGCACTTGGCGAAGTAGCCGTCGACGTAGGCGTCGCCGACCGCCTCGAGCATCTCGATCGAGGCGATCTTGTCGAACCGGCCTTCGATGTGGCGGTAGTCCTGCAGGCGGATCTCGACGAGGTGCTCGAGGCCCTCGCGGCGCACCCGTGCGCGGGCGTAGTCGAACTGCTCGCGTGAGATCGTCACTGAAGTGACCCGGCAGCCGTGGGTACGGGCCGCGTGCGTGCAGAAACCGCCCCAGCCGCAGCCGATCTCCAGCACGTGGTCGTTTGGCCCGAGCTGCAGCTTGCGGCAGAGCGCGTCGTACTTGGAGCGCTGCGCGTCAGCCAGCGGCTGGTCCGGATGCTCGAAGCGGGCCGCCGAGTACGTCATCGTCTCGTCCAGCCAGAGGGCGTAGAAGTCGTTGCCCAGGTCGTAGTGCTCGGCGATGTTGCGCCGGCTGGTGGCCACGCTGTTCGGCCGCAGCAGGTGCAGAACGCGGTCGCAGAAGCGCAGCAGATTGACGCCGGGCAGGCGGTAAGAGGAGGCTTCGGAGCCCTGCAGCTGCGCCAGGTTGACGATGAACCAGGAGATCACCGCTGCGATGTCGTCGGTCTCCCAGTCGCCCTGCGTGTAGGCCTCGCCGAGGCCGATGTTGCCGTGCAGCAGGCAGCGCCGGAAGAAGTCCGGGCGCAGGATGCGCAGTTCGGCGGTGATGGCGGCGCCGGGCTGGCCGAGGATCTCGGTCCGTCCGTCCGTCCGGACGAGCTTCAGGCCGCCGACGGTCAGGCGCCGCAGCAGGCGCATGACCAGGCGTTCGGGCCAGCCGGCGCGTTGTGCGGCCGTTTGGGCGAGCGGCTCGGAACCGGGGGTCTCAAGGGCGAGGGCGGAGTTCATGGGCGAGGAGAGGTCAGGGAGGCGTGGGGCCGGAACAGGTCGCGCTGCAGCTCCGGTTGGTCGCGTTTGCGGTGCACGCGCAGCCGTTTCAGCCACAGCCGCAGGGCGTGCCAGTGGATGAGCGTGATGACCCGCAGGGTCAGCAGCGGATGGGTGAAAAGGCGGACCAGGAGCTGGCGGTCGGTGAGCGGCCGCCGCCGTCCGGTGAGCCGGGTCAGCAGCACCCGCTCGCCGGCGTCGCGATCGTCGACGCGGATGTCGAGCCGGTCGCCGGGCAGGCCGAGCTGGAAATCGAAGCAGACATCCAGGCCGAAAAAGGGCGAGACGTAGAAGTGCTTGGGCGTCTCCAGCCGGAAGACTTCGCCGTCCCGGCGGGTGAGCACGTACGGCTTCTGTTCGTGGAAGGTGTTGGTGACTTCGGCGACGGCGCACACCGGCCGCTCCTGGGCGTCGAAGCAGTAGTAGAAGCAGACCGGATTGAAGAGGTAGCCGAGGATGCGCGGGAAGGTGAGCAGGCGCACGCGCGCGATCGCCGCGGTGTCGATGCCCCGGCCGGCCAGGATCTCCAGAACGCCGGCCTTGGCCGTGGCGCCGTCGCGGACGATGTGGTCGCGGTCGAAGAAGGCGAACAGGCCGCGGCGGTTGCGCGTGAACAGCCGCAGCCGCGAATCGAGCTCGTCGAGTTCGTCAAGATCCAGCCACAAGTAGAAGGCCCGGTGCCGGAAGCGGTAAACCTTCGGCTGCAGCCGATGGTGCATCACTTCACAGTCGTAGAGGGCCGAGTGCA
>CAYYJK010000238.1:0-6033 GCA_964472185.1 uncultured Prosthecobacter sp.
TTCATGGCGTGCGGGGGGGGCTTGGGGGCGGAAACAGCTCAGTCGACGAACTGGAACTCGTTCGACATCATGAGCACCTGGGCGAGCTGGGAGAGCGGCGGCTGCGGCTTGGTGCGGTTGAGCGGCCAGCCGTCGGGGCCGCAGAAGTCGGTGTCGGCCTTGGTGATCGGCGTCACCAGACCCTCGGCGCCGAGGCGCTCGATCTTCGGCACCCAGGAGTAGCCGTCGCTGTTGGTGTCGCCGCTTTCGCTGTCGACGATGAACGACAGGACCTCGCCCTGGCGGACTTCGATCTCGGCCCGGAAGTCAACGCTGTCGACCGGCTTGAGCAGGCGGTTGGCGACGACGCCGGTGCGGCTGGAGAGGATGAGGCCGCGGATGCCGTTGCCCTTGTCGCTGCTGCGCTTGAGCACGCCGCTGAGGCGGACGCGCTCGCGCTCAAAGGGGGAGGTCCACTGCACCACCGCGGCGAACTCGCGGCCCGGATGGCCGCCGTTGGCCGCCACGAAGAGGTGGCCGAACTGCTTGTCCGGGAAGGCGTCGGCGGGGTACCAGCGGTTCTTGGTCTGCGCCGTCCGGCCGAAGTGCGGGAAGGGCTTGAAGCCGGCCAGCCTGACCTGGCCGTCCTGCGATTCCAGGCGGCCGTAGCCGTAGCTCCAGACGAAGGCCGTGCTCCGGCGGCGCAGCTGCTCGGAATCCTGGCAGAAGCGCTGCGCCATCTCCACCTCCTCGGGCCGCGGATCGCGGCGCAGGATCCGGCGGTACAGATGGGTGACCGCCTGCGAATCGACCGTGCTGCCCTGCACCGGCGTCTGCTCGGCGGCGCGGTTGGCGCGCTGGCTCATGAACGGGCTGTTCATCAGAAACAGCGCCTGCTGCGGCACGGTGGTCACGTAGCGCTGCGGGCTGTGGCTGTCCGGGTTGGCGAAGTCGAACATCGCCGGCACGGTCGGCTGGTCGTAGCGGTTGACCAGCAGGAACAGGCTGCGGCGCGTGTCCGCCTCCTTGGCGGTGTAGGGCACCGGGCGGCCGGCGCCGAAACCGGTGTCGAGGTCGGCGCTGGCCTGCAGCAGGGCGTCGCGCATGCTCTCGAAATCGAGGCGCTGGCGGTTGTAGCGGCTGAGCAGTTCGTTGTCGGCGTCCTTCAGGCTCTTGTCCGGCGTCGTCGCGGAGTTCTGCTGCCAGGTCCGGCTGGTCAGGATCAGGCGGTGCAGCTTCTTCAGGCTCCAGCCGTTGTCCATGAGGTAGGCGGCCAGGTGGTCGAGCAGGTCGGCCTGCACCGGCTGGGGCGTCTGCACGCCGAAGTCGCTGGTCTGCCCCACCAGCGGCTTGCCGAAGTGCAGCATCCAGACGCGGTTGGCGATGACGCGCGCGGTGAGCGGGTTGTCACGGCTGGCGATCTTGCGGGCCAGCTCGAGGCGGCCGCTGCCGTCGGTGAATTTTTCGCCGCCGAACATGGTCAGCCAGGCGCGCGGCGCGGGGTCGCCCTGGCGGCCCGGGTTGCCGCGGACGAAGACGCGCACGTCCGCGGGCTTCGGCTTGTCGAGGGAGACCATGGCGCGCGGCGGCGCGCCCGGGTGCTCGGACTCGAGCTTGACGCGGTCGTTGCCGAACTTGGTGACCTTGTCCAGGTCCTTGCGGGTGAAGAACTGGTTGGCCTGCTCCACCGGCACCGCCAGCGGGCAGGGTGCCGCGCTCAGCAGACCGCGCACCTCGCGCCAGTCGGCGTTGTCCGGCTCCTTGCCGGCCAGGCAGGTGCTGAAGATGTCCGCGTACAGCGCGGCCACGTCCTGCAAGCTCTTCGGCGCCGGCCGCTTGGCCAGCTCGTTGCGCGCCACGGGGTTCAGGCCGCGCGCCGGCTGGGTCAGGGCGGCGGCCACGGCCGGCGCCTTGGCGGCGAACTCGGCGGCCGGCAGGGCGGCGAACTCCTTCCAGGCCAGCATCACCGGATGCGGCTTGGCG
Organism: uncultured Prosthecobacter sp.; assembly: GCA_964472185.1. Lineage (GTDB taxonomy): Bacteria > Verrucomicrobiota > Verrucomicrobiia > Verrucomicrobiales > Verrucomicrobiaceae > Prosthecobacter. The sequence goes on from CAYYJK010000238.1 coordinate 1,963, forward strand.
GTGAGCGCGTGCTGCTTGAGGAACTTGGCCCACTGCTCGGCGACGTTGTCGCGCAGCTTGAGCTGGCCGGCGCGGCCGAGCAGCGCCTTGCGGTCCTGGATGCCGACGGCCTCCTGGGCGAAGGCCAGGTAGCCCGCCAAATTCTCCGGCTTGCGGATCTCGTCGTGGACCTGCTGCTTGAACTCGAGCTCCTTCTTGGCGATCTCGGCCACCTGGGCCTCGTAATCGCGGAAGGCCTGCTCGTCCGCGGCCTTGCCGATCACCGGCAGCGCCGTCGTCTCCGGCTGCTCGCTGCTGTTGAACACCGAGTACAGCGCGTAGTAGTCGCGGCTGGGGATGGGGTCGAACTTGTGGTCGTGGCAGCGCGCGCAGCCGACGGTGACGCCGAGCATGCCGCGGGTGACGACGTCGATGCGGTCGTCGATCTGCAGGTGGCGGTCGCTGATGAACTTGTCGCCGACGTTGAGGAAGCCGAGCGCAGCCAGGGACGGATGGCCGGGCTCGTTCGGGTGCAGCTTGTCCGCGGCCAGCTGGTGGATCAGGAACTGGTCGTACGGCAGGTCCGTGTTGAGCGCCTGCACCACCCAGTCGCGGTAGGTGTAGGCGTAGGGGTAGTTGATGTTGCGGCCGGCCACCTGGTAGCCGTCGGTGTCGGCGTAACGGGCGACGTCCAGCCAGTGGCGCGCCCAGCGCTGGCCGTAGGCGGGCGAGGCGAGCAGGCGGGTGACGAGCTTGTCCGCGGCGGCCGGCAGCGAGGCCTGCGCCTCGGCGACAAAGGCCTGCACCTCCGCGTAGTCCGGCTGCAGCCCGGTCAGCGTGACGTGCAGGCGGCGGCAGAGCGTGGCCGGGTCCGCCGGCGGGGCGAAGTCCAGGCCGGCGGCCTTGAGCTTGGCGCCGACCAGGGCGTCGATGCCGCCGTCCGTCTTGCGCACCGGTTGAAACGCCCAGTGCTGCATCGGGTCCGTCTTCTCGTGGACGACCTCCTTCTCCGCGGGCCAGGGCAGGCCCATCTGCACCCACTTCTCCAGGGCGGCGATCTGCGCCGGCTTGAGCTTGTCGCCCTTCTTGGGCATGGCCTCGACGCCCGGCGCGTGCTGGATCGCCTTGATCAGCTTGGACGCCGCCGGGTTGCCGGGTTCGACCACCTTGCCGTAGTCGCTGCCGCGCAGGATGGCGCTGCGCAGGTCGACGCGCAGGCCGTTCTCATGCTTGTGGCCGCCGTGGCAGTCGTAGCAGTTCTCCGCCAGCACCGGCCGGATCTCCTTTTCGAAAAACTCGATCTGGTCGGGCGGAAAGGCGTCGGCGGCGGCGAGCGATCCGGCGACGGCGAAGCTGCCGCCGAGGATTCGGAGGAAAGAAAGGGGACGATGGGTCATCAGAGGGGGGCAGATGAAGATGCTGCAAAGCCGAGCACCTGCCAACCTATACGTTTGTCACCCGAACTAGTTTGCATTGTGTCGTCCGAACCGGGCGCGGAGCCGGCTCGCCAGGAGGGCGGAGCCGGGGCCAAGCGCGGCTTCGGCACGGGGCGCACCGGCCGGACCGGCGGCGGGTGTGCCGGCGGTCTGCGGGCCGCCGGTTTCCTGCGCGTCCGCTCAGCTCTGCTTGCAGGCCTTGATCGTGTTCGCCATCAGCATGGCGATGGTCATCGGTCCGACGCCGCCGGGCACCGGCGTGATGGCGCGGCACTTCGGGGCCACTTCGTCAAAGGCGACGTCGCCGACCAGCTTGTAGCCCTTCTCGGTGCCGGGCGCCTCGACGCGGTTGATGCCGACGTCGATGACCACCGCGCCCTCGCGGACGTGCTCGGCGCGCAGGAATTCCGGGCGGCCGATGGCGGCGATGATGATGTCCGCTTGGCGGGTGATGGCGGCGAGGTCGCGGGTGCGCGAGTGGGCGACGGTGACCGTGGCGTCGCCGCCCGGCCCCTTGGCCATGAGCAGCAGGGCCATCGGCTTGCCGACGATCATGCTGCGGCCGACGACGACGGCGTTGGCCCCGCGGGTCTCGATGCCGGCGTCGATGAGCAGGCGCTGGCAGCCGAGCGGCGTGCAGGGCACGAAGCCGGTCTGGTCCTCGAGGGCGAGCTTGGCGACGTTGACCGGATGAAAGCCGTCGACGTCCTTGGCCGGGTCGATGGCGCGAACGATGGCGGCCTCGTCGATGTGCGCCGGCGGCGGGCTTTGCACCAGGATGCCGTGGATCGCCGGGTCCTGGTTGAGCGTCCGCACGTGGGCGAGCAGTTCGTCCTGGGTGGTGCTGGCGGGCAGCTCCAGCTTCACCGAATGCAGGCCGAGCTCGCGGCATTTCTTGTCCTTGGAGCGGACGTAGGCGCGCGAGGCGGGATCGTCGCCCACCAGCACCACGGCCAGGCCGGGCTGCTTGCCGGCCGCCGCCAGCGCGGCGATGCCACGGCGGCATTCTTCGAGGACTTTTTCGGCAACGGCGGCTCCGGAGATGAGGTGCATGGGTTCAGGTGAAACAATCCCCGGCCGGAGTCAACGCCGGACCCGCCGGCTCAGGCCAGCACCGGGTCGCCGTAAAGGGTGAAGTTCTCGTAGTGGCGGATGCGGACGTTGAAGATCTCGCCGATATGGCGGGCGGGGTTGCCCTCGAAGATGACGATCTTGTTGGTGCGGGTGCGGCCGGTCAGGCGCGACTCGTTGGTCTTGCTGGGGCCTTCGCAGAGGATCTCCACCTCGCGGCCGACCAGCGCCTCGTACTGAGTCCAGGCGTGGCGGTTGACCAGGGCCAGCAGGTCCTGGTTGCGCTCCTCCTTGACCCGCTCGGGCACCTGGATGGCCTCGTCCATCTCCGCTGCCGGCGTGCCGCGGCGCTTCGAGTAGCGGAAGACGAAGGCGTTCTCGAACTTGAGCCGGTCGAACAGCGCGCGCGTCTCCTGGTAGTGCGCCTCGGTCTCGCCCGGGAAGCCGACGATGACGTCGGTGGTCACGGCGATGCCCGGCCGCGCGGCGCGGATGCGCTCGACCAGGTCGGTGAACTTCGCCGCCGTGTACGGGCGGTGCATGCGCTTGAGGATCTCGTCGCTGCCGCTCTGCACCGGCAGGTGCACGTGCTCGGCCAGCTTGGGCAGGTAGGTGAAGGCCTCGATGAGGTCCTTCTTGTAGCCGATCGGATGCGGGCTGGTGAAGCGGATGCGCTCGATGCCCGGCACCGCGTGCACGGCCTCCAGCAGCTGCACGAACGGGCTTTTGCCGGCCACGGCCGGAAACTCGTGGCGGCCGTACAGGTTGACGATCTGGCCGAGCAGGGTCACCTCCTTGACGCCGCGGTCCGCCAGCCGGCGCACCTCCTCGACGATGTCGGCGATCGGCCGGCCGCGCTCGGCGCCGCGGGTGTAGGGCACGATGCAGAAGGTGCACTTCATGTTGCAGCCCTGCATGATGCTGACAAAGGCGGAAGCCTGGCGCTCCTTGAGCGCGTGGTCGCGGATGGCGTTCTGCGAGGCGGTCTCTTCCTCGATGTCGACGATCGAAAAACGCTCGTCGTCCATCTGCTGCGCCTCCTTGGCGCGGATGATCTCGTCAACGTACTCGACCACGCGGTGGTACTTCTGCGTGCCCACCACCAGGTCCACCCGGGTCTTGTCCACCAGCTCCGAGCCGCGGCTCTGGGCCATGCAGCCCATGAAGCCGGTTACCAGCGGCACCCGCCGGCGGCGCACCATGCCCATCTTGCCGATCGCCTTCTGCTCCGCCTGGTCGCGCACCGAGCAGGTGTTGATCAGCACCACGTCGGCGTCCGCGTCGGAGGCCGTCATCGTGTAGCCGCGTTCGACGAACATCTGCGACACCTGCTCGGTGTCGCGTTCGTTCATCTGGCAGCCGTAGGTTTTGATGAAGACTTTGGGCATGGGGGCGGGCAGTCTAGTCCGCCGCGGCCGGATGACAACTGCCGGCAGGCTGGGGCGCCGTCCTCAGGCGGCCGGCGTGTCGCTGGGCGGCGGCGCGGGTGCGTCCTGGGCCGCGGCTGTGGTCGCGGCGGGTGCGGGCGGACCGGCCTCGGCCGGGACGGCGAGGACGCCGATCTCCGCGCCGTACGCGGCGACCG
>CAYYJK010000239.1:0-6033 GCA_964472185.1 uncultured Prosthecobacter sp.
CGATGTCGCCGGTGTTGTCGAAGGTGAACAGGTTGCCGTGCTCGTCGAAGGCCAGCTCCGTGGGATTGCGCAGCCCGTTGCAGAAGACCTCGAAGCCTGTGCCGTCGGACTCGCAGCGGAAGATCGCGCCGCGGCCGCCTTCCGCGAAAACCCGGCCCTCCTTCGTGGTCACGTGGTAGCCGCGGTCGCCGATGCTGAAATACAGGCGCCCGTCCGGTCCGCGGACGATGCCGTGCAGGTCGTGGCCCACGAAGGAGATGCGCACGCCGAACCCGGTGACCAGCGGTTCGTGGGTGTCCGCGATGCCGTCGTCGTTGGCATCCGTGAGCTTCCGCAGGCTGGGAATGCAGGTGAAATACACCGCGTCATCCTCCGGCAGCACGGAGAAGCCGAGCCCGTCGAGCTGCTCGTAAAAGCTGTCCGCGAACACACTGCGTTTGTCCGCCGCGCCGTTGCCGTCGCTGTCCTCGAGACGGATCAGGCGATCCGGGGTGTTCGTCCAAAACCCTTCGGGCACGCGGCCGGGGAGGGAGTTTTGCAGCCTCACCCGGTCCTCGAGCGTCCGCGACTGGAAGTCGCCGCGGATGAACTCGTGGATGCCTCGCAGGTCCGCCACCCCCTGCCAGAAGCGGTTCACCTCCGCGACGAAGAGGCGGCCCTGGCGGTCGATGCCGAAGCTGCCGGGATTCTGCACGAAGGGAAAGCGCACCCAGGTGCTGGCGCCGAGCCCGGGATGCTTCACCAGGCCCGAAAAGGCCTCCGGCTGGTTTTTCATCGCCGGCATTTCCGTCACAACGGGCTGCAGACGCTGCTGCATCTCCTGCACGGTGACCGCAGGGGCGGCAGTGACGGCGGTCAGAGCGGTCAAGAGAGCGGAATGAAACCGTTTTTTCATGGGTCTGGATCTTCTACGACGGTCACGCTAGAGCAGAAGTCGGAAGATTGGCGCGCAAAAACTGCGCGCCAGGCGCGCCGGCGGCGCCTCTTTCATGCACACGGGGCCGGCGGCGCCCTAGGGTTCAGGCAGCTTTTGCGCCGACGCCTGATCGAGCGTCCGCACCACGTCCTCCGCCAGCAGCAAACCGTCGCGCTGCAGCCGCAAGGCCGCCTCGGTGATCCGGCTCAGGTAGTCGGCGCGGCTCGGATAGCGCTCCTGCAGGGACAAGCGGGGGTCGCCGGTCTGTTCGCGTTCCGCCCGGGTCCGGGCAAAGGGCAGGAACATGCCGTCGAGCGGCGCCAGCATGCCGGCGGCACCGGTGGCGGGCGCCCGCAGGTTCCAGCCGGTGTAGGTGCCCAGCGGCACGGCCACTTCCGGCAGCACGATGCCGGAGGTTTCATTGCCGTCGGCATCGACCGCGGGCAGCAGGGCGCGATAGAGCGGGCCCGTCTTCGGCGGCACGGTGTCAGCGATGCCCTCGCTGAGGAAGCGCGGGCCGAAATCGAGCCGCGGCGGCTGATAGGCATGGGTGGGCAGACGCAGACCCGGGATTTTGGGGAATTGCGACTTCCAAGCGTCGAAATCCACCAGGGTGCGGTCCGCCAGGCGCGGATGCCGGCTGGGCGGCGGCGGCCGGCCTTCGACCACCCAGTCGGTGAGCGCCACCAGCAGGGCGCGCAGCACCGGCCCGCGGTCGTCGAGCGTGTTGCGCGGCTGCTCGCAGAGGCCGGGCGTGCCGTCGCTCGCGCCGAGGTGCTGGGCGCCGGCGACCAGGTAGACGCGCACCTCCTCCGGCAGGGCCAGATCCGTGCGTGCCTCAACATCGGTGTGCAGCAGCGACGCCGCCCGGCTCCAGTACTCGGTCGAGCTCTGCGTGAACATCACGCGCGGCACGTGGCCGGACTGGCGGACGCGGGCAAAGCTGTCGCCGGTTGCCCCCGTCACCGGGTCGGTCTGCGGCAGCGGCGCGAGCGGGAAGAACTCGGAGCCGGACAGGTGGCCCTCGTGCTGGGTGCCGTAGTCCGTACTCATGCGGAAGCGGTGGTTGAACATGCCCTTGCCGGCTCCGGCGACATGGATCAACGCACCGTCAAACACCGGCCGTCCCTGCTCGTCAGTGTTGAGGCCTTCATACAGGAAGTGATGGATGACGCGGCCCGACTGCGAGATGCCGAACACGCAGGCCTTGGCGACCGCGCCGGCGAGGGGGTTGTCGGCGGCGCCCGGCGCATGGCGGAAAAAGGCCACGCAGTCGCGCAGGGCGGTGAGGCCAAGACCGGTGACGCGCGGCTCCTTGGCGGTGTAGACGAGGTCGTACAGCCAGCCGGGCTGAAGGCCGTCCTTGACGTACAGGTGGGTGGCATCGGCAACCAGACGGTCATCCTCCCAGCGCCCGAAAGCCCAGTCCGAACGCGGCACTTCCACGGGCGGTTCGTCGCGCCGCGGCCGCCGGGTCAGCACCGCATCGGCATTGTCGAGACGGGCGGCCGGGTAGGCGGCGCCGACGCCCCAGGGACTCCAAGAAAAGGCGCGGCTGAACACTTTCTCGGTGGTGCTGATCTCCAGGTGCGCCCGGCCGGTGATCGTGCGCCCGGCCTCGGTCGCCACCGGCAGGCCGCACAACAGGCGCCGGGTGTCGTCCGCCTGCACCTCGCCGTTCCAGCCGCACCAGAGCAGGCTGTAACCCTGGCGCATGAGGAAACCGTTGCCGGCATGTGCGGCGGACTGCGGATCGTTGGTGCGCTCGCCGCCGTTGAAGGTCCACAGGGCCAGCAGGTTGCCGCGGTTGTTGACGTCGTACAGCAGCACGCCGTTGCCCTTGCGCGCCTCCACCGGCTTGAGCAGGAAGAAGTCCGTCCAGCTCTCGACCTTGCCGCGCGCGTTGCGCGGCGCCCGCTGCAGGTCGCTGATGCGGGCGTTCGCCGCGTGCCCGGGGTCGGTTTCCAGATGCAGGCGGCCGGTGATGCGCTCGTAGGCGCCCGCGGCGCCAAAGCTGCGGCCTTGCGCAAACGGCGCCCGGCCGGTGATTTCCACGCGCACCACCTCGGCGCGCGCCACGGCCGCACAGGCCAGCCAGGCGGCGCAGAGATGCAGCATCCAGCCCCGGCCGCTCATGAGAGGATCTCCTTCACCACGCGACCGCCTTCCAGACCGGTCAGCCGGATGCGCCGCCCGCCGCTGCTGACCGCCAGGTTCTCGTGATCCAGGCCGAGCAGGTGCAGCAGCGTCGCGTGCAGGTCGCGGAAATGCACCTTGCCCTCGACGCACTCCGCGCCGGTCTCGCTGGTGCGGCCGTGCACGTGCCCGGCCTTCACGCCGCCGCCCGCCATCCAGAAGGTGAAGGCGCGGTGATTGTGGCCGGTCTGGTCCTTGCCGTCGCCCGGCGTCAGGCCGGGCCGGCCGAACTCGCCGCCCCAGACCACCAGGGTCTCGTCGAGCAGGCCGCGCTGGTCGAGATCGTCGAGCAGCGCGGCGATCGGCGCGTCGGTCGAGGCGCAGTTGGCGGCGAGATCGCGCCGGTGATCGGTGTGCTGGTCCCAGCTGCCGTGGTTGAGCTCGATGAAGCGAACCCCGGCCTCGCAGAAGCGGCGGGCGAGCAGGCACTGGCGGCCGAAGTCGGAGCCCTTGCAGGTGCCGACGTTGTAGGTTTTGCCGACCTGGTAGCGTTCGAGCGTGGCCGGCGATTCCCCGCGGAGGTCGAGCAGGCCGGGCGCCACCGTCTGCATGCGGAAGCCCAGTTCGAGCGTCTCGATCACCCCTTCCAGATCCGGATCGTCGGGGCGGGCCGCCAGGTGGCCGCGGTTCATCGCCTGGATGAGGTCGAGCTGGCGGCGCTTGAGATCGGGCGGCAGGTGCTCGCCCTGGATGCTCGGCAGGGTGGCCCGCGACATGTTCTCACCGTTGACGCCGATCGGCGTGCCGCCGTACACCGGCGGCAGGCAGGCGCTGGCGTACTCGGACGGTTTCGAGGTGTTGAGGCTGAGGAAGCCCGGCAGGTTCTGATTCTCGGTGCCGAGCCCGTACGCCACCCAGGCGCCCATGCTCGGACACGGCCGCAGGCGGTCGCCGGTGTGCAGCTGCAGCATCGACTGCGCATGAATGCCGGTGTCCGCATGCATGGCGTTGAGCACGCAGAGCTTGTCGGCGTGGCGCGCCAGGTTGGGCAGCAGCTCCGAGACCCACAAGCCGCTTTCGCCACGGCGCGCGAATTTCACCACCGAGCCCGGATGCGGCTTTTGGCCCGTCTGCGGCTTGTAGTCGAAGGTGTCGAGCTGGGCCGGGCCGCCGCTCATGTTCAGGAAAATCACCCGCTGCGCCCGTGCGCGCAGGCGCGGCGGCCGGACGCTGAGGTCGGCGCTGGCGGCGCCGGCCAAACCGGACAGGGCCAGGTAGCCGAAGCCGCACGAGGCCGTGCGCAGCATCTGGCGGCGGGTGCGTGAAAGCGGAACGGCCATGGACAGCTACTACGGCCGCGGCGCGCGCCGCCTTTCCACCCGCCGCGCAGAGCCGGGCTCACCCGTCCACCCGCACCCACAGGTGGCCGATGGCGGATTCGCCGCGCGCATTGACGTGCTCGACCCGGACCAGGTAATCGCCGGGCTTGGCGAAGGCGTGCGTGGTGACGGCATAGCCGTCTTTGGCCAGGGCCTGGGCGTTGCCGTCGGAACGGACGCGCACCGGCGGCGTGCCGTCACCGAAGTGCCAGGTCTCGCCACCCTGGCTGCGGAAGGTGCGCACCTTGAAGGTCACGCTCTGTCCGGGACGGATTCCCTGGGTCGGCGCGAAGGCGGGATGCAGGGTCGGCGGCGGGTTCTGCCAGTCCTCGCCGATGACCTGGACGATGGCGAAGTCGTACGCGCTGTTGCCGGCGGCGTCGGTGACCTTGACGATTTCGCTGTAGGAACCGGGCTTGGCGTAGGTGCGCCGGACCTTCGCGCCCGCGGCCGTGGCACCGTCGGTGAAGGTCCAGTCGAAGCGCTCGGGCCGCCCCGCCGCCGCCCAAGACTTCGACGCGTCGAGCGTCACCGTCTCGCCGGCGCGGATGAAGTGGTGCGGCCGGGCCACGGCGATGACCGCGGGGTGCTGCTCGCGCACGCCGGCCTCCCAGGCAAAGGCGTAGGCCTCCTGGGTGCCCCATTTCCCCGAAGGCTGGCGGCTTTTGATGCCGAAATGCAGGTGCGACCAGCCGCCGCTGGCGCCCTCCTTGCCGAGCACACCCAGGCGCTGCCCCATCCGGACGCGCCCGCCCGGCTGCACCGCCGGATCGATCGTGTGCAGGTGGCTGTAGCGGTAGTACCAGCCGCGGTCGTCGAGCAGGTAGACGACGTCGTAGCGCGGCCGCACCGGCGTCAGGGAGTAGCCGGGCAGCGTCTGCGTCGCCACGCTCACCACCAGGCCGTCCGTCGCCGCCACGACCTCGATCTCACCCTCGCAGCCGCCGAAGTCGAGGTCGTTGTGATAGTAGATGCGCTTGCGGTCCGGCTTGTCGCCGCCGTCGACATAGGTCGGCTCGTTGGCAAACTGGGTCAGGGTCGCGAACCAGCGCTGCCGGAGCGGATAGACGAAGGTGCCCGGCTCGATCCAGGGCGCACCCGCCGGCCAGAGCCGCAGCCGGGCGTCCTTTTCCAGTCCCCAGGAATCCTCGCCGGTGCGCGCGTTGTAGCCGCGCGTCACCGGACAGTCCACCTGCACGCCGCCAACGCTCTGCGGCAGCTGGTAGTTGGCCGAGTCGAGCCAGGCCTGCTGGCCGTTGACCTCGACCTGCACCCGGGCCGCGCGCACGGCCCCGGCCATCGAGTCCAGCGTCTCCTGCAGCTCCAGCAGTTTGACCTGCGCACTGCTGCCGTCCGCCAGGCGGATCTGCGCGGACTCGCCCAGCCGGAGGTCGACGACGCGCAGCGTCGGTTCGCGGCTGGGCGGAGGCGGCGCCGCCCACAAACCGGCGGCCGTGGCGAGGATCAGGGCAACGAGAGGACGAACGTGCATGGGCCGCAATCTACGGCCGCAACCGCCAGGCTGTTGCCCGCAACCTGCTCAGCCCATCAGTTCGGGGATCGGCCGGCCGTTGTCGACGATCGGCGTCGGCCGGCCGTTGA
>CAYYJK010000240.1:0-1742 GCA_964472185.1 uncultured Prosthecobacter sp.
ACGCAGAGCCAGGACGTCGAACTGGTGCTGCTGCGCGGCCAGCAGACCCAGCGGCTCTGGTGGCATCGCCAGGGCGGCCGCGACCGTCCCGGCCCGATGCCCGGCCGCCTCGACGTCCAGGCCGACGCCCCGATCACCAACCTCGACAGCGCCCTGCGCGACGCGCTCGGCCCGGCCACACCGGGCACGGCGCTGGTCCTGCTCAGCGACGGCCAGCACAACAGCCCCGGCTCCCCCGAGGAATTCGCCGCCGCCATGAAGGCTGCCGGCACGCCGGTGTTCACGGTCGGCTTCGGCACCGAGGTGCCGCCGCCCGACCTGAGCGTGCTCAACGTGCTCACCGCCGAGTCGGTGTTTGCCGAAGAGAACCTCCAGGGCCGCGTCCTGGTCAGCGACAGCCTGCCGACCGGCACGCCCGCCCTGGTGCGGGTCAGCTGCACCGGCAAAACGCTCTGGGAACAGAGTTTCAGCGCCGAAGGCAAGGGTGAGCGCCGTTTCGATTTCAGCTTCCCGGTTCGCGACCTGCCTGCGCTGGCGGCCGGAGAACGCGACCAGACGCTGCGCCTGCTGCAAGTGCAGGTCGCCGTCCAGAGCGAGCGCTCCGGCCTCGAGAAGACCCGCGCCAACAACAGCCGCGAAGTGGCCCTGCACGTGCTCACCAAGAAGCGCAAGGCGCTCATCCTCGACGGCCGGGCGCGCTGGGAGACCCGCTACTTGCACAACCACTTCGACCGGGACGACCGCTGGCAGGCCGCGCTGATCATCGACGACCAGGCCGAGCCGGCACCGGCAGGCGCGCTGCAGAAGGACTTCCCCGCTTCGCGCGAAGAGCTGCTCAGCTACGATCTGGTCGTGCTCGGCGACGTCGCGCGCGCCCGCTTGAGCGACCTGCAGCAGGCCTGGCTGGTGGAGTTTGTCGAAAAGCGCGGCGGCGGCCTCATCCTCGTCGACGGCGCCCGCCAGCACCTGCGCAGCTGGGCTGAGGGCAAAACCGCCGCCCTGCTGCCGGTGACCTGGTCGGCGGAATCCGCACGCCACCCGCGCGGCCAGGTCTGGAGCCTCAGCACCGAAGGCCAGAACCAGCCGGCGCTGCGCCTGAGCGAGAGCCCGAGCGCCAACACCGCGCTCTGGCCGACCCTGCCCGCCATGCTCTGGGCGGCCCCGGCCACCGCCCAGCCGGGTGCGCAGGTCCTGGCGCGGCTGGCGCCGGCGACCGGCAATGCGGCCGCCGGCCAGCCGGCCGTCGTGTTCCGCCCGGTCGGCGCCGGCGCGGTGCTGTACCTGGCCAGCGACGACCTCTGGCGCTGGCGCTACCAGGTGGGCGACCTCTACCATCAGCGCCTGTGGATGCAGCTCGCGGCCTGGATCGCCGCGCCGCCCTTCCAGGCGGAGGATCGCCGCCTCTCCATCGGCACCGACCGGCTGCGCTACGCGCCCGGCGAGCAGGGAGAAATCCGCGTCCGTCTGCGCAACGACGCAGGTGAACTGGTCAGCCGGGCGGAGCCGCGCGCCTTTCTGATGCTCGACGGCAAGGAAGTGGCCAGTCTGCAGCTGGAGCCCGACCCGACCCACTTCGGCATCTTCCGCGCCCAGACCCCGCCGCTCAAGGCCGGCGCCTACGAGATTGCCGTGGCCGAAGGACCGGCCGCGGCGCGCAGCGACCTGCGCCTGGCGCTGCGCGTTGCCGACGCCGGCAATCCGGAGTGGGCGACCCTGACCCTGAACCGGCCGCTGCTGGAGGC
>CAYYJK010000240.1:1842-5968 GCA_964472185.1 uncultured Prosthecobacter sp.
CCTCATCCTCCGGCGGCACCGCCAGAAAACCGTGCTTGTCGGCATGGATGAGCTGACCCGGCCGGATGACCCGGCCGAACACCTCGACCGGGCAGTTCCAGCGCACCGGATGCACGTGGGCATGGCCGACGCAGAGCCGGCGGGCCAGGGCCTTGAAGCCGGCGTTGGTCATCTCGTCAACGTCGCGGATCGCCCCGTCCGTGATCGTGCCGACACAGCCCAGTGCACGGTGGGTGTTGCTGTTGACCTCGCCCCAGAACGAGCCGATGACCCGCGGCTTGTCGAGATCCTGGACAACCACGATCTTCGGCCCGGGCACGCTGGCAACGTAGCGCCGGTATTCCAGCCAGGCGTCCGGGCGGGCCTCGCGATGCCCCCGCTGCGAAGGCTCGATCACCACCGTCACCGCGTAGCCGACCATCGGCCCCATCGGCGGCATGAAGTCGCGCACCTCCTCCAGATTGAAGGCGTCGGCGGCGGCATCGGCCCGGGTGATCTGCTCCCAGCCGTTGTACACGGTGGGGGTGTTCCAGCGCTTAAGCTGCAGGAGGTCGGCGTGGGAAAGAGGCATGGCGGTCCGCCATCATGGCGGGATCGCCGCGGCGGTTCACCGGAAAAATGCCGTCGCCCCTCTGGTTTGAAGAAAAACCGCCCGCGGCCGCCCGGAAACGCCGCCGGACGGAAAAACACTTCACCCGATCATTTGACACCCGGATTCCTGTGTGTACACTCCCGCCCCTTTCCCTGGGAGGACTGATTTTATGGCAAACGTTCAAGTTATTCTGAAAGAGAAGATCCAAGGCCTTGGCGCCGAGGCCGATGTCGTGCAAGTCAAGCGCGGCTACGCCCGCAATTTCCTGGTTCCCCAGGGCAAAGCCTTTGAAGCCACGCCGGGCAACCTGCGCAACCTCAACCACCTCAAGGCGATCCGCGCCGAGCGCGAATCCAAGGAGCTGCAGGAAGCCGAGAAGGTCGCCTCCAAGCTGAAGAAGCTGAAGATCAAGCTGACCCTGCAGACCGGCCAGGGCGGCAAGGCCTTCGGTTCGATCACCACCATGGACATCGCCAAGGCCGTTGCCGACAGCGTCGCCAAAGTGGAGCTCGACCGCCACCAGATCCAGCTCGAAAAGCCGATCAAGAACACCGGCAGCTTCGAGATTCCCGTCAAGCTTCACCACGACGTCAATTGCTTCCTCAAGCTCACCGTCGTGGCCGACACCGACGAAAGCGCCGCCGTGGAAGAGAGCGAAGACTGAACCTTCCCCAGCGGGACCCCGGTCCCTTTCGAAAAACCGCATCCGGCTCGGATGCGGTTTTTTCGTGTCCCGCCCCGGCCAGCCAGCGCTTGCGACGCCCCCGCGCCTGCCTATCCTCCCCGTTTTCCGACCCGCCAGCCCCTCCTTTCTCCGTGCCGAAGAAAAAATCCTCCCAGACCGCCGCGGACGACGCCTCACCAATCCTGGCCGACAGCGCCCCCATCGAGATCAAACCGGTGGACGATCTGTACGGGGACTGGTTCCTGGAATACGCCAGCTACGTCATCCTGGAACGCGCCGTGCCGCACATTCACGACGGCTTCAAGCCCGTGCAGCGCCGCATCCTGCACAGCATGGAGGAGCTTGAGGACGGCCGCTACAACAAGGTGGCCAACGTCGTCGGCCACACGATGAAGTACCACCCGCACGGCGACGCCAGCATCGGCGACGCCATGGTGCAGCTCGGCCAGAAGGACCTGCTGATCGACACCCAGGGCAACTGGGGCAACATCCTCACCGGCGACAACGCCGCCGCCGCGCGGTACATCGAAGCCCGCCTGTCCAAGTTCGCCCTCGACGCCGTCTTCAGCCCGAAGGTCACCGAGTGGGCCGCCAGCTACGACGGCCGCAACAAGGAGCCGGTCACCCTGCCGGTGAAATTTCCCCTGCTGCTGGCCCAGGGCGTCGAAGGCATCGCCGTCGGCCTCAGCTGCCGCATCCTGCCGCACAACTTCATCGAACTCTGCGAGGCCAGCATCGCCGCCCTGCGCGGCGAGGAATTCAGCATCCTGCCCGACTTCCCGCAGGGCGGCATCATGGATGCCAGCGACTACAACGGCGGCCTGCGCGGCGGCCGCATCCGCGTGCGCGCCAAAATCGAGGAAGGCGCCAAGAAGAACCTGCTGCGCATCACCGAGATCCCCTTCGGCACCACCACCGGCAGCATTCAGGACAGCATCGTCGCCGCCAACGACAAGGGCAAAATCAAGATCGCCCGCGTCGACGACAACACCGCCGAGAACGTCGAGATCGTCGTCCAGCTGCCGCCCGGCACCGATCCGGAGCAGACCGTCCAGGCCCTGTACGCCTTCACCGACTGCGAGGTTTCGATCGCCCCGAACGCGGTGGTGATCCAGAACGACAAGCCGCGCTTCGCCAGCGTCAACGACCTGCTGCGCGAAAGCGCCCTGCACACGAAGGACATCCTCGGCCAGGAACTGCAGATCCAGCTCAGCGAGCTCGAGGAGAAGTGGCACTTCTGCAGCCTGGAAAAGATCTTCATCGAAAACCGCATCTACCGGCGCATCGAGGAATGCGAAACCTGGGAAGCGGTGATCGAGGCCATCTGGAAGGGCCTCAAACCGCACCTCGGCCAGCTCCGGCGCCAGGTCACCGACGACGACGTCGCGCGGCTGACCGAGATCAAGATCAAGCGCATCTCCAAGTTCAACAGCTTCGAGGCCGACGAGCACATCCGCAGCCTGGAGAAGGACATCGACCAGGTGCAGAAGAACCTGAAGCAGCTCACCCGCTTCGCCATCGCCCACTTCGAGCGCCTGAAGAAGACCTACGGTCCGGGCCGCGAGCGCCGCACGGTGATCTCCAGCTTCGACCGCGTCGCCGCCGCCGAGGTGATCATGGCCAACGAGACCCTGTACCTCGACGCCAAGGAAGGCTTTGCCGGCACCGGCCTGAAGAAGGAGGGCGAACCCATCTGCAAGTGCTCGACGCTCGACGACCTGATCTACTTCACCCGCGAGGGCACGATGACGGTCTCGAAAGTCGCGCCGAAACTGCATGTCGGCAAAAACCCGCTGTACGTCAACCTGTTCAAGAAGGACGAGGAGGCGGTGTACACCCTGATCTACCGCGACGGCAAGCAGGGTCCGGTCCTGGCCAAGCGCTTCCGCATCGGCGGCACCACCCGCGACAAGGCCTACGCCCTGACCCGCGGCACGCCGGGCAGCCTGGTGCTGTTTTTCGCCCGCCACGAAACCGAAGCGGAAAGCGACGCCCAGAGCCTGCTGGTCCACCTCAAGCCCGCCCTGTACCTGCGCACCCTGTCGCTGAAGTTCCCGGTCGCCGCCCTCGCCATCAAGGGCCGTGACGCGCAGGGCAACATCGTCACCAAGCACGCCGTCGACCGCGTCGTCAACGAGCGCAAGGCCGCGACGGCCGACAATGCCTGAGACGCGCCGGCTTTCTGCATGGCCGCGCCGTTTCGCAGCGTATGAAAAGGCGTTCACTCCGGTGAATCCGCCCCCCGCCATGCGCCGCCTTCTCTGCCTTCTTCTCTGCCTTTCGGTCTCCCCCACCCGCGCCGACACCGTCGCAGCGATGCGCGTCCTGCGCGACGACTGCCTCGGCTGCCACAAGCCCGGCAAGGCGAAGGGCGGCCTGCTGCTGACCACCCGCGAAAAGATGCTCGCCGGCGGCGACAACGGCCCCTCGGTCGTGCCCGGCAAAGCGGCGGACAGCCTGCTCTACCAGGTGGTGCTGGCGGACGGCGATCCGCACATGCCGCCGAAGAAGCAGCTGGCGCCGGAGGCGATGACCGCCCTGAAAGCCTGGATCGACGGCGGTGCGCCCTGGCACGCCGCCGTGTTCGACGAATTGCCGCGGGTGCAGCCGGTCGCGTTGGCGCCGCTGCCACCGACCTACCAGCCCGTGCTCGCCCTCGCCCTGTCCCCCGACGACCGGCGCCTCGCCGTCGCGGCAGGGTCGCGCGTGCACATCCACGACCTCAGCCAGCCGGAACGCCCCCGACTGGGCAGCCTGTCCGGCCACACCGAGGCCGTGCAGTCGGTGGCCTGGACACCCGACGGCAAAACCCTGATCACCGGCGGCTTCCGCCAGATCCGCCTCTGGGA
>CAYYJK010000241.1:0-2648 GCA_964472185.1 uncultured Prosthecobacter sp.
GCGCTCGGGAGGCGGGGTTGATGATGGGCGTGGCGACGGTCTACGCGCTGATGGCGGTTCTGTACATCTACCCGGTGCTGAAAATCTGGAAGTTCGGCAGCTCGATCGGCCGCCTGGTGGCGAGCCGGGATCCCCGCGACCTTGTCGCCGCACTCGACCAGCAGCGCGCCTTCTGGAAGTTTGTCGGCATTGTCACCCTGATCGGCGTGGTGCTGTACGGGGTCATGATTGTCGGCGCCATCGGCGCCAGCGCGCTGATGGGCGTCAAGGCTGCCGGCGCGGCGCCGTGACCGGGCTGCCGCTTCAGGGCGGCGGCGAGCCGTAGACCTGCACTTCGGCGAAGCGCAGCTGGCCGTCCCGGTAGGAACCCGAGCCCCAGACGCGCACATGCCGGGCGACCGTGCCGCGGCCGTCGATGACCCGGCCGTGGTTGGTTTCCAGGTAGGCCGGGTCCGTGCCCACGCCCAGACCGAGCGAATTGTCCGCATCGGCATTGTAGAGCGTGGTGACGCCGCTCTTGAATTCCGGATCCTCGGACAGCTGCACCACCAGGTCCAGGTAGACGTCGGTGCGGTTGTGGGCGTGCCAGAGATGAATCTTTTGCACGGCCTGTGGCCGGCCCAGGTCGAGTTGGATCCACTGCCCGCCGCCGGGCAGCGCCACCAGGGCGTCCGGATAGGACGACAGGTCACCATCGGTCACCATGCCGAGCCGGCCCTGCACCGGTTTAACGGAGGCGGTGACTGGCAGGTTTTCGGAAACCAGCGCGGTGCCGGCGGGGACGGCAAATTCCAGCACCGGCGCGGCCTTGCCTGGCGCTTCCAGGTTGGGCAGATTCGCCGCGAAGGGACCGGAGGCGAAGAAGGGTTTGGGGAAAACCGGCCGGATGGTCACGGTGTTGGCAGCGGGTGGAGCTGCCGGCGGTGCGGACGGCTGGGCGGCGGGGCTGTCCGCGCTTGGGGTCGCCGGCTTGCAGGCGGCAAGCAGGAGAAGCAGGCAGGGGGCGGCGCGGCGGAGGCGGCGCAGCGGAGGGCGGTGGAAGGGCATGCCGGTTGAGACAGGGGAGGTTGGGGCGGTGTTGGAAAGGAGGGGTCAGGCCAGCTGCTGGGGCACGCCGCCCTGCCGGGCCGAGGCCAGGCAGGCATCGAGCACCTGCTGCGTTTTCAGGGCGATCTCCGGCCAGTGCGCGTCGTGGCGGCCTGACAGCACCAGGTCGGAAAAGCGGCGGAAGAGGCCGCTTTCCTGGGCGTCCGGAGCATTGCTGCTGGACTCGTCGAGCTCCTCGTCCCGGCGGTCTTCGTGCATGTCAAACTGGCAGCCCTGGGTGACAAAGCGCGAGCGGGTGACGCTGAAACGGCTGTGCCGGCCGGAGAAGGGCAGGACGAAGTCGCGCAGCTGCAGCAGCCCCGCGGTGCCGCTGATGATGGCCCACTGGGCGTTCTGGGCGGTGAACGAGCAGTGGAAGCTGGCGGAGACGCCGTCGGCGAAATCCAAGGTGCCGGAAAACTCCAGGGGCACGGCCGGAACGCCCTCCGCCTGCACGGATTCGCGGTGGATGCGACCGCTGACGCGCACGGGCGGGGCGTAGTTCAGCGCCCAGAGGGTGAAGCGCAGGCAGTACCAGCCGAGGTCGCCCAGGCAGCCGAGCGGCTCCAGGACGCCGTTGGCGCGGATGTTCGCCTGCAGGAAGGACTCGTCTCCGGCAAAGCTGAACTGCGAGGCGATGTGGCGGATGGCGCCGACTTCGCGGCCGTCGTCCAGCAGCTGCCGCAGGCGCTGCAGGCGCCGGCCGTGCATGAACATGACGCCGTCCATGAACTGCACGCCATGGCGGGCGCAGGCCTCGACGATTTCCCGGACTTCCGCCGCGTTGCGGCCGACCGGCTTTTCGGCCAGCACATGCTTGCCGGCCGCAGCGGCGCGCAGGATCCACTCCTTGCGCAGGCCGGTGGGCAGGGGGATGTAGACGGCATCGATCTCCGGATGCGCCAGCAGGGCCTCGTAGCTGTCGAGCGCCGCCGGCGTCTCGGGGAAGGGCGCGGCGGCCTGGCAGTCGGCGATGAAGGCGGCGCTGCGCGCGCGGTCGCGGCTGGCCACGGCCATCAGGGTGGCGTTGCCGGCATCGCGGATGGCCTGCCAGTTTTTGCGGGCGATGGTGGCGGCGCCGAGGATGCCCCAGCGGCAGAGTTTCGCGGTCATGCCCGCATCAAAGGAAACAATCGCCGCGGCGGCAATCTCTTTTCACCGGCAGGGCGGACAGGCGGCGGAGTTGGGCGCGGTGCGGGCCATCACCTCCTCCAGGCTGAGCTGGCGCAGCTGGCCGCTCTGGTTGGCCTGGATGAAGAGGTTTTGGCTCAGGTCCAGGCAGGTCAGCCAGCCTTCGCCGTAGGCCCAGGTGTCCAGGCAGACGGCATGGGGGAGCACGTTCGGCAGGCCGCTGCGCTGCGCGGTGTGCCCGCAGACCATGAATTTGCCGGACATGTGGGGGAAGGCGTCGTTGAAGCGCGTCCAGAACAGCCAGTCGTCGGTCTGTTCCTCCATGGGCAGGAAGGCGTTGGCGTTGGCGTGAACGAAGAGGTGGGTCGGCGTCTCCCAGTAGCGCAGGCAGCGCTGGCTGAGGAAGTCCAGATGCGCCTGCGGAATGCTGC
>CAYYJK010000241.1:2748-5968 GCA_964472185.1 uncultured Prosthecobacter sp.
CGGGTCCGGGTTGGACCGCCTCCAGCAGGGTGCGCAGGGCGGTGAAGCAGCCGTGGACGTCACCGATGGCCAAGGTTCGCATCGTGTCACCTTGGCGCAGAACCCGCGAGGCTGCAAGCCGGACGATGGCCATGGACAAGAGCGGAAAGAAGGTGTGAAGATTGCCCCTTCCGGAAGCGCTATCTAGGCGCCCCCCTTCGCCGTGAATCTTCTCCAGTCCCTCGATTATTCCGTCCTCCAGCAGTGCATGCACTGCGGCATGTGTCTGCCGACCTGCCCGACCTATGTGGAAACCAAGCGCGAACGCAACAGCCCGCGCGGCCGCATCGCCCTCATGCGCAGCATCGCCGATGGCGATCTCGAGGTGGGGCGCGCCTTTGGTGAGGAGATGTACTACTGCCTCGGCTGCCTGGCCTGCCAGACGGCCTGCCCTGCCGGGGTGAAGTACGCCGAGCTGTTCGAAACCGCGCGCGCGGAAATCGAACGCACCGGCGTGGTGCAGCACCCGGAACGCCGCTTCTGGCGCTGGCTGACGCTCGACCTGCTGTTCATGCACCCGCGCCTGCTGCGCCTGGCGGGCTGGGGGCTGCGCCTCTGGCAGCGGAGCGGGTTCGATCTGCGTCTGCGCCGGCGCGGCTTTTTTGGCCTGCTGCCCCGCAAGCTGCGCGCTCTGGAGCCGCAGACGCCGCGCATGGCGCCGGCTTTTTCGGATGCGCTGATCGAGCCCGTGGAATCGCCGGCGCGGGCGCCGCGGCACCGCGTCGGCCTGCTGACCGGCTGCATTCAGGATCTCGCCTTTTCCGACATCAACCGTGACACCGCGGACGTGCTGCTGGCCAACGGCTGCGAGGTGGTGACGCCCCGGGCCCAGGCCTGCTGCGGGTCGCTGCACGCCCACAACGGTGCGGTCGAGCAGGCGCGCGAACTGGCGCGCCGGCAGATCGACCGCTTTGACCTGGACGCGCTCGATGCCATCATCACCAACGCCGGCGGCTGCGGTTCGCACCTCAAGCAGTACGGGCACCTGCTGCACGACGATCCCCTCTACGCCGCCCGGGCGCGGCAGTGGGACGCCAAGGTTCGCGACATCCACGAATGGCTGGCGCAGATCGGCATCCGCCGTCCCGAACAGGGCGCCGGGGTGGGCGAGGTGACCTACCATGAGAGCTGCCACCTCTGCCACGGCCAGAAGGTGACCAGCCAGCCGCGCCAGGTTTTGCAGGCGATCCCCGGCCTCGAACTCAAGGAGCTGCCGGAAAGCAACTGGTGCTGCGGCAGCGCCGGCATTTACAACATCACCCAGCCGGAGCAGTCGGCCAAGCTGTTGCAGCGCAAGGTGGCCAACATCGAACAGACCGGCGCGGCCGTGGTGGCGACCTCCAATCCGGGCTGCCATCTGCAGCTGGCCGGCGGCCTGGGCGGCCGCGTCCAGGTCACCCAGCCGGTGACCCTGCTGGCCCGGGCCTACCGCGCCGAGGCCGGTGCGAAACCCCAACACGGATGACCGATGCCCGGGAACGCAAACCGACGAAACCTGGGCGGAGCGCTGCTGGCGCTGGCCCTGAGCCTGGCCCCGCCGGCGTGGCCGGCGCCGCCCGGCTTCAAACCGAATCTCGGACCGGACCTGCCGGCCATCACGGTGCAGTGCGCGGACCTCACGCTGCTGCTGCGCCAGGCGTCGCAATGGACGGCCGGGCGCATCGATTACCGCGGCGCGCCAATGACCACGGAGCGCAGCGCCTACGGCACGGTGCTGTCCTTCCCCGGTACGGGCTTCATCGGCACGGCGCATCTGGAGAACGAGCCGGAGCCTCTGCAGTCCCTGCGCTTTTTTGTCGATGATCGCGAGGTCGCGGCGCCGGGCCCGCGTCTGCAAGGCCGGCGTTTCCGGCTGGAACGGGTTTCCGCCATTCGCGGCCTGGAGCTGCACTGCCAGGTGGAGCTGCGCGACAACCGGCTTTGGGAGACCACCCGGCTGCAGGCGAAGGCTTCGGTGCCGCTCAAGCTGCTGTACCATTTCATGCACGCCTGGCAGCCCGGGGTCTCCGCCTTTTTGGCCGGACGCGACGGCGACGCCGGACCGGCGTTCTCCGGACAGCTGGGGGATGGCGATGCGACGGCGCGGAAGTTCTTCGTGAACGAAAAGGTCGACTGGCTGGCGGTTTACGAACCGGTCAGTCGCCAGTTCGCCGTGTCCCGCCTGCTGGCCGCTCCGGACCGGGGTGGCCATGTGTCGATGCTCTGGAACGTGCCGGGTTCCTACCGGAAGTACTACCTCAAATGCTTCGAGGATGCGGCGGTGCCGGCCGGGTTCTCCGACACCTGGCGCATGGTCACCGGTTTCGGCGCGGCAGCTCCCGAGAACTGGGCCGCCGAGGCGCAGCGTCTGGCCGGCGCCCTGCGTGAGCCGTGACGGCCGCGTGCAAGACCGGCCCGGAGTGCGCGTTGCATGGCGCGTGCGCTTTTCGATCCTGCCATCCCTGCTGTCCGCCCTGTTTGCCCTGGCCCTGTCTCAGCCGCTGACGGCGGCCGAGACGCGGGTGTACAAAAAGGCCGGCGATCGCGAGTTGAAGCTGAGCATCGTCAAGCCGCCGGACTGGAGGGCGACCGACCGGCGGCCGGCGCTGGTGTTCTTCCACGGCGGCGGCTGGGTGGGCGGCGGACCGACGCAATTCACGAGGCAGGCCGAGCATCTGGCGGCGCGCGGCATGGTCTGCATTCAGGTTGAGTACCGGCTGCTGCCGCGCCAGGGCAAGGAGCCGCCGCTGGTGTGCATTCAGGACGCCAAATCGGCAATGCGCTGGGTGCGCGCGCACGCGGCCGAACTCGGTGCCGACCCTGCCCGCATCGGGGCCGGCGGCGGCAGCGCCGGCGGCCATCTGGCCGCCTTTGTCGGCATGGTCGGCGGCCTGGACGATCCGCAGGACGACCTGCGCGTCTCGCCCCGCGCCGATGCCCTGGTGCTGTTCAATCCGGTGTTCGACAACGGCCCCGATCAGGGCTGGGGAACGGCCTTGGTCGGCGAGCGCTACCGGGAATTCTCGCCGGCCCACAACATCAGCGCGGACGACCCTCCGGCCATCGTGTTTCTCGGCACGCAGGACAAGCTGATTCCCGTGGCCGTCGCCCGGCGTTTCCAGGAGGGCATGGCCCGGGCCGGCGTGCGCTGCGAGCTGCGCCTCTATGAAGGCCAGGGGCACGGGTTCTTCAATCCCGGCAA
>CAYYJK010000242.1:0-5962 GCA_964472185.1 uncultured Prosthecobacter sp.
GACCAGCAGGGCCGGCAGCGCGACCCACAGCCAGGGCCGGGCGGGCCGGGCCTGCTTGCGCGCCGGGCCGAGGCTGAAGCTGTTGCCCTTGGCCGGTTCGAACGGGCCGACCAGCAGGCGGGCGGCCAGCCAGGCGCCGGCGGCGGCCGCAACGTTGAGCACGAAGGTCTCCTTGGTGGCGTGCTGCAGCCCCAGGCAGGCGCCGCCGAACAGCAGCCAGAGCCGGCTGCCGCCTTGCGAATAGCGCCAGAAGCTGGCCAGGGTCAGGGCCACCAGCAGCACCAGCAGCATCTCCATGATGAAGTAGCGGCTGTAGTAAACCATCATCGGCGACACCGCTCCCAGCAGCATGGCCAGCGCCGTGCCGAAGCGGCCGAGCGCATCGGCGAACAGCAGCGCGGTCAGCAGCACGCCCAGGCCGCACAGCGCCGTCACCAGGCGCAGATCCGCCTCAGTCCAGGTCGCGGGATCGCCCCAGCCGGCCAGGTGCCCCCACAGCCAGCTTGCCTGGTGCAGGGCCGGGCCGTGGTAGTCCTGGGGATCGTAGGCAAACCGGCCGGTCTCCCAGAATTCGCCCAGCTTGACGCCCAGAATCGCCTCGTCGGTGTGCATCGGCCGCCGGTCCAGGTGCGGCAGGCGGTAGAACGCTCCCAGGCTCAGGGCGACCACCACCAGAAACAGGAAGGAGAGCAGGGACAGCGAGACTTCTTTGCGGGCGAGCATGGGGACGTCCACCATGAACGCTCTGCCGCCGCGTGCCAGCAGGAATCTCACCCGCGCCGGGCCGGTTGCAAACACCGCCCGCGGTTGCAGTTGCACCCGCCGCAGGCGCCCGCGATAGACCTGTCATGCCCGGCCCCGTCCTGCTCTCCGACATCGGCAACGTCCTCACCTTCTTCGATTTCAGCATCGCCGCCCGGCGCGTGGCGGAACGCTGCCCGCACCCCCCGGAAGCCCTGGCCGCCCGGCTGGACGGCATCAAGGGGCCGTTTGAAAACGGCGAGATGGACGACGCCGAGTTCCTCCAGGCCGCCGTCGCCGCCCTCGAATTCACCGGCAGCACCGCCGACTTTGCCGGCATCTGGTGCGACATCTTCACCGAAAACGCCGCCATGAAGGCCACCCTGGCCGGCCTGGCCGGGCGCGTCCCCATGCGCCTGCTCTCCAACACCAGCGGCCTGCACAAGGACTACCTGCTCGCGCGCTTCGACATCTTCCGCCCCTTCGACGACGGCGTGTACTCCTACTCGGCCCGCTGCAGCAAGCCGGATGAGGCGATTTTTCGCCACACGATCGAGCGCTTCGATCTCGATCCGGCGCAGACCTTTTTCATCGACGATCTGGAGGCGAACATCGCCACCGCGCGCCGGCTCGGTTTCCAGGTCCACCACTACCGGGCCGGCGACCACGCAAGATTGGAGCAGGAATTGCAAATCTGGTGCCGCCGCCACGGCCTGGACGGGGTCCGCGGGCCGGTTGACGCGCCCAACTCCCTGTCCTAAGCAGTACCTGGCCGGCGGGTTCCGCGCGTATCCAAGACCAGAGGACTGAAGCCCATCCCCCTATGAAATGCGACGTTTGCGACCATGAAGCCACGGTGTTTCTGACCCAGATCATCAACGGGCAGATGACCACCGTGAACCTCTGCGACGCCTGCTCGAAGGCCAAGGGGGTCACCGATGAGACCGGTTTCGGCCTGGCCGACGCCTTCATCGGCAATGCCGCGCCGGCCGTCGAGGCCGACCTGCACTGCCCGGCCTGCGGCTTCACCGCCACCCAGCTCAAGAAGATCGGCCGCATGGGCTGCCCGGAATGCTACAGCGCCTTCCGCGACGGGCTCGACAGCCTGCTCAAAACCATGCACAAGGGCACGCGCCACGTCGGCAAGGTGCCGCAGCGCATCGTCGCCAGCCACCAGCTGGCCGGCAGCCTCGGCCAGCTGCGCGAGGACCTGGCCGCCGCCGTGCGCGAGGAGCGCTACGAGGACGCCGCCCGCCTCAAGCTCGAGATCGACCAG
Organism: uncultured Prosthecobacter sp.; assembly: GCA_964472185.1. Taxonomy (GTDB): domain Bacteria; phylum Verrucomicrobiota; class Verrucomicrobiia; order Verrucomicrobiales; family Verrucomicrobiaceae; genus Prosthecobacter. The sequence goes on from CAYYJK010000242.1 coordinate 2,018, forward strand.
CTCCAGGCCAAGTTGCCGAAGTCCCTGGGCTGATCCGGCCGGCCCTTCGAACACTTCCGGGCTTCCCGATTTCCAACGCACATCCGTTCATGCGCTTCACGACCCTCATCAAAAACCCGGCGGACTGGATGAAAGGCAGCGGGCCTCATTCGGACATCGTCATGACCTCGCGGGTCCGCCTGGCGCGCAACCTGCGCGGCTTCACCTTTCCCGGCTACTCGCCGGAGCACCGCCGCGCCGAGCTGCTCGAGCTCGCCCGCCCCTGCGCCGAGGCGCTGCCGGAGATGAAGGACGGCTACAGCGAGGAGTACAGCGCCCTCAGCAAGATCCGCAAGCAGGTGCTCGTCGAGCGCCACCTGATCAGCCGCGAGCACGCCGCCCGCTCCACCGGCTGCGCCGTCGTGGTCGACCGCCGCCAGAGCCTGTCGATCATGATCAACGAGGAGGATCACTTCCGCATCCAGGGCATCCGCGCCGGCCTCAACCTGCGCAGCGCCTGGCAGCTCGTCGACAAGGTCGACACCGCCCTGGAGGGCGTGCTGCCCTACGCCTTCGACGAAAAGCTCGGCTACCTGACCGCCTGCCCGACCAACCTCGGCACCGGCATGCGCGCCTCGGTCATGCTGCACCTGCCCGCCCTCGTGCTCTCCGACCAAATCAACCCGGTGATCAAGGCGGTCGGCAAGATCGGCCTGGCCGTGCGCGGCCTCTACGGCGAGGGCACCGAGGCCCTCGGCAACCTGTTCCAGATCTCCAACCAGCACACCCTCGGCGAGAAGGAGGGCGAGATCATCGCCCAGATCGAAAAGGTCATCGAGCGCGTCGTCAGCTCGGAGTTGACCGCCCGCCAGAAGCTGCTCGAGGACAGCCCGACCATGCTGCACGACCAGGTCGGCCGCGCCTACGCGATTCTGCGCTACGCCCACATTCTGACCTCCAAGGAGGCCCTCAACCTGCTCTCCCTGCTGCGGCTCGGCGCCGATCTGGACCTCGTCCCCAACTGCGACCGCGGCCTGCTCGACATGCTGCTTCTGGAGATCCAGCCCGCCCACCTGCAGCTCAGCGCCGACCGCGAGCTTTCGCCCGACGAGCGCGACGCCCGCCGCGCCGAAATCACCCGGGCAAGGTTGCAATCCCAGTGCGGACCTTCTAACATTTCACCAAACGCCAAACCTCCGGGGGGGGAACCCTCCGACCCCACCCATGAATAATTTCACTCCCCGCGCCCAACAGGTCCTGGCCCTCGCCCGCAAGGAGGCCGACCGCTTCAACCACAACTACGTCGGCACCGAGCACCTCCTGCTCGGCCTGATCAAGCTGGGCCAGGGCGTCGCCGTCAACGTCCTCACCAAGCTCGGCCTCGACCTCGAAACCGTGCGCATGCAGGTCGAGCAGCAGGTCGGCTCCGGCCCCGAAGCCAAGATGGTCGGCAACATCCCCTACACCCCGCGGGTGAAGAAGGTGCTCGCCCTGGCCAGCAAGGAGGCCAAGGCCCTCAACCACAGCTACGTCGGCACCGAGCACATCCTGCTCGGCCTGCTGCGCGAGGGCGAAGGCGTTGCCTCCCAGGTCCTGCGCAACCTCGACATCAACCTCGACCGCGCCCGCAACGAGATCCTCAAGGAGCTCGATCCCAACTTCTCCGGGCAGGAGGAGGACGAGGAGCCCGAGGAGGGCGAACCCGTCTCGCCCGCCGGCAACGGCGACGAGGACAAGAAGAAAAAGAAGAACGAGAAGATGCCGGCCCTGCGCGCCTTCGGCCGCGACCTCACCGAGATCGCCCAGAAGGGCGAGATGGACCCGGTCATCGGCCGCACCGAGGAGATCGCCCGCGTCATCCAGATCCTCTGCCGCCGCACCAAGAACAACCCCGTGCTCATCGGCGAGGCCGGCGTCGGCAAGACCGCCATCGTCGAGGGCCTCGCCCAGGAAATCATCAACGGCAACGTGCCCGAGATCCTGCGCGACAAGCGCGTCGTCACCCTCGACCTCGCCCTCATGGTCGCCGGCACCAAGTACCGCGGCCAGTTCGAGGAGCGCATCAAGGCCGTCATGGACGAGATCCGCCGCAACAAGAACGTCATCCTGTTCATCGACGAGATGCACACGATCGTCGGCGCCGGCTCGGCCGAAGGCACCATGGACGCCAGCAACATCATCAAGCCCGCCCTCAGCCGCGGCGAGCTGCAGGTCATCGGCGCCACCACGCTCAACGAGTTCCGCAAGCACATCGAGAAGGACTCCGCCCTCGAACGCCGCTTCCAGCAGGTCAAGGTCGAGGAGCCCTCGGTCGAAGACGCCATCAAGATCCTCATGGGCCTCAAGGGCAAGTACGAGATGCACCACAAGGCGCGCTACAGCGACGAGGCCATCCGCACCGCCGTCCTGCTCAGCTCGCGCTACCTCACCGCCCGCTTCCTGCCCGACAAGGCCATCGACATCATGGACGAGGCCGGCGCCAAGGCGCGCATCGCCGCCATGACCCGCCCGCCGGAGCTGAAGACCATCGAGGCCGAAATCGAGGCCATCCGCGTCGAGAAGGAGACCGCCATCAAGGATCAGGACTTCGAGAAGGCCGCGCGCCTGCGCGACAGCGAGAAGAACACCAAGAAGCGCTACGACGACATCCTAGAGGCCTGGCGCCAGAACAACACCGAGCGCGTCGTCGACGTCAGCGAGGACGACATCATGTCCGTCGTCTCGAAGTGGACCGGCGTGCCGCTGCAGCGCATGGAGCAGGCGGAGGCGCAGAAACTGCTCAAGATGGAGGGCGAACTCAAGGGCAAGGTCATCGGCCAGGACGAGGCCGTGGTCGCCATCAGCAAGGCCCTGCGCCGCTCGCGCGCCGACCTCAAGGATCCGCGCCGCCCGATCGGCTCCTTCCTCTTCCTCGGCCCGACCGGCGTCGGCAAAACCTTCCTCGCCAAGAACCTCGCCGAGTTCATGTTCGGCAGCCCCGAGGCGCTGATCCAGCTCGACATGAGCGAGTACATGGAGAAGCACACCGCCAGCCGCCTCATCGGCGCGCCTCCCGGCTACGTCGGCTACGAGGAGGGCGGCCAGCTCTCCGAGGCCGTCCGCCGCCGCCCCTACAGCGTCGTCCTGTTCGACGAGATCGAAAAGGCGCACCCGGACGTCATGCACCTGCTCCTGCAGATCCTCGAGGAGGGCCAGGTGACCGACAACTTCGGCCGCAAGATCGACTTCCGGAACACCATCGTCATCCTGACCTCGAACGTCGGCGCCGAAACCATCAAGCGCCAGACCTCGCTCGGCTTCGCCGCCATGGCCCAGGACAACGCCGACAACGCCGCCATCAAGGGCAAGATCACCGAGACCGCGAAGAAGTTCTTCAAGCCGGAATTCCTCAACCGCCTCGATGACCTCATCGTCTTCCGCATGCTCGAGAAGCCGGAGCTGGCGCAGATCGTCGACCTCGAAGTCGCCAAGGTGGTCGCCCGCCTGAAGAACAAGACCATCCTCGTCACCCTCGACGCCACGGCCACCGAGTTCCTGATGAAGGAGGGCTACGACCCGCAGTACGGCGCCCGGCCGATGCGCCGCGCCGTCGAGAAGCACATCGAGGACCCGCTTGCCGAGCACCTGCTCGCCGGCACGGTCCGCGAGGGCGACGCCGTCGTCGTCAGCTACGACGCCGAAGCCAACCGCCTCAAGTTCTCCGCCGAGCGCCCGCCCGAACCGGTGACGCCGACGGCCGCTTGAGCCGCCGCTGCGCGCGGGTGTCCGGGGCGGGTCGCAAGACCCGCCCCTTTTCATGCCCGCACGCCGGCGAATCCGGCGCGCGAAAACTTCGTTTTCCGGCAAAAATTCCGTTGCGCATCCGGGTCCGCCTTGCCAATGTCCGGGCCCGCAAAACAACGGGAATGGCTCGGTAGCTCAGTCGGTAGAGCAGGGGATTGAAAATCCCCGTGTCGGCGGTTCGAT
>CAYYJK010000243.1:0-5948 GCA_964472185.1 uncultured Prosthecobacter sp.
CGCGAGCTCGCCCGCGAGGGGCTGGAGCTGTTTTTCCTGAGCCTGATGCGCGAAGGCGTCGAGCATCCCGCCCCGGAAAACGCCCTGGCCGCGGCGAGCACGGCCCTGGCCGGCGCCTTCATGGACAGCAAGCTCAGCGAGGTGTCGCTGATGCAGTTCTTCAGCCTGTGGAGCGGCGTCAAAACCCCGGCCACCTGGGAGCTGCCCGCCGCCGCCTGGCCGCAGGCGCTGCAGCAGAGCCTCATCCCCGTGCTGGCGGCGCGCTACGAGAAGCTCGGCCGGCCCGCGCAGGCGGCGGAGTTCCGCCCCCTGCCCGCCGGCAGCAAAAAGCCCGGACCGACCACGGTCCGGGCTCTCGACTGAGATTTGCCGGCGGAGCGGTTCAGCGGATCTCCACGCACACGCCCTGCTCGGTGCTGCGCGCGAACAGCCGGTCGTAGGCCAGCACCGGGTAGCTCCAGACCTTGCCGTCGAGAACGTCGTCCCGCTTGAGCTCGAGGTATTTCTCCGGATTGGCTTCAGCCACCACGACCTCGCCCTTGTCGCTCAGCGCGATCACCTTGTCGCCCGCGAGGATGACCTGGCCAGGGCCGAAACCGGGCTGCTTCCACAGGTCCTTGCCGGTGCGGATGTCGACGCAGGCGAGCGGGCCGGAGCCGTATTCCTTGAAGCTGAACATGCCGTAGAGGTAGCCGTCCTTGACCACCGGCGTGCTCCAGTGGTTGAAGCACTCGTTCTCGCGGCGCCAGAGCGCGCTGGCGCTCAGGCGGCCGCCGCTCTGGCTGATCTTGAAGGCGCCGGCGCCGACGCCGTAACCGGCGGAGCAGTAGACGATGTCCTCAAAGACCACCGGGCTCGCGGCCGTGGAGACCTTGAACGGAAACTCGGCGCGCCAGAGCACCTTGCCGTCCGCCGGCGTCACGGCCACCAGGCCGGTCTGGGTGAAGAAGATGCACTGGTGCACGCCGTGAATGTTGGCGATCACCGGCGTGGCGTGGGTCATCTTGTCGTCCTCGCCCTTCCAGACCACAGCGCCGGTGTCCTTGTTGAGGCCGAGCAGGGCCTGGCCGGGGCCGCCGCCGCAGAGCAGGAGCACGTCGCCGTCGATGACCGGCGACGCGGCGTTCTGCCACTTGATCTGCACGCCGGCGTTCTCCTTCATGACATCGCGGCTCCACACCGGCTTGCCGCTGGCGGCGTCGAAGCAGAACACGCCGAGGTTGGCGTCGATCGCGTAGACCTTGTCGCCGTTGACGACCGGGGTCGACCGCGGGCCGTCGCCGCCCTTGTTGTCGGGCGTGCCGGCATCGCCGCCGCCGTCATACTTGCCGATGATGCTCAGCGGCTTGCGCCAGGCTTCCTTGCCGGTGCGGACGTCGAGGGCCACCAGCACCTCGCCGGTGTTGCCATCGGTCTCGCCGGTGACGATCGTGAAGGCCTTGCCGCCGGCGACGGCGAACGAGCTGAAGCCGGTCGGCGTCTCGGTCTTCCACAGCGTCTTCAGCCGGGCACTCTGCCAGTTGGCCACCTTCGGGGCGGGCACGGTGCCGTCGTTGTTCGGGCCGCGGAACTTCGCCCATTCAACGGGCGCGGTCTGGGCGGAAAGGCCGGCCGCTGCAAAGAGCGAGCCGCCGACAAGGGAGAGGGTGGTGCGGGTCATGATGGAAGAAGCGTTCAAGCCGGTGAAAACGGGAACGGCCGGCCGACTCTTGCGCAGCCTGCGGCGCCGGCAAGTCGGGAACCGCGAAAGTTCCGGCGCGAAAACGCCGGCCTTTTGCCAGAATGCGGCAAGCGGCTGGCGCAAGCGCGGCGAAGGTGCCAGCATGTCCGCCATGAGCACCCCGCCCCTCCGGGCCTTGTTCCAGCCGCAGTCCGTCGCCGTGGTCGGTGCCACGGAACGCGCCGGCAGCGTCGGCCGCGCCGTGCTGGAGAACCTGAGCGCCTTCCCCGGCCCGCGTTTCGCCGTCAACCCGCGCCGCGAACGCGTGCTCGGCCTGCCCTGCCACCCCAGCCTCGCGGCCGTCGGCCAGCCGGTGGATCTGGCGGTGATCGTGACGCCGGCGGCCCAGGTGCCCGGCGTCGTCGCCGACGCCGTGGCCGCGGGCGTGCGCGGCGCCATCGTCCTGTCGGCCGGCTTCAAGGAAACCGGCGCCGAGGGCGCCGCCCTCGAGCAGCGCGTGCTCGCCCAGGCGCGCGCCGACGGCCTGCGCCTGATCGGCCCCAACTGCCTGGGCCTGATGGTGCCGCGCCTCGGCCTGAACGCCACCTTCGCCACGGCCATGGCCCTGCCCGGCTCCGTGGCCTTCCTCAGCCAGAGCGGCGCGCTCGGCACCGCCATCCTCGACTGGAGCCTGCGCGAGAAGGTCGGCTTCAGCAGCTTCGTCTCGGTCGGCTCCATGCTCGACGTCGGCTGGGGCGACCTGATCCGCCACTGCGCCGCCGATCCGGCGACGGAGAGCATCGTCCTTTACATGGAATCCGTCGGCGACGCGGCCTCCTTCCTGTGCGCCGTGCGCGAGGTCGCCGAACGCAAGCCGGTGGTGGTCATCAAGGTCGGCCGCACCGCCGCCGCCGCGCGCGCCGCCGCCTCGCACACCGGCGCGATGACCGGCAGCGACGCCGTGCTCGACGCCGTGCTCAAGCGCGTCGGCGCGCTGCGGGTGGACACGATCGAGGAGTTGTTCGACGTGGCGGAAATCCTGGCCAAGCAGCCGCTGCCCAAGGGCCCGCGCCTGGGCATCGTCACCAACGCCGGCGGCCCCGGCGCGCTGGCCACCGACGCCGTGGTGCGCCTGGGCGGCGACCTGGCCGAGCTGAGCCCCGCCACCCTGGCGGCGCTGGACGCGCGGCTGCCGGCGCACTGGAGCCACGGCAACCCGGTGGACGTGCTTGGCGACGCGGATCCGGCGCGCTTTCAGGAGGCCCTGCACGTGGTGGCGCAGGATCCCGGCGTGGACGGCCTGCTGACCATCCTGACGCCGCAGTCGATGACCGAACCGGCCGCCGTGGCGGAAGCGGTGGCGGCGGCCGTGCTGGACAAGCCGGTGCTGGCCAGCTGGATGGGCGCGGACGGCGTGGTCGCCGGCCGGCGCCGGCTCAACGCCGCGGGCATCCCGACGTTCGACTACCCGGACGAGGCGGCGCGCGCCTTCGTGCACATGTGGCAGCGCCGCCTGCGCCTCGACTGGCTGCAGGACACCAACGCGGCGGTGGCCTGCTGCCGGCCGGCGCCGGTGCCGGCGGCGGCCGCGGCGCTGCTCGACCAGGCCCTGGCGGAAGGCCGGACGCTGCTCAGCGAAAGCGAGGCCAAGCAGCTCCTGCAGGCCGTCGGCATCCCCGTGGTCGAAACGCGGGTGGCGCACTCGGAAGGCGAAGCCGTGCAGGCCGCGGACGCGCTCGGCTACCCGGTCGTGGTGAAGCTGCACTCGGCGGTCATCACCCACAAGACCGAGGTGGGCGGCGTGCGCCTCCACCTCGCCGATGCGGCGGCGGTGGCGCGCGCCTGGCAGGAACTCGAGCGCTCCGTGAGCGCCAGCCACGGCGCAGCGGCCTTCGGCGGGGTTTCCGTACAGCGCATGGTCGGCGGCCGCGGCCAGGAACTCATTCTCGGCGCCAGCACCGACGCCCAGTTCGGGCCGGTGCTGCTGTTCGGCGCCGGCGGCACGCTGGTCGAGGTGTTTCAGGACGGGGCGCTGGCGCTGCCGCCGCTGAGCCCGGCGCTGGCCCGGCGCTGGATGGCGGAGACGCGCATCTGGAAGGCCCTGCAGGGTGTGCGCGGCCAGCCGCCGGCCGACCTGGCGGCGCTGGAAGACGTGCTGCTGCGCTTCGCCGAGCTGGTCGTCGCGGAGCCGCGCATCGCCGAAATCGACATCAACCCGCTGTTCGCCTCCGCCGCTGGCGTGGTCGCCCTGGACGCGCGCGTGCTGCTGCACCCGCCCGGCGGGCGCGGCGCCGCACCGGCGATGTGCCAGTGCGGCTTCTGAAACTCACTTCGGCTGGTGCATGGCGATGCAGTGCAGCGCCCCGCCTTCCATGACCAGGTCCTTGCTGGTGACCGAGATGATCTCGCGGCCCGGGAAGCATTCGGCGATCTTGTCCTCGGCGATGGCGTCCTTCTTCTTCTGGCCGAAGATGGGCACCATGACCGCGTTGTTGAGGATCAGGAAGTTGGCGTAGCTGGCCGGCAGGCGGCTGAGGCGCCAGTCCTTCGCCTCAATGGCGTTGGGCATCTCGATCTCGATGATCTCGAGCTTGCTGCCGTCGGCGGTGCGGACGTCGTCGAGCTGCTCGCGGATCTGCTTGAGGGCGCGAAAGTTGGGATCGGACTCCTTGCTCTCGACCATGCAGATGACGGCGTCCTCGCGCACGAAGCGGACGAGGTCGTCGATGTGGCCGTCGGTGTCGTCGCCCTCGATGCCCTGCTTGAACCAGACGATGTCGGTGACGCCGAGCATGCCCTTGAGCTCCTTCTCAACCTCGGCCTTGCTGCGCGCCTTGCCGCCGTTGCGGTTCGGGTTGAGCAGCACCGCCTCGGTGGTCAGCAGCAGGCCCTTGCCGTTGGTTTCGATGGCGCCGCCTTCGAGCACGAAGTCGGAGGTGTAGCGGTCCATCTTGAGCACGTTCGCCGCCTTCTCGGGGATGGTGTCGTCGAGCTCGTACGGGAACTTGCCGCCCCAGGCGTTGAACTTCCAGTCGGTGATCGCCACCTTGCCGGTCTCGTTGTGCTTGATGAAGATCGGCCCGTGGTCGCGGCACCAGACGTCGTTGGTGGCGTGCTCGTACAGGTCCACCTGGCTGAGGTCACCCTCGTTGTCGGCGATGCTCAGGCGGATGTTCATGTGGCTGAGGACCGGCGCGTTGATGCGCACGCGCTCGTAGCGCGAAATGGTGCTGGCGATCTCGCCGAACTTGTCCTGGAGCTTGTGGAAGGTCTTCGGGCAGCTCTCCTTGTTCGAGGGCCACGAAAGCCAGATCGCCTCCTGCGGTTCGAATTCGGCGGGGAGACGGTAGTTCTGCGGATATCCTTTACTCATCGAGGTAGCGTTTGGTCAGGGGTGCGAAGGTGTCAACGCGGCGATCGCGGAAAAACGGCCAAATGCGGCGGAAGTCCTCCACGGCCTGCAGATCGCAGGGCACGATGAGCACCTCCTCCTGCTCGACCGAACCGCGGGCGACGACCTCGCCGTAGGGGTTGGCGACGAAGGACTGGCCCCAGAACTGGGTGTCGTCCTGAAAGCCGGTGCGGTTGACCGCGGCGACGAAGCAGCCGTTGGCCACGGCGTGGCCGCGCTGGACGGTCTCCCAGGCGCAGTGCTGGGCCGCGCCCAGGGCGGCCTTTTCCGCGGACAGCCAGCCGATGGCGGTCGGGTAGAAGAGGATCTGCGCACCGGCCAGGGCGGTGAGGCGCGCGGCCTCCGGGTACCACTGGTCCCAGCAGATGAGCACGCCGATGCGGCCGAACCGGGTGTCCCAGACCTTGTAGCCGAGGTCGCCGGGGGTGAAGTAGAACTTCTCCTCGAAACCGGGGTCCTGCGGGATGTGCATCTTGCGGTACTTGCCGAGGACCGTGCCGTCGGCGTCGATCACCGCGGCGGTGTTGTGGTACAGGCCCGGGCCGCGCTTCTCGAACAGCGGCGCGATGATCACCACGCCAAGCTCCCGGGCCAGCTCCGCCAGACGCCCGGTGGTCGGTCCCGGCACGGGCTCGGCGAGGTCGAACAGGGCGGTGTCCTGGCGCGTGCAGAAGTAGGGGATGTTGAACAGCTCCTGCAGGCAGACGATCTGCGCGCCCTTGGCAGCGGCGGCGCGGATCAGCGCTTCGTGCCGGGCCAGGCTCTCCGCCTGGCTGGCAAACGTCGTACCTTGAATGAGACCGAGGGTGACCGTGGACATGGGGCGCGGAGGATTGAGAGATCGGCGCGGGGCGCAAGCGAAGATAACGGCGCGGG
>CAYYJK010000244.1:0-1646 GCA_964472185.1 uncultured Prosthecobacter sp.
CCGCGCAGCGACACCAGGCCGGTCTCGGCACTGAGCAGACGCTGCCACTCCGCCTCGGTCAGCGGTTCGCCCTGCAGCGAGGCCTCCACCTGGAACCCCAGCAGGGCGCCGGCATGCAGGCGGCTGGCCTGCGGCGCGTCCAGAGTCACCGTGACCACCGGCCGCGGCGGCTGCCCGCCCTGCCACCAGTCCGGCAGCTTGACGACGATGCCGGCCTGCTGGAACCGCGGACAGTCGCACAGGAACCGGTAGGCCTCTTCCGGGGTCAGGGCCTGCGGCTGGAACAGGCGTTTGCTGAGCAGCCACGCCTCAAGCAGTTCGCTGCGCGCCGCCGCGGCGCGCACCGGCGCCAGCAGGGCCTGCACGGCGGCGGCATCCCGGCTGCCGACCGCCTGCTGCAGGGCGCGCGCCAACGGCCGGTGCTGGAGCTGTCCGGAAGCGCCCAGCTGCCCGGCATGGGTGGCCAGGAAGGCGAAGGGCCGCTGCGAGTCCGTGCGATTCTCCGCCAGATGGAACGTCACCCGGCCCACGCCCTGCCAAAGCGGGTTCAGGCCCCCGAGCCAGGCGTCGAGCCCCCCGGCCGCGACCGCTTGGGCAGCCCGTTCGGCCAGGGCCTGCCACCAGCGCTCAAGCACCGCCGCCGTCAGGTACTCACCGCCCTGCCAGGGCGGCGCGGTCGCCAGCTGCCGCTCGACAGCGCCCGCTTCCGGCTGACCGGCGGCAGCCGGATCCTGAGTCTGGCCGAGACGGGTGCAGAATTGCTGCGGCCACTGCCGCAGCCAGGCCCATTCCGCCCCCAGCTCGGCGGTCAGCAGGGGACCGGCGAGCAGCAGGAGCAGCGCCGTTTCATCGGCCGCTTCCGCCAGGCGGGTTTGGTCGGCCGACTCCGGCCGGCCTTCGGCCAGCAGCACCGCTTCGGGCGTGAGCACCGGCCGGACCATGGCTCACTCGGCGCTGCGCACCGCGTCCAGGGTCAGCTGCCACTGCTCCTCGCCGCGCCAGGTGTTGCGCTGCAGGCGCATCGCCACGTCCCAGGGCGGCTTGGGCAGGTTCTGCAGCGGGGCGTTGAACCAGCGCGCCTCCATGGAAGCGCCCTCCTGGGTGAGCATGACGCGCAGGTGCTTCTCCTTCATCAGCCGGCCCGGCAGGCGCGGCGTGACCCGGCGGCAGAGGAAGACCGGCTCGGGATTGCGCTGACCGAACGGTTCCATGAGCCGGTAGTTCTGCAGGAAGGCCAGCGAAAGATCGCGCAGGCGCACCTCGGCATCCAGCTCCAGCACCGGCGTCAGCGCCTCGGCATCCAGCGCGCGGCGGGCGGCCTCGCAGAAGGCGGCGCGGAAGTCCTGCAGCCGCTCCTCGCGGACGGAAACGCCCGCCGCCATGGCGTGGCCGCCGCCGCGGATGACGTGGGCGCGGCAGAAGTCGATGGCCTCGACCAGCGAGAAGCCCGGAATGCTGCGGCCGCTGCCCTTGCCCACACCGTGCTCGTCGAAGGAAAACAGGATGGTCGGCCGGTGCACCAGCCGCGACAGGCGCGAGGCGACGATGCCGACCACGCCCGGATGCCAGTTGCGCGAGCCCAGCACGATCGCCGGCACCTGCTCCAGGTCGCCGATGTCGCGCAGCATCTGCTCCGCCTCGGCGAA
>CAYYJK010000244.1:1746-5909 GCA_964472185.1 uncultured Prosthecobacter sp.
CCGGCGGTGCAGAAGTAGTGGTAGTCCGCTCCGAGCTTGGGGTTGACCAGGGCCAGGCAGGGCGGCCGGCCGGCCGGCGACAGTTCGTGGTGGTCGATGACGACGCAATCGACCCCCTGCTCCTGCAGCCAGGCCAGTTCCTTGAGCGAGGTCGTGCCGCAGTCGAGGGCGATGAGCAGGTCCGGCTTGCCGAACTCCTCGAACAGGCGGGCGAATCCGTCCATGCTCAGGCCGTAGCCCTCCTCCATGCGCGAGGGGAGGAACAGGTGGGTGTCGAGACCGTAGGCCTTGAGCGTCAGGTGCATCAGCGCCATCGAGGTGACGCCGTCGACGTCGTAATCCCCATACAGCGCCACGCGTTCGTGGCCGTCCACGGCGCGCAGGATGCGCTCGACCGCCCGGTTCATCTCCGGCAGCACGCAGGGATCCCCCAGATGCGCCAGTTTCGGCACCAGGAAATCGCGCACTTGCTCAGCGGTCTGCAGGCCGCGTTGCGCCAGCAGCAGGGCGAGCAGGAAGGGCAAGCTGGTGTCCGCCGCCAATTCCGCCACCCCCTCGGGCACCGGCTTCAGCAGCCAGCGCGGAAGGCGCGGTTTCGGCGGTGAGGTTTCGGACGCGAAAGCCATGGAAACGAAGCAACCTCCTTGTATGCAGCACGCACGTGGCGTAGTCAAAGCATCCCTCCCGATCATGTCGTCCGCACCGCCTGTTTCCTTCTCCGGCCGCCTCTGGCTGGCGTCCATCGGTCTGGTTCTGGCGGCGGGCGGCCTGCTCTTCACCTGGGTGCTGTGGACCGCCTGGCAGCGCGCCGAGGAGACGCGCCGCTGGCTGCCCGTGCCCTGCCGGATCCTGTCCGCACGCGTCAGCAGCGAGCGCCCCACGCCGAACTCCAACCCGGCCTACCGCGCCGAGATCCGCTACCGCTACCAGCATCAGGGTCAGGAGTACACCGGCAGCCGGATCAAGCGCGTCGACGCCGCCAGCCAGCACGAGGAGCGCGCTCGGCAAAAGCTCGAGGCCTATCCGGTCGGCCGCGACAGCACTTGCTACGTCAATCCGGCGCAGCCCGCCGAGGCGGTGCTCCGGCACGACACGCGGGCGCCGCTGTACTCGATCTGGTTCCCGATCCTGTTTGTCGTCGGCGGTCTCGGCATGGCCTGGAACGCCCTGCGCCGGCGCTAGCCGAGTTTTTCGCCGGCGGGCAGCGGGTGACCGCGCAGGAAATCCGCCGCCGGCAGGCGGCGCCCGCCCTCGGCCTGCACCTCCTCCAGGCGCAGCAGGCCGCGACCGCAGGCCACGATCAGCCCGCCCTTGGGATCAGCGCCGACCAGGGTGCCGGGCAGAGGACAGGCCTCGCCCCCAGGCACCGCGCTGACCCGGTGCACCTTCAGGGGCGACCCGCCCGGCAGGCGGGCGAAAGTCCCCGGCCAGGGCTGGTAGGCGCGCACGCGCCGTTCAAGTTCCTCCGCGCTGAGCGACCAGTCCAAGTGCCCGTCCTCGCGCCGGAGTTTGCCGCAGTGGGTGGCGAACCGGTTGTCCTGGGGGGTGCGCGGCGGCGTGCCGCCGGCCAGCAGGTCCAGCGCGCGCTGCAAGCTCGCCGGCGCCGCCTGCGCCAGGCGGTCATGCAGGCTGCCACCGGTGTCGTCAGGCAGGATGGGCAGAGCGTCCGTCAGCAGCACATCGCCGGTGTCCAGGCCCTCGTCCATGAACATGATGCTCACGCCGGTCTCGGCATCGCCCTCGCGGATCGCCGCCTGGATGGGCGAAGCCCCGCGGTGGCGCGGCAGCAGGGAGGCGTGGATGTTCAGGCAGGCCAGACGCGGCAGATCGAGCACGGACCGCGGCAGGATCTGGCCGTAGGCCACGACCACCGCCACATCCGGTTTCAGCGCCTGCAGGTCTTCGACGGCCTGGCGGATGCGCAGCGGTTGCAGCACCGGAATGCCCGCCGCCAGGGCGCGCACCTTCACCGCCGGCGGCGTCAGCACCAGTTTGCGCCCGGCCGGCTTGTCGGGCTGGGTGACCACGCCCACCACCTCATGCTGCGGCGCGGCCAGCAGCCAATCCAGCGCAGGCAGCCCGATGTCGCCGGTGCCGATGAACAGGACGCGCATCCGGCTAGACCTTCACCTTTTCCAGTTCCTTCCAAGCGTCCAGAGCCATGACCCCGCCCAGGATGTCGTACAGCACCTTGGCGGGCGGCTGGCTGGCGTCGATGTCGAGGATGCGATCCCCCTGGTAGTAGTCGAGAATGGGCTTGGTTTCCGCCTCGTAGGTGGCGAAGCGCTGCTGGATGACGGTCTCGTTGGCGTCGTCGAAGCGGTTGTCCTTGAGCGCGCGCTTGCGCAGCCGGCGCGCCAGTTCCGAGCGGTCCGGGCAGGACAGGTGGAAGACCTTCAGCACCTCGATGTCCGCCTCCATGTACTTGGCCTGCTCGACGTTGCGCGGAATGCCGTCCAGGACCAGGAAATCGATCTCCGGCTTGAACTGGTGTGAATCGACGCGCTGCATGATGTTGGCGCGCCAGAGCTGGACGGTGATGTCGTCCGGCACCAGTTCGCCGCGGCTGGAGTACTCGACAAACTTCTGGCCGAGCGGGGTGCGGGTGTCGAGGGAGCGGAACACATCGCCGCAGGCGAGGTGGTGGAAGCGGGGAATGGAACCCAGCACCTTGCCCTGGGTGCCTTTGCCGCTGCCCGGAGCGCCGAGGATCAGAATGGTGGGGAAGCGATGGGAGGAGGTTTCAGACATCTTCTTATTACGTCTAGCACGCCAAAAGATCTGTCACAAGGAACTGCTTGCCGGTTTGATCCTGCTTTCACGCGCCGCCCAGGGTCAGCCAGGCTTCCCAGACCGCCGCCACGGGCAGGTCGGCCAGGTCTCCGGACTCGGCCCGCAGCACGCACACGTCCGGCGGCGCCCAGACCTGCGGATCCGTCGGCCCGAACAGCAGCAGGGCCGGCGTGCCGCAGGCCGCCGCCAGATGCGCGGTGCCGCTGTCGTGGCCGAGAAATCCGCCGCAGTCGGCCAGCCGCTCCGCCAGCTCCGTCAGCGGCAGGGCGTGCCAGTGCTCCTGGCCCGGAACAGCCCCCGCCAGTTCTGCCAGCACACCGCGCGCCTCCTCCGCCTCGCCGGTCACCCAGGTGAGCTGCAGGTCCGGCCGCTGACCGGCGATGCGCCCGGCCAGCTCCAGCCAGCGCTCCAACGGCCAGTTTTTCCGCGTCGATCCGCTGCCCGGATGAATCGCCAGCCGCGCCCCGGCGGGCAGCGACCACGGCCGCGATGCGGGCGCCAGCACCGGCTGCCGCCAGTCCGGCTCGTCCAGGAACAGCGCCAACCGCTCGAGCGGCCGGGCCAACTGCCGGGCCGCATGCCCCTGCCCCGGCTGCACCGCATGCGGACACTCGATCAGGGTCTTGACGCCCACCGCCTCCAGATTGGCGCGCAGGATGCCATCGGGATCGTACAGGTAGCTGACCACCAGGTTGAACCCGCGCAGGTAGTCCACCAGCGCCGGGTCCAGGCTGGCGCCGCGGGCGAACAGCAGCGCCATCGACCGGTGCTCCAGGCTGCGCGTGCTGTCCGCCAGCCCCGCCTGCACCGCCAGCTCGATGATGCCCGGGTAGCCCAGCACCTCGATCCTGCAGGCCGGCAGCCCTTGGCGCAACAGCCGCAGCGCCGGCAGGGTCAGGATGAAATCCCCGATGGCGCCGCCACGAATGACCAGAATGCGGGGGGGCGGCCGCTCCATGCTCAGTAAGTCATCACCGCCAGCACCAGCAGCACCGCGCCGTACAGGATCCCCAACCAGACCGCGAGGTTCCAGCGCCCCTCGCGCGCCAGCAGCCAGGTGACCGCGTCGCGCATCAAAAACGGCATGCCGACCAGAAACATGCCGGCCAGGATCCAGACATAAGCCAGGATCGGCAGCAGCAGGCGGGTCATCTGCGGCTGCAGGAAGGCGGAAGCCAGAACCGGGCCGGCGGCGAGCAGCATCAGGCTGCCAAGCGCACGCACCGCGAGGAACTCCTTCACCAGCAGCAGCACCAGCACGAACCCGACGGGCACCAGCATCAGGAACCATTTCCGTAGGAAGAAAAACTCGCCCATGTCCATGTAGCGCAGGCAGAGCATGCCCCAGACGAAGCCGAGGCTGAGCAGGA
>CAYYJK010000245.1:0-5896 GCA_964472185.1 uncultured Prosthecobacter sp.
GTGCCGGGCGAGCGCAGCTTCAGCTTCCAACCGACGATCGAGAACGAACTCACGCCCGCGCCGGCCATCATGCCCGGGCAGGCGGTGGCGTCGACTCCGCCGCCGGCGGTCAGCCGGGAGCCCGCGATGCCGGCGGTGCAGCGGGTCGAGCTGCCGGTGGTTCAGGAACAGCCGCCGGAAGCCCAGCCCAAGGTCCAGGAGGCCGAGAAGGCGGTGCCCAAGGCCATCCCGGTGCCGCGTCCGCCGGCCCCGATCGTGCGCGCCGAACCGGTGCAGGAGACGCCGCCGCCGGCCCGCAAGGAAGTCGCCGCGCGCAGCCACACCGTGCGTCCGGGCGAAACCCTGTACCGCATTGCCAGCAAGTATGGCGTCTCGGTCAGCGCCCTGCAGGCTGCCAACAAGATCAACCGTCCGGAACTGCTGCGCGACGGCATGAAGCTGACCATTCCTGCCAAGTGAAGGTCTGCGCCAGTGCCGATTCCCAGTCATGGCCAAACGCTCCGTCCTCCTGCTCCTGCTGGCCGTCGTCTCCCTCGTCGGCTTGGGGATCACCATGCTGGCGAGCACGAGCTTTTTCACCCGTGAGGGCGGCGGTGACGCCTATGTGACGGTGTGGAAGCAGGTGATGTGGCTGGGCGTGGCCCTGGCGGCCGGCCTGGGGGCGGCGCTGGTGGATTACAATCAGTGGTACCGCTGGCGCTGGTGGCTGCTGGGCGCGGCTGGCGTCGGCCTGCTGCTCTGCTACGAATGGCATTTGGCCCAGTTGCTGGGCTACAAGCCGCTGATCGCGGCGCGTGTGAACGGCGCCTCGCGCTGGATCGGCACGGGCGCGCTGCGCGTGCAGCCGTCGGAGTTCGCCAAGCTCGCCCTCGTCATCGCGCTCGCCGGCTGGTTCGCCCGCCACGAGGGCCTGGAGCGCTCGCTCAAGCACGGTCTGCTCCTGCCCTGCGCCATCCTCGGCGGCGTGGTCCTGCTGATCGGCGGCGAGGTCGATCTCGGCAACGGTTCGGTTTCCGCCGCGGTGGGTGGCGCCCTGATGCTGGTGGCCGGCACCCGCTGGCGCTACCTGGGCCTGCTCGTGGCCGCCGCCGCCTCCGCTCTCGCGGCCGGCATCTGCCTCGCGCCGAACCGGTTCGAGCGCGTGCTCGCCATCTTCGACCTGGAAAAGTACAAGAGCGGCATCGGCCTGCAGCAGTGGATCTCCTGGCTCGCCTTCGGTTCCGGCGGGCTGGAGGGGCGGGGCTTGGGCGAGGGGCGCATGAAGCTTTCCTACCTGCCGGAGGCGCACACCGACTTCATCTTCCCGATGGTCGGCGAGGAGCTCGGCCTCTGGGGCGCGCTGGGTACGGTGGCCGCCTTTGTCATGCTGATGTTCGCCGGCATGTGCATCGCCTCCTACGCGCCGAACCGCTTCGGCAAGCTGCTCGGCTTCGGCCTGACCTTTCTGCTCGCCCTGGAGGCCCTGCTGAACATGGGCGTGACCACGGCGCTGCTGCCCAACAAGGGACTCCCGCTGCCTTTCGTCTCCTACGGAGGCTCCAGCCTGGTGGCTGCCATGATGGCGGTGGGAATCCTGGTCAACATCCACCGGCAGGGCGTGCACCTGACCTGGGACGAGCTCCCGGTGATCCGCAGGAAGCGCCGGTGGACACCCCAGCTTTGACTCCTGTGAATTCCCCATCCCCATCGCCCCGGCACGTGCTCATCGCCTGCGGGGGAACCGGCGGCCACCTGTTTCCGGGCATCGCCGTCGGCGAGGTGCTTTCGGCGCGCGGCCACGATGTGACGCTGCTGATCAGCGAGAAAAAGATCGATTCGATCGCCGCTTCCGGCCACGGCGGGCTGCGTTTCGAAAAGATGCCGTTCCTGGCCATGCCCCGGCCGTGGTCGCCCCGGATGGCCGGCTTCCTCTCCGGCCTCTGGAAGGGCCTGGGGCAGTGCCGCCGGATCATCCGCGAGCACCGGGTCAGCGTGGTGCTCGGCATGGGCGGCTTCACTTCGTTTGCGCCGCTGTACGCCGGCCGCCGCGAGGGCTGCCGCACCCTGATTCACGAGAGCAACGCCATTCCCGGCAAGGCCAACAAGCTCAACGCCCGCTATGCGGACACCGTCCTCTGTGGCCTGGAGGCCTGTCGTCCGCATTTCGGCCGGCACCGCGACGTCCGCGTGGTCGGCACGCCCGTGCGCAGCGCCATGCGCGCCGCTGCCACGGACGATCCGTACGCGTTCTTCCAGCTCGACCGCGACAAGAAAACCCTGCTGGTCATGGGCGGCAGCCAGGGCGCGCGCGGCGTCAACCGGGTCGTTGGCCTGACGCTGGACGCCTTCGAGCAGCAGGGCATCCAGGTGCTGCACATCGCCGGGCCGACGGACTACGAGGAGGTGCGCAACATGTACGCCGGGCACCCGACTCTGCGCCAGCACGTGGCCGCCTTCTGCCACCGCATGGACCTGGCCTACCGCATTGCCGACCTGGCGATCGCCCGCAGCGGCGCCTCCTCGATGTCCGAGCTGGCCCATTTCGGCGTGCCCAGCCTGCTGGTGCCCTATCCGTTCGCCGCCGACGATCATCAGACCCGCAATGCCGAGGTGTTCGAGCGCGCCGGGGCGGCGCTGCTGCTGCCGGAGCAGGGGCTCAACGCGGAGGGGCTGGCCGGGGCGGTGCGCGGCATCCTGGACGATCCGGCGAAGTCCGCCGCCATGAAGCAGGCCGCCGCCGGCCTGGCGGCGCGCGACGCCGCCGAACGGATCGCCGACCTGGTCGAGCGCGCCTAGCCGGGGTTTTCCGGCAATTTCCAGCTTTCCTAATCCAGCCACTCCACTAACCTTGCCGTCGTGACTTCCCAACGCATGTATCTCAGCATCTGGTTCGGCATTCTTCTGGGCAGCGCCGGCTGTTCGTCCACCGACCGCCCGGCCACGGCCTCCGCCGGCATCGAGAAGCCCGCGCCCGCGCCGCAGCTGCTGGAAAACCCGATTGCCCGGCGCAGCAACCGGCCCTCGACCCTGCCGAGCGTGCCGCCGGCCGGAGCCAAGGTCAGCTATTCCCAGGTCAACATCACCCAGCCGGTCGTCGCCATGACCTTTGACGACGGTCCGCACCCCGTGCTGACGCCGCGACTGCTCGACATCCTGAAGGAGCGCAACATCAAGTGCACCTTCTTTGTCATCGGCCGCAGTGCCAAGGCCCATCCGCAGATCATCCGGCGCATGATCGCCGAGGGGCACGAGGTGGCGAACCACACCTGGACGCACGCCAGCCTGACCAGCCGGTCCGACGACCAGATCCGCCAGGAACTGCGCCAGAGCGAAGACGCGCTCGTGGCCGCCGCCAACTACCGCCCGCAGCTGATCCGCCCGCCCTACGGCGCGGTCAACGCCCGCATCAAGCAGCTCATGTTCGCCGAGTTCGGCTACTCGACCATCATGTGGTCGGTCGATCCCCAGGACTGGCGCCGGCCCGGCGTCGGCGTGGTGACCAGCCGCCTGGTCAACGGCGCGCATCCGGGCGCCATCATGCTGGCGCACGACATCCATCCCCCGACCATCCAAGCCATGCCGGCGATGTTCGACCAGCTGCTGGCCAAGGGCTACCAGTTCGTCACCGTCAGCCAACTGCTCAACCTCGAGAAGGCCAACATGCCCGTGGGCATGGTCGTCCGTCCGGCCCAGCCCGTCGCCGACCGCGATCCGGCGCCGCTGCCGCAGTGAGCCCCGGCGGTCCGGAATCAGCGGGAGTCCGCGCTTGTCGGCGCGGCGGTTTGTGGCTATGGCCTGCGGGCACCGCGGTCGCCCTGACGGCCGCCGCGGCCGAATCCCGAACTCCCCGCTTCCCGCTTGATGATTGGCGACGAATACTTCCAGCTCCGCGCGCGCCTGAGCGCGGAACTGCAGGCCCTGTCCGAAGCCATCCGCGACCTGGGTGGCGACCGCGAGGCGCAGGCCATCACCGACAATCTGCTCGCCAGCCTCAAGGAACCGTTTGTGTTCGTCGTCGTCGGCGAGGTGAACGTCGGCAAGTCGACCTTCCTCAACGCGCTGTTCGGCCACGACTTCTCGCAGACCGGCGTGATGCCTACGACGGAGAAGATCCTGTTTTTCAAGCACGGTCCGGCGGCGCAGGCGGTGCCGCTGACCCAGACGCTGGTCGAGGTGCAGGTGCCCTGCGAGTTCCTGCGCGACTTCCACATCGTCGACACGCCGGGCACCAACTCGATTGAGAGCGAGCACCAGGAGATCACCGAGCGGTTCGTGCCGGTTTCCGACCTGGTGATCTTCGTGTTCAGCGCCATGAACCCCTGGGGCGCCTCGGCCTGGCAGTTCCTCGACAAGGTGCACAAGCACTGGATGCGCAATGTCATCTTCGTCCTGCAGCAGTGCGACCTGCGCACGCCCGAGGAGGTGCAGGTCATCACCGACTACATGCGCCAGCTCTCGCAGCAGCGCTACGGGCAGGAGTTTCCGCTGTTTGCCGTCTCCGGCCAGCGCGCCTTCCGGGCGCGCCTGCTGGAGGATGCCGAGGGCCTGGCGGCCAGCGGTTTCCCGCCGCTGGAGGCCCACATCTCGACCCTGGTCGGCCGCAACACGGCGCGCTTGAACAAGCTCGCCAGCACGGTCCGTCTGGCGCGCCAGCTGCTGGCGGGACTGCAGGAACAGACCGTGCGCGAGGCCCGGCAGGCCAGCCGGACCGCGGCGGTGCTGCAGGAGTTCCTGGTCGAGCGCGAGATGCAGGTCGACCGCACGCTCAAGAAGGTCCTGCCGGCGCTTGATGCCACCGAGCGCGATTACCAGGAATCCTGCGTGCGGGTCGCCGGTCTGGCCGACGACGCGCTGGCGCTGCGCCAAGCCTTCCGCCGTCCGCCGGCGGAGCAGGAAGAGCGCCGGTCCGAAAGCCTCGATCACCGCCTGTTTCAGGACATTCTGCAGCGCAACGGCGACCGCTGGCGCCAGGTGGGCATCATTCTCGAGGAGGACTACCTGCAGTACGACCGGTTCCTGCATGCGCAGGGCCGCGGCAGCCTGTTTCCGGCCGACGAGCCCCTGCCGGCGCTGGCGGACCCGGAAATCCGGCGCCTGTTCGCCGCGCATGTCGACAGCACCCTGCGCCGCTTTGTGCTGGCGCTCAACCTGGACGAAGTGATCGAGCCGGGGCGGGCGAAGGCCCGCCGGCGCGCCCGCTGGCTGCCGCGGTTGCTGATCGTGCTGCTCGCCGGCGCGGCGGTCGCCGGCTACTTCGAGGGGCCGCTCGGCGTCGCATTGGCCGCCGGTGCCGGGCTGCTCCTGGCCGCCGCCGCCGTGCTGCTCACCCACCTGGCCCTGCACGAGGCGCGGGTGCGGCTGGTGCAGCGGCTGGAGCAGTCTTCGGAAACCCTGCGCGAGATGCTGGCGAATCAGGTGCGCACCGACGTGGAGGCGCTCTTTGCCCGCTTCCTGCCGCTGCTGGCCCCGGCCCGCGAGCAGGCGGGCCGGCACGAGCAGTTCGCGTCCGCGCGCACGGAGCGCCTGCAGGCCCTGGAGCAGTCGCTGGCGGCCTTCCATGCCGAGCTGCCGGCCTGACCCGGCCATGCAACCAAATCGTCACTGAGCCGCCTTTGCGGCCCGGCGGGTCCGCGGGGATGGCGTCGGGTGACCGAACTCCACCTCATCGACGCCATCGGGCCGTTCTTTCGCGGCTACGACCGGCGCGTGATCAACTGGTCCAAGATCCCCTGGCAGCATGTCGGGCGGCAGGGCAGCGCCTGGTGGGAAGGCGTCTGCGCCGACCTCAACCGCCTGGCGCGCCAGGCGGCTGCCTGGGGTTTCAACGCCGCCTCGATCGACGATGTCGCCCACTTGGCGGATCACGACTGGATCGAGCCCGAGGTGCGGCAGCGCATCGCCCGCTACCGCACCGAGA
>CAYYJK010000246.1:0-5852 GCA_964472185.1 uncultured Prosthecobacter sp.
GTTCTGTGCGGGCGGGCCGGGGCGGCGTCAAGCCCGTGTCGGCGCGGGCGGCGGGCACAAAAAAACCGCCTTCCCGGAGGAAGGCGGTTTTTGGGAAAAGCCGGCTCAGCGGGCGGCCACCGTGGCGGTGCGGGCGGCGATGGTCGCCTGGTGGGCGGCGCGCAGGCCTTCCAGTCCGCGGTAGGTCTTGCCGACCTTGGCGCAAAGGCCGCGGCTGACCAGACCCTGGAGCTTCTCATAGGAACGCAGGCGGAGCATCTCTTCGCCCCCGCTGACGGCGTTTTTCAGCTTGAGATTGTCGTAAACCAGCTTGAACAGCGCATTGAACTCGAGGGTTTCACCCATGGACAGCACATTGACGAGTTCGTCAGTCACATGGTCGGGTACCCGGCGGGAGAAACGTGTTTTGCGAGTCGGTGTCGTAGCCATAGAGGATGTTAGTCTAGCACAGCTTGGCAAGCTTCGCGATGGATTTGTGCATGCGCGGCGTTATTTCTGCCCCCGCGAGTCCCTGATAGAACCGGCTGGGAAGCCCGTATTAAGGCGGATCTGAGCCGCTGCGCACGCGCGACGGCATTCACGGGCGCGCGAGCTTGAACAGCTGGCGCTTGGTGCGGATGAACAGGGCGCCATCGGCCACGGCCGGCGCGGCGGTCATGGCATCCGGCAGCTTGTTTTCGGCCAGCACCTCAAACTTGTCGCCGGTCTTCAGCACGCGGGTGTCGCCGCGGTCGTTGCTGAAGTACAGGCGGTCGCCGGCGAGGATCGGGCTGGGCAGGTGCTGGCCGCTGAGGCGGTCCTCCCAGACGTCGGCGCCGGTGAGCGCGTCGATGCAGCTGACAATGCCGCCGCGCGTGGTCTGGAACAGGCGGCCGCCGGCCAGGACGGGCGAGGCCTCGCTGGCGTTGCGCTTGTCGCGGTCCCAGAGGATGTGGCTGCCGGTGATGTCGCCCTGCATGCGGTCGTCGATGCGCACGCCGAGGGTGTGGGCGCGCTCGGCGCCGGTGTTGAGCAGCAGGACGTTGCCGTGGACCAGCGGGCGGATGGCGGCGTTGAAGCCGCCGTGGCGGATCGTCCACAGCTCCCGGCCGGTGGCCGGATCGTAGCCGAACGCGGCGCGCGAGCCGATCGACACCAGGGTCGGTTTGCCCGCCAGGTCGAAGACGGCGGGCGTGTGGTAGGCCTTGCGCATGTCGCCGCCGCGCGTCGGCCGCCCCTCCTTGTCGAGGTCCTCGTAGTTGGTGGTGCGCGGCGTCGTCCAGACCGTGGCGCCGGTGCGCTTGTCGAGCGCGGTGACAAACTGGGCGTCGATGCCGTCGAAGGTCAGGATGAGCAGGTCGCCGTGCAGGATCGGCGAGGAGCCCGGGCCGCGGTAGTGGCTGACGTTGATGTCGCGGCGCTGCCAGACGACCCCGGCGGTGAGCGGGTCGAGGCGGGCGGTGCCGTAGGTGCCGAAGTGGACGTACAGGGCGTCCGCTTCGAGCACGGGCGAGGGCGCCGCGTAGTTGTTGAGCGGGTTGCCGAGGTCCTCGGGGGCGGCGTTCTCAAACAGCAGCTTGTGGTGGACGATCTTGCCGCTGTGGCGGTCGATGCCGTAGACGTACTGCTTCTTGCCGTCGGCGGTGGCGGCAGTGAACCAGAGGCGGTCGCCGCCGATGACCGGCGTGCTGTGGCCTTCGCCTTCCAGGTCGACCTTCCAGGCGATGTTCTCGCCGGTCTCGTGGTTCCAGGTCAGCGGCAGCCGGGCGGCCTCGCCGGCCGGCACAACGCCGTCGAAGCTGGGGCCGTTCTTGTCGGGCCAGAACAGCGGCGTGGTGGCCGGCTGGGCGCCGAGCGAGGCGGCGGCGGCGAGGGCGGACAGGCAGAAGCGGACGAGCGCAGGCATGGCGGGATGTGACGGGACCCGGATGCGGGTTCTTGCAGGCTAAACCACGCCGAAGGCGCAGACCTCGTTCTTGTTGGCGCACAGGCGGCTGAGCCGGAAATCGCGGCAGAGCGGCGGGGCGGCCCGCTTGAGCGGCTCGAGCAGGCCGTACTCGTCGCCGCCCTTGAACTTGACCGTGACGATGAACTGGCGCATGCGCCGCTCGCCCAGCCATTCCAGCAGCAGGTCGATGCTGCGCTGCGGCGCGGCGATGATGTCGCAGATCAGCCAGTCGACCGGCTGCTCGGGTTTGAACTTGAAGGCGTCGCCCTGGTGGAAGCGCAGGCGCGGGTGGCGCATCAGGTCCTCGCGCAGCGGGCTGCGGTCGACGGCGGTGACGAAGGCGCCGCGCTGGAGGGCGACGTAGCTCCAGCTGCCGGGGGCGGCGCCGAGGTCGACGCAGGTCTCGCCGTCGGCGATGGCGCGGCCGAGGCGGAGTTCGGATTCGACGACCTTGGCGAAGGCGCGGCTGGGCGCCGCCTTGTCCTCGGCCGGCGCGATCTCGCCGCCGACGAAGGCGGAGACCAGGGCGCGCAGCTGCCGCGGCTGCGGGGCGGCGCTGACCGACAGCCAGCCGGCGTCGGGAGCGGTGAGCGCGGCCTGCACCAGCGAGGTCTGCTCCGTGAAGGGGGCCGTGCCCTCTTCCAGGCAGCGCAGCAGGGCGCGGCGGCGCTTTTTCAGGCGCTCGTGCACGGCGGTGCGGATCAGTTCGCAGCGGTGCTGGCCGGCGCGGCCTTCCCCGTAGGCGGGCCAGAGGTGCAGCCGCCAGGGCTGCTCGTCGGGCAGGATGCCGGCGACGCCCTGGAGGATCCGGTCCGCCCAGGCGTTGATCGAGGCGTCGGCCACGGCGACGGCCGCCGGCAGGGTCTGGCGGGCGAAGGCGAGGTGGGACGGCAGCGCCGGGGCCTGCAGCCAGGGGCCGCCGGGGTCCGCGATGCCGAGTTCCCCGGCGAGGAACGCGGCGCACTCAGGCACGGCCAGCAGCGTGTGCATCAGGTGAACAGGCTGCGCAGCGGCGCCAGCGCCGGCGTTTCTTCGCAGACCAGGGCCAGGTTGGCGACGCCGGCCGGCATGTGCTGCTCGAACTGGGTCTTGCCGAGGTTGCGGCTGAGGTTGCCGTAGGCGCCCAGCGCCTGCATCAGGCGCTGGGCGGCGCAGAGGTAGAAGACTTCGCGCAGGGCGGGCAGGCTGAGGCCGCGCAGGCCGGCGTAGTACTCGAGCAGCTCGCCGCGTTCGGCGCGGCTCAGGCTCACGTAGGGGTCGAAGAGCAGCGAGGCCAGGTCGTATTCGGCCAGCCCAGGGCGCAGGCCCTGGTAGTCGACCAGCCAGGCCTTGCCGTCGCGCAGCAGCACGTTCTGGCTCTGGAAATCGCGGTGCACCAGGCAGCGCGGCAGCCGGCCCAGGCGCTGGCGCAGGGCGGCGAGCGCGGCGTGCGCCGCGGCGTGGCGCTCGTCCCCGGCTTCGCGGCGCAGGTGGCCGTGGACGAAGTGCTCGAGGAAGTAGTTCTGCTCCCACTCGTAGAGGGCTTCGCTGAACTCCGGCTCCATGGCCTGGATCTCCGCCTCGCTGAGGCTCTGCGCGCTGACCGAGTGGATCTTCGCGGCTTCGAGCAGCGTGGCTTCGTAGAGCGGCCGGCGCACCGCCCAGGGCTCGTGGCGGTGGGCGTGCAGGTCGTCCGGGCCGAGGTCCTCCAGCCAGACGCACAGGCGCTGCTCGTCGAAGGCGTAGATCTGCGGCACGTTCACGCCCAGGGCGGCGAGCCGGTGGGTCGACGGCACAAACTTCGGGTTGTCGCGCCGCGCGAGGGTGTAGACCATGAGGATCATCGGCGGGTGCGCCGGATCGGCCCAGGTGAAGCGGTAGAAATGCCGGTCCGAACCGCCCTTGAGGATGGGTTCCACGGTGCAGTCGACGCCTTTCAGGGCGGGAAACTGCTGGCGTGTCAGGATGAGCAGGGCCTCGAGTTCGGGTGGCATGGGTGGCGGGCACTAAAGGCCACGCCCGGCCCCGCCGCAACCCGCAGCTGCCTTCAGGCGCGCCGCCGCCAGCGCGTGCCCAGGGCGACGCTCCACTGGTACTTGCGGGCGTGCTCGCGGATCAGGAAGGGCAGGTCGGCGCTGTGTTCGAGCGTGAAGGCCTGCCCGAGCTCGCTCTGCAGCCACTCGCGCGTCGAACCCTGCGGCCAGCGGCCGCGCGGGGTGAATTCTTCAAGCCAGGTGCAGGGCGTGGTCAGCAGCAGCTGGCCGCCCGGCTTCACCAGCTCCGGCAGCCGGGCGATCAGCCGCGCGGGGTCGGTGAGCCGGCAGAGCAGGTTGGCGGCGTGCACCAGATCGAAGCTGCCCAGGTCGGCGCGCAGGTTCATGGCGTCGCCGGTCTCGAAACGCACGCGCGAGCGCGTGCAGTCCGCCGGCACGCGCGCCACCAGGGCCGTGCTGGCGCTGCCTTCGTCGAGGCGCTGATAGGCCAGCTCGCCGTCGCGGGCGAGCGCCTGCGCCGCCTCGATGAAGCTGCGGCTGTAGTCGATGCCGAGCACGGCCGGCACATGCCTGGCCAGTTCGAAGGCCGAGCGGCCGACCGCGCAGCCGAGGTCGAGCGCGCTCTGCGGCGCGCGCTCCAGGTCGGCGAGTTCGGTGACGCTGCGCACGGCGAAGCCCAGCGCCTCCCGGGGGCCCCAGGGCCAGGGCAGCACCTCCGCGGCGGTGCCGTAGTGGAAGAGCAGGTACTCGTCGAGGAGACGGCGGGTTTCGTACAGGTTCATGCGGGTGGGGAAACGGCCAAGCCGGGAGGGCGGGAACGGATTCCCGCCCTCCCAGCCGGCCTGAGACCGGGCGGCCGGCCTATTCGGCGGCCAGGGCGTCGAGCAGGTACTTGGCCGGCTGGAAGTGCTCGATCAGGATCTCGTGCTGGTCGCCGCGGTGCATGCGCACCTGGCGGATGTCAAAGTTCGGCGTCTTGTGCGGCGCGAACAGGATGTCGTCGTGCGTGGCGTTCTGATGGCGCTTGAACTGGGCCGGCGTGATGTGCCCGCCGAGATGGTCGTCGCGGCCGGTGGCGAGGTGGCAGGTGCCAAGCACCTTCTCGTCCTGGATGTCGGCGCCGGACACCGGCAGCACCTGGGTGCCGAAGCCGAGTTCGCCGAGCACGCCGGTCATCGGATCGTCCTGCAGCCTGGCGTTGTGGGTGTCGATGGTGGCCGGGTTGCCGGCGATGAGCTCGCTGCGGATGATGCGGCCGCCGGTGACGGTGAGCCTGCCCAGCGTGCCGTCCTCGTACTTCATCGGGAAATGGCCTTCGGCGCCGGTGGGCACGAAGTAGACCTCGCCGGCGGGCAGGTTGGCGACGTCGGGCGCGGTGCCGCGGCAGAGGCCGTGGCTCTTCTGCGCCTCCTGGCCGCCGAGTTCCAGCCTGGCGGTGAGCACCTCGCCGCTTTCCAGGGCGAAGTCGATCTCCACCGAGTCGGCGCGGGTCATGGCCAGGCGCAGCTTTTCGGCGTCGCGGCTGACCTCCTCATAGTCCACGGCAAGGCCGGTGTTGAGGATGACGTCGTTGAGCCCGTGCAGGGTGGCGCCGCGGAAGCCGTACTGCTTGGCGAAGGCGGTCAGCGGCGCGGTGGCGGAAAAGGTCGAGATGCAGAGGATGATGTCGTAGTTCGGGTAGACGTCGCGCTCCAGGCTGAGCGGGTTGCCGGCCATGTCGACGCAGGCGTCGGGCAGGTCGAGGTTGCTGCCGCCGGTGGGCAGGTAGGCGAACATGTCGCCGCCCTCCAGCGCCAGTTCCGCCATGACGCCGGCGTGCAGGCCCTGGTAAAAGTGCTGGTGGGCGCGGCGCTGGATGGCGCGGGCCGGGTTGTTGAGGAAGGCGAAGTCCTTGGCTTCGGCGAGATCCGGCAGGTCGATCAGGATGCAGATCCGGCAGCCGAAGGTCGGCT
>CAYYJK010000247.1:0-4180 GCA_964472185.1 uncultured Prosthecobacter sp.
ACGGCGGCGGGCTCGGCAGAGCGTTGTCGCGCGCTTCCGGAACCGGCTGGGCGAAGGGCAGCCGGGGGGCGCTGGCAACCGGGGCGGGCGCCGGGACGGCGGCCGGTGTGGCGGCGAGGCTGGGACCGGCCGCCGGCTGGAGGTCGGTGTGCCGGCCGATGAAGTAGGCGGTGCCGGCCAGGGTGAGCGCCGCCGCAGCTTTGAGCAGCCCGGGCAGGACTGCCCAAGTGCCGCCCGGCCGCGGCTTCACCGGCAGGGCGCGCGGCGCCAGCGGCGCGAGACGGCGCGGCAGCTGGGGGGGGCGCAGTACGGCATGGCGCTGTTCCGGACGCAGGCGTTCCTGGGGGATGGGGGCGCCGTGGCGCAGGGCGTCCGTCACTGCCTCGATCTGCTCGAGCTCATGGGTGGCGGCGGGGCAGGCGGCGAGCAGGTCGTGAACCTCGGCCGCCTGCAGCGGCTGCAACTCGCCCAGGGCATAGGCGGTGAGTTCGGGGGTGTCGCTGGGGGGTGTCATAAAGTCAGGGGCGGCGGACGCTGAGTTCGCGGTTCATCAGGTCACGCAGTTTTTTGATGGCCACATGCATGATGAAGCCGACGTTGCCGACGCTGAGGCCGGTGACATCGGCGATCTGCTGATAGGAGCAGTCGTGCATGAACTTGAGGCGGATGACCTCGCGCTGGTTGGGGCGCAGCTTTTCGACCAGTTCCCAGATGCGCGCGTGCAGCTCGTGGGCGTCGGCGCTTTCCGAGGGGTTGGGCTCCAGCGTCGCGGCGGCGCTGAGCACGTCCTCGTTGCCAAGGTCCAGGCGCTGGTCCTTGCGCAGGATGTCGAGAGCCCGGTTGCGGCAGACGGTGAACAGCCAGGCTTTGAGGCTGTCGCGCACCTTGGCCGGGTCGGTGAGGTAGAGCTTGAGCAAGGAGTCCTGGACCACCTCGCGGGCCCGCTCCACGTCGCCGCCGAGGATCCCGGCGGTGTAGGCGATGAGATTGCTTTCGTACTGGTCCAGCGCCCGCCTGACCAGGAGAGAGGCTTCGTCTTGGGGTGGCTGGACGGACATGTCTTCACTGTGCGCTTTCTGCAACGTTCGGGGAAGGGATTTGTTAGAGTGGCGCCGCTGCGGCGTTGCGAGCCCTGCCAATGCGGCGGGCGTTTCTGTCCGCAGCGGCTTGCCGCCATGCCTGACCCCTCCTCTTCACGAACGCGCCTCGGGCTCCAGCTGGGCTCGCTGAGCCTGCTCAGCGCCTTTCTGCTCTTCCAGGTCCAGCCGGTGATCAGCAAGTTCATCCTGCCCTGGTTTGGCGGCAGTCCGGGGGTCTGGACCACCTGCCTGGTGTTTTTTCAGGCGGTGCTGTTTGCCGGCTACGCCTACGCCCACCTGCTGACCCGCCTGGCGCCCAAGACCCAGGCGGGCCTGCACACCCTGCTGATGGCGGCGGCGCTTTTCGGCCTGCCGATCATGCCCGAGGCCGCCTGGAAGCCGGTCGGCGACGAGGATCCGGCCGGGCGCATCCTGCTGCTGCTGCTCAGCAGCGTCGGCCTGCCGTACTTCATCCTTTCCAGCACCAGTCCGCTCACCCAGGTCTGGTTCACGCGCGCCCGGCCGGAAGGCCGGCCCTGGCGTCTCTACGCCCTGTCCAACTTCGGCTCGCTGGCGGCGCTGCTGAGCTACCCGTTTGTGTTCGAGCCCTGGCTGGAGGTCACCACCCAGGCCCGGCTCTGGTCCGCCGCCTTTGTCCTGTTCGCCGGCCTGTCCCTGTTTCTGGCCTGGCGCACCGCCCGCCTGGCCGGGCTGCCGTCGGCGCCGCTGGTGGCACCCGCGCCGGCCCCCGCCTGGTGGAGGCGCCTGCTCTGGGTGCTGCTGCCCGCCCTGGCCAGCGCCCTGCTCCTGGCCACCACCAACCACGTCTGCCAGGACGTCGCCGTGGTGCCCTTCATGTGGGTCGTGCCGCTCAGCCTCTACCTGCTCTCCTTCATCCTCTGCTTCGAGCTGGAGCGCTGGTACGTGCGCGGCTTCTGGGGCTTGGCGGCCCTTGGCGTGGTCTTTGTCACGGCCGCCGGCAAAAAACTGAGCCTGCCGGTGGACCTGATGCCGGATTACCCGGCCGAGCTCGCCTGGTGCTTTGGCGCGCTCTTCCTCGCCTGCATGGTCTGCCATGGTGAGCTGGCCCGGCTCAAACCGGCCCCGGCCCGGCTGACCGAGTTTTACCTGGGCATGTCCGCCGGCGGCGCCCTGGGCGGACTGCTGGTCAGCCTGGTGGCGCCGCGAGTGTTCGTGACCTTCCTGGAGTGGCCGCTGGGGCTGCTGCTGGCCGTCATCGTCGCGACCGCCGCCCTGATCGCCGCGGCCCAGCAGCTGCGCCGGCGCTTTGTCCGCCATGCATTGTCCTTCGTCTGGCTGCTCGCCGGCGGCACCGCGGCGGTGCTGCTCGGCCGCTGGACCCTGCATGTCGACGAGCGGCTGGAGCGGGTGCGCAATTTTTACGGCACGGTCAATGTCGACCAGGACTGGGACCCCGGGCTGGAGAACGAGTACCGCACCCTCACCCACGGCGGCATCATCCACGGCATGCAGAATCTCGGCGCCGCTTACCGCGAGGACCCCGTCACCTACTACGGCCGCCACACCGGCATCGGCCGCGCCCTGTCCCGGCTCGAGGACCGAGTCGAAGCCCGCGTCGGCGTGGTCGGCCTGGGCACCGGCACGGTCGGCTGCTACGCGCGCCGCGGCCAGACCTACCGGTTCTACGAGATCAATCCCGAGGTCGTGCGCCTGGCGCGCAAGCATTTCAGCTACCTGGCCGACGCCGAGGCGCGCGGGGCCACGGTGACCGAAGTGGTCGGCGACGCCCGCCTGGTGCTGGAGCGCGAACCCGCGCAGCGGTTCGACGTCCTGCTGCTCGACGCCTTCAGCGGTGACGCCATCCCCATGCACCTGCTGACGCGCGAGGCCTTCCAGATCTACCAGCGCCACATGAAGCCGGACGGCATCATCGCGGTGCACGTCACCAACTCCTACCTGACGCTCGCGCCGGTCGTGGAGAAGCAGGCCGCGGCGCTCGGCTGGCGGACGACGCGCATTCTCACCGACGAGGAGGGCGACGACGACTCGACCGACTACGTCCTGGTGACCCGCGACGAGGCCTTTCTCAAGGCTCATCCGGCGGATGTGCCGGTCGACGAACCGCGGCTCGAGGTGCCGCTGTGGACCGACCGCTACCACAACCTGTTCCAGATCCTGCAGACGGACTGAAAGGGCTGTTGCCGGCCGGCGGATGCAAGGCCCGCGGCGGCGGCAACGTTGCCCAAGGCCATGAATGCCCGCCGTCTGCTCCCGCTCGCCCTGGCCCTGACCGCCTTTTTGAACACGCCGGCGGCCGCGGCGCCGCCGGCGAAAAAGGCCGAGAATCCCGCGCTGGCGCCGGTCCAGGACGTGCCGGGCCTGCCGCGCGTGCTGCTCATCGGCGACTCCATTTCCATGGGCTACACGCTGCCGGTCCGGAAACGCCTGGAGGGGGTGGCCAACGTGCATCGCATCCCGACCAACGGCGGTCCGTCCAAGAACGTCGTGCACTACGACCGCTGGCTCGGTTCGGGCAAGTGGGACCTCATCCACTTCAACCACGGCATCCATGACCTGCGCCACATGGCCGACGGCCGTCGCCAGGTCGAACCCGCCGAGTACGAGAAGAACCTGCGCGCCATCGTCAGCCGCCTGCGCCAGACCGGGGCCAGACTGATCTTCGCCACCACCACGCCGATTCCGCCGCCACCGCTCAAGCCCGAGCGCACGTTTGGCGAGGTGGCCGAGTACAACGCCATCGCCGTGCGGGTGATGCGGGAGTTGGGCGTGCCGGTCAACGATCTCTACGGCCACGTGCTGCCGGAGTTCGACCGCTTGCACCAGCCGAGCGACCTGCACTACACGCCCGCCGGATCCGAGTTCCTGGCCGACAAGGTTGCTGCGGAAATCCGGGCGGCGCTGCCCTGAGGCGCTGGCGCTGCATTCCCCGGAAATGAACGCGCGGCGCCGGCGTTATCCCCGCATGACCGGCCGCACCGCGTGGTTCCTGCTGCTGACGGCCGCGCCTCTGGGCGCGGCGGACGCCGAGGCGTTGTTTGTCCGCCGGGTGTGGCCGCTGCTGCAGGAGAAGTGCCTGGCCTGCCACGGCCAGGATCCGG